>NZ_JBFOCU010000056.1:0-247170 GCF_040907945.1 Aeromonas sp. s11 | reverse complement strand
TGTCAAAAACTATTTGAAATGACCGGTTTTTAGCTAAATCCAAATGTCCGAGATCTTGGTGAAATTGAGTTAAGAGTCATGTCAAAATCAGCTGCTGAAGATTCATAAGAGGATGCCGTTGTGACTCAAAAAAGAACCATGCTGGAACTGGCTGAAGAAGCTGATTCGCTCTACGAGACAGCCATTACACGCTGGGTTGAACAACAACCAGAGCTGGCCGCTCAAGCGAAGAAGATTATGGATGATGTGACCGAGTGCTTCGACCCCGAAGTTGCTGAAGCGCTCACAAAAATGCGTTCTCTTCCCTGGGGGGCATTTATTGCCTGGTACGAAAGCAAATACGGCACAGGGGATGAATGTGAAACACAAAATTGAGTGGTTCACGGTGCAAGTTCAATACTCGGATCGAGTGCCATTTGAACTGGTTGGTGAATTGGAAAAGGGCTCGCTGTTCATGTCTGCAGGTGGCCGCTTATGTGGCCCTGGGGCTTCAGTCAGTCTCGATAGCCGAGAACTGGCAGAGGGCTATTTGCAGGCGTTGACGACGCGCAGAAAGAAAACTGACCCAGAGTTTCAAGCAGTGGCCATGCAAGTCTCTTCATCAAGTGAATACGCCCGAGCCCACATAAAACGGGACTCCGATAAAGTCCGTGAAAAGCTCACCCGATGGGGGATTGAGCTCCCTGGTTAGGGAGCGATTAGTATGAGTACGGGTACTCATACTAATCATTAAAACGGGCGCCGACGTCAGTGTCGTAACGGATTTCCCCCCTCTTGAATGCCGGATGCAGTGTGCTATATTCACTGGGAACCTATAGCAGCCGGACACCAAAGCGGGCCGGATCGGTTTGAACGGGATGTGGACTTGAGCCTGTCAAACTTAAACAGAGGGAGGTTGAGGAGGTATCCTCGCGGCGGTCAGTCCCTAGTCCACCGACCAATGCAAAAATCCAGCAAGGCCAGCTTTCGAGCTGGCCTTGTTCGTTCTGACACTGACGTCGGCGCCCGTTCGGCTGGCGCCGACGTCAGTGTTGGATGCCCGCAAAATTGCGTTGCTCGGAACCCTGCAACACAGCGCAACAGCGATATTCTCGTTCAAATAACACTATGGGGTTATATCGACGATGCCCCCTCGAAAAGTACCGTTCCGACACTGACGTCGGCGCCCAAACTAAACCTCGTCCTGTCGCGATCTCTGTTGCCACTGACTGATGGCCGCTTGCACAACAGGGGATGGTGTTTCGTCCCGAGGGCCGGTGATCTGCGGTCTACCCCGCTTGCGCTTTGCCACCGTTTGCGCGGCTTCCTTCGCAATGTCCGCCAGCTCAGGCCTGTCAGGTTGCGCTTCCAGCCTTTCGCCGCTGACGTCCAGCAGCGCCTTGTAATACTGCTCTTCCCCTAGTCGGTTTGGCTTCACCTTGTCAGGATGCGGCCCGCGACGGCGGTTCGTCGTCGGGCTGCTTGGCGCAGCTCGCGAACGAACATCGTCCCGCATGGTCTGAACCTCTTGGGCCATCAACAGCACATGGCCAAGCCGCTTGTTATCGACAATCGCCCCTTGATTCACCGGTGCCAGCTGATCCTTGATGCAGTAATCCAGGAGCTGGCCATCCAGCCCTCGTAACTCCACCCGATCATCGCAATAGTGGTACACCATGATCTCTCGACCGATCAGCCGCCGCTGGGCGGGGGTATCGAGCAACAGGTATTGCACCTTGTCATATTGGGTTGTGAGCCGTTTTGATACCTGCCTGGGCTCCTTCCAGATCAGGGTACGCTCCAAGTCATCATGAGGGCCCAGGGGGCGGTGTACGTCCACCTCATGCAAGGGGGCTTTACCGAAGCGCCGGTTGTAATCGGAGATGAAGCCAGGCAGCCACGCATTGGCCTCGTCAATCGAGCTGATCCCCGCCAACCTCAACTCTTTCACCAGGCGATCTTGTAACGTCAGGTGCGCGCGCTCTACACGGCCCTTGGCCGCACTGCTATGAGCGCAGAACCCCTCGATATTGAGTTCGTCCAGGGCGCGGGCAAACTGCGTCTGGCCCTCGCCACGGGAGGACTTGTGATTGACCCTGAACACGCTGGCCTTGTCGCTGTAAAGCGCCAGCGGCTTGCCGTGGGCAACCAGGTGATCGCGCAAGGTGCCGAAGTAGGCGAAGGTCGATTCGGAATGCACAAAGCGCAGGGCGGTGATCTGGCTGGTCGCATCGTCCACGAACACGATGGCGGTACAGGCTGGCGCTCGACCCTCAAACCAGCGGTGGTCGCAACCGTCAACCTGGATCAACTCACCAAAGCAGGCGCGGCGGTAACGAGGTTGCTGGATCCTGGGTGGCCGTTGCCGGCGGGGCACCCATAGCCCCGTGGCAATCATCATCTGGCGCACGGTCTCCACGGCCAGGTTGATACCGTGTTGTTCCGCCAGTTTCTCAGCGGCCAGGGTCGGCCCGAAATCAGGGTAGTGCTGGGTGATCAGCTGATAGGCTTGCTCCTTGAGCCCAATCGGCAGTTGCCGATTGCCTTTCATCCCGAACTTGCGGGAGCGCAGCCCTAATGGGCCATCCTCCACGTAACGGGCCACCAGGCGGCGTAGATGCCGTGGCGTCAATGACAGGCGCTGTGCCGCTATCGTGCTGGGTATGTGGCCTTCCACCACGGCCTGGATGGTCTTGAGACGGTCTACCTCTTTCATGGTGAATATCAGCTCGCTTTGTGCCATGAGAACCCCTCCGTGGTGACACCTATCTCACAAGGTATAACTGAGGGGGCCCTAGCCGGACATTTCAATCTGGCTCAAAGCGGACATTACAATCTGGGGCTAACAACACAACTGCGTCACTTCATTTTTTATGTTAAATGATATCTTGTTGATCTGATGATATATTTGCCGTGCAGCCTGCAGCCCAAAGGGGAAGGGCCATCTTCCTATGGATAATGGCATGTGATGAGAGATAACAAATCCGGAAATGGAACATCGCAAGGACATATGAGCCAAGAAATGACAGTGCGTGAAGAGCAAGAGGCGGTGCCCCAAAACAATGCCGAGCGGCAGCGCCAACATGTAAAACGCAAGCAGGAGACCCATACCCGGCTGCAATGCTGGATCAGCAATCGCCACGCCGAACGATTGGCCGCACTGGGTCTTCATCTCGAAGACAGTCAGGCGTCACTTATCGAGCAGGCGATCGATCTGCTCTACCAACATGAGCTGGGTAGAGAACCTCCGTTTGAAAACAGAGTCGCCACACAGGTCGAAGAGACCGTTGAATAGATACAAGAGTGAAGTAACAGCGATACGTGAAGAGATAAAAAAAGCCAGGTACGAATTCCTTGTACCTGGCATAGGGGAATTGGCTCCTTGCAGAGCCGTGCGCTAACTGGTGTTCGGATTGCCTTAAGCTTAGACAAGGCTCAAGGCTTTTCAAGATCCGAAGAAAAGTTCAACCAGAGTGTGGGTATTTCAGACTCGTTCAAGTGCTGATGCTCCGAACGGCACACTACGCATTGAACAGATTGTTGTCACGCACCAGCTCGCGGGGGAGGGCATTCTTGACCCGACTACCCACCCATTTCCCCATCCCCAGGGTATGCCCCTGATAGCGGACGATCACCTCGCCAGCGCCAGAATCTTGTTCTGGCCAGACGTCCCGCCCCATCATGAATTCCCGCGCATTGGCGCTATCCAGCTCGACCACGCCCTTGCTCGCTTTATCGCCATAGGCCAATGCCCACTCATGAGTGAGGCGATAACCTTTCTTGAAGGTTTCGGCCAACTTGATGCCGATGCGATCGAAACGCAACTTGCCCTGCACCTGATCAAACCGCTGAGGGAAGAGCCAGATCTCGTCATTGCGGCCAAACAGCTGACCCTGCGGTGCCACCCCGAAGTTGGCTTCAATCTCGCGCAACATGGGTTCAGCCTCTTTGACAGGAAGCGGCGCAAAAGGGAATTTACCCAGCTTGCCCGGCTTGAACATGGTGTTAGGCACCGAGTGATGTTTGCGCAACCTGGCGACGAAAAAGCCTTCGCTATCGAAGATCTGGGGCCAAACGTGCAGGTATCCTTCGGGTGTGCAGGCTTGCTCTGCATGGGGGAACAGTTCGGCCAGCGAGTCAAAACTCAAGGCATCGCCAAACTTGTCCAGCAGGGATTGGCAGACCGCTTGGTTCTCCTGCTCACTCAAGGTGCAAGTGGAGTAGACCAGTACGCCACCCGGTTTCAAGGCATGGAAGGCACTCTCCAGCAGCCCCTGCTGCACCGCCGCGATCTCGTCGATGCTCTCGATACTCCAGTTGCGCAGTGCATCTTCATCCTTGCGCACCGTACCTTCACCGGAGCAGGGGGCGTCGAGCAGGATGGCATCGAAGGTCTCCGGCAACCACTGGCCAAATACCTTGGCATCAAAATGGGTCATCCCCACATTGGTCACGCCGCAGCGCTGGATATTGGCGCTAAGCACTTTCAACCGGCTGCTGGAAAACTCGTTGGCAACCAGCATTCCCTGATTGTTCATCAGGGCCGCGATCTGGGTGGTCTTGGAGCCGGGGGCCGCCGCCGCATCCAGCAACATGCCATCCGCCTTGATCTTGTCGCTGGCAAAGAGCGCCGTCACCGGCAGCATGGAGCTCGCTTCCTGAATGTAGAAGAGCCCGCTCAAGTGCTCGGCGGTGTTGCCAAGGGGGACGGTTTCATCGCTGCGGGTCAGCCAGAAGCCGGTATCACACCAGGGCACAGGGTCGAGCTGCCAACCCAGTGGCTCCATCTGGGCGACGAAATCCGAGACGGCGATCTTCAAGGTATTGACCCGAATGCTGCGGCGCAGCGGACGTCGACAACTGGCCACAAACTCATCCATCGAGAGATGGGCCGGCATGATGGCCGCAATGTGACGTAAAAAGTAATCGGGAAGGAAGGTGTTGTCGTGCACTGTGCCGTCTCGTTGACCGAAAAAGAGGGGCGATATCCTACCACAAGGCTAAGAATATTCTGAATCTGAACCCTATCAACAGGCACCGGAATATAAAAAAGCCCGGCACTGTGCCGGGCTTGGATGAGATACAAAGGGAAGAGATCAGGGCTGGATACGCGGACTCCACTCCAGCCACTCTTTCTCGGCCTTGCCATAGAGCGGATAGCTGTGGCCAGCCTTGACGGTTGGACCCATCTCTCTCTCCGGCGTATTGAAAGCAATGCCGCCGGCCAGCAGGCTCTGCACCGTCTCAACTTCGATAGTGCCGCCGGTCAGCCCGATATCCGCCTTGACCCCGGAGACATTCCAGAAACGGGAGTTGGCCCGCACCAGATGGGCATACTCCTGATCTACGTTAACGTCGATCACCACCTCGCTGCCATCCCGAGCCAGCGCCACCTTGGTGACACTGCCCACCACCATCTTGCGAAACAGCAGCGGACTGCCGACGCTCAGGCCATTGACGGAGGGGCTCTTGAGGGTCAGGGCCAGACCCAGAGGACCGGTCTGACTCAAAGGGAAACGATCTTTGCCAGCGCCTTTACCGGGTTGTGCTTCTACAAACGCCCCCTTGATCAGGGTATCGAGGTGAGCGACACCGCCCAGCCCCAGCTTGGCCTGCACCAGAGTAAAGCGGGCGCCGGACTGCAGGAAACGCTCGGCGTAGTGGCCATCGAGTTCCGCCTTGAAGATCACCTGACCCAGTGACGGCTCCAGCTCGATCTCTTCAATTTTGCCGATATCGACACCGCGATAGCGGATCGGGCTGCCAATCCCGAGCCCCGGATTGCTCTCTGCCACCAGTGACAGCTGGCGCACCTTGGCCTTGGCTTGCTCCCTGGAATCGAACAGTTGATGACTGCTGCGGCCATTGGCCAACCGATCGAACTCGATGGCACCGCGCAGCAAGGTACCGAGGTTGCCCACCTTGACCTGCACCCCATCGACCCGCACCTTGGTGTCGATGGCCGGTTTTTTCCAGAACTGGGGTTGCTGGGCGAGGAGGGGAGCATAGACCCCATCAATCTCGAGTTCGATCTCGACCCCCTCTTTGGCGGCGCGCAGCTGTTTGACCTTGCCCGCTTCCAACCCCAGATAGAGCACAGGTGAGCCAATGCCGATGCCATCGGCCTGATCTGCCTTGAGCAACCAGCGCCGGGGCTTGGCATCACGGGTACCGAGCAGTGCCAGCTCCTGACTGGGGTAGAGACGGTTAATCCGCTCGCCACTGCTGGCTTGTACCAGCTTGATCCCGCCTCCCAACCAGGCACTGGCCGGACTGGTTTCTACTTTTATGCCGCTCAGATCGGCATCGATCTGCAGCGGGGCGGCGCGATAGAAGCGGGCACGATTGAGCAGATGGCCATAGTTCGGCGCCATCACCAGCTCAACGCTGGCATTGCCGCGCGCATCCAGGGTGAGCTGGCTGATACGGCCCACCTGCAATCCCTTGTACCAGACAGGTGCATCCTGATTGAGCCCCGCCAGATCGTCAGCCTGCAGCGTCACCTTGGTACCGCTCTGGGGCGCGCGATCGGTAAGTGTCATCTTCTCTACCGGTTTGCCCGCTACATAGTCGAGGCGAATGGCCGGGCCTGAGAGCAGGCGATCTGCATGCTGCACACCGGTCGCGGAGAGGGAGACGCTCTCCCACACCAGTTGACTCTTGTCGGTAATGCGATAAGCCTGCTCCGGGTTGATCAGCGCTGTGACCATCCGGCCTTTATCGGTAAGCCGAATGGGGTCGATACGACCGATCTCGATCCCCTCATAGAGGATGGGCATCCCCTCCTTGACCGGGAGATCGCCAGCCGCAATGTCGATACGCGAGCCGCGTGCCGCTTCCGCCAGCCCTTTATAGAGGACGAAGGTCTGTCCCTTCTCCGGTTCCGGTGAATCTTTGGGCGAGTCAAAGGCAATGCCGCCGCTCAGAATGGAGGTGAGGCTGCCAGCCTCCACGCTCACCCCGGCCAGACTGAAGGAGCCCTTGATGCCACTGATGTTCCAGAAGCGGGTATCAGCTTTGACCAGATGTTCGAAACGCGGCTCGATCACCAGATCCAGAATGACGTTCTGGTTGTCCTGACCAAGGCGGGTATTGATGACGCTGCCCACCTCGATACCGCGGAAATAGAGTTTGGCGCCAATCCCCACCGAACCCAGCGAATCGGCGGTCAGGTGCAGCATCCGCCCCTGAGCCTGATAGCCGGGAGGAGGGCCCTCCAGTGCATCAAAGGTCTCCTCCAGCGGATTGCTTTCACGCCCCGGTTGCAGGTTGATGTAGTTGCCGGAGACTAGGGTATCGAGTCCGGAGATCTCGGTGAGCGACGCCTTGGGGCTCACCAGCCAGAAGTCGGATCCCTTGCGGATCAGCGGTCTGGCACGGCTGTCAATCTTGGCCATCACCGCAATCTTGCGGCCATCTTCAGCCAACTCCAGCTCTTGCACCACACCGATAGCCACCCCCTGATAACGAACCTGGGTTTTACCCGGCAAGATGCCGTTGCCCTGGGCGAAGTTGATCTGGATAAGCTGGCCACGGCTCAATACCTGCTGATAGAGAAAGCCACCTGCCAGCAGCAGGGCTATCAGGGGTAACAGCCAGACCGGCGATAACCAGCGACGCTTTTCGATGACGGGTTCAGCCCCGATCATACCGACTCCTTATTGGCTGGATTAAACAGCACATCAGACAAAAACAGAGAAATCATCAACGGGCCGCCTTGTCCCACAGTAAACGGGTATCGAGCATGCGGGCCGACATCATGGTCAGCACTACCACACCGGCAAAGGCGGTGGCCCCCGGGCCAGCGCGGACACTCAGCAGTACACCCCGATCGACCAGTGCCACCATCAGCGAAATCACGAACAAGTCCAGCATCGACCAGCGACCGATAAAATCGATCACCCGATACATCACCAGCTGGCGCTTGCGCCGCACCGGTTTGGCCCGCTGCAACTGCCAGCAGATCCAGCCCAGCCCCAATATTTTGCCCACCGGCACCAGTATGCTGGCGGTGAGAACTATGGTAGCAATCCCGCTCATTTTGCTGCGATAGAGCATCATGATACCGCTGAAGATGGTATCTGACTGCAGCAACCCCTTGTTGTAGAAATGGGTTATGGGCAACAGATTGGCAGGCAACAACATGAAGGTGGCGAGCGCCAGCAAGCCCCACGACCAGGCGAGGGAGCGGGGAATGCGCACCTGCAATTTGCTGCTGCAACGGGGGCAGACAGCCCCGGCTTGATAACGCACCAGCAGACCGCAGGTATGGCAGCGGCAGAGCCCCATCTCACGGGCGCTGGTCATGTTCCGGCTCCTTTAACGGGATCCGCGCCCAGTAGGGGGCGGGGTCAAACAGGATCAGCAGGGTCATGTTGAGCAGCATCAGAATACCGAGGCTGAGCAACCCGCCACCGAGGCGCACATCGGCGATGTCGATCAGTTTGAACAGGGCAACCAGCAGGCTGACGATATAGACTTCCAGCATGGCCCAGTGGCGAAACACCTCGACCAGCTTCAAGGTGACGGGAAGAATGTGCCAACGTTTGGCCAGACCCGAAGCCAGCGCAAAGATCCCTGCCAATAACCCCACCGGCGCCAACACGGCGCACCAGAACACCAGGCTGGCCACCCACCATTCTCCCTCGCCAAACAGCACCAGAATACCGCGCAGCAGGTCGGCATCGGTGTTGACCCCAGCCAGCCGCAGATAGATCAACGGCTCAAAAAATGCTGAGGGCAGCAGCAGAAATCCGGTGATGGTCAGGGCCATCAACTGGGAGGGACGAAAGGCATAACGGCCATAGAGATGTTGATGACATCGCGGGCAGTGGGCATGGCGACGCAGCGGCAGTGCTTTGCGCTGGATCAGCAAGTCGCACGCCGGACAGACAATTACGGAACCGGGCTCCATCATACAATTCAACCTGTTGAAGGAATTGGTGAAATTTACCCTAAAACCGGTTTCCTGTCTTGCCTGCAGCCGGAATGTTACGAAAGTATAATTGACGTTAACGTAAACGTGATATTAGATAGCCAAACTAGACAGGTGAAAGGAGTCATGATGTCCAGTTTGTCCCCCTCGGCAGGCCTGCGCTTTCGCACCGCCCTTGCCAATGAACATCCCCTGCAGATCGTCGGCACCATCAATGCTTATATGGCGCTGATGGCCGAGCGCAGCGGTTTTCAAGCCCTCTATCTCTCCGGCGCCGGGGTAGCCAATGCCTCCTACGGCTTGCCGGATCTCGGCATGACCTCCCTCAACGACGTGCTGATCGATGCCGAGCGGATCACAGCGGCGACCCGTGTGCCGCTACTGGTCGATATCGATACCGGCTGGGGCGGGGCATTCAATATCGCCCGCACCATCCGCGCGTTTGAGCGAGCCGAGGTTGCCGCCGTCCATATGGAAGATCAGGTGGCCCAGAAGCGCTGTGGTCATCGTCCCAACAAGGCGGTGGTCACGCTTGAAGAGATGTGCGATCGCATCAAGGCGGCAGTGGATGCCCGCGAGAATAGCGAGTTCGTCATCATGGCGCGCACCGATGCGCTGGCGGTGGAGGGGATGGAGTCGGCTCTTGAACGCACCGCTGCCTATGTGGCCGCCGGTGCCGACATGATCTTCGCCGAGGCGGTGACCGAGCTTGCCCAGTACGACCAGTTCAAGCTGGCGGCCAAAGTGCCGATCCTCGCCAACATGACCGAGTTCGGCAAAACCGAGCTGTTTGACAAAGAGCAACTGGCCGCCCACGGGGTCGACATGGTGCTCTACCCGTTAAGTGCCAACCGCGCCGCCAATCAGGCCGCCCTCAACGTCTATCAACATATTCGCCAGGATGGTCATCAAAGGGCCGTCGTGGAGACCATGCAGACCCGGGAGTCGCTCTACGACTTCCTCGGATATCACCACTACGAGCAGACACTGGATCGTCTGTTTACAGCCAAGGAATAGGAGGCAGCTTATGGGACAGCAAAAACCGTTGGGTGGGGCAGGTCTGCGCGGGCAGAGTGCGGGGGAGACCAGTATCTGCACAGTAGGCAAGAGTGGCACCGGTCTTACTTATCGCGGCTATGACATCAAGGAGCTGGCCGATAGCGCCCAGTTCGAAGAGGTCGCCTATCTGCTGCTCAAGGGGGAGTTGCCCGGTGAGCAGCAGCTTGACGCCTACAAGCGCGAGCTGCATCGCCTGCGCTCCTTGCCCCAGCCGCTGTTGGAGGTACTGGAGCGCATTCCCGCCGATGCCCATCCCATGGATGTGCTGCGCACTGGCTGCTCCATGCTCGGCGATCTGGAGCCGGAAGATGGTTTCGAGCATGAGCATGAAGTGGCGGATCGGCTGCTGGCTGCCTTTCCGGGCATTCTGATCTACTGGTACAAGTTCAGTCACGAGGGAGTTCGCATCGCCCTCGATACCGACGAGGAGTGTATCGGTGGCCATTTCCTCGAACTGCTGCACCAGAAAGCGCCGAGCGAGCTGGAGCGGCGGGTGATGCATGTCTCTCTCATCCTCTACGCCGAGCATGAGTTCAACGCCTCCACCTTTGCGGCGCGGGTCTGCGCCTCGACGCTCTCTGATATGTTCTCCTGTATCACTGCCGCCATCGGTACCCTGCGCGGCCCGCTCCACGGCGGAGCCAACGAGGCAGCCATGGCGATGATCGAACACTGGCAGGATGAAACGCAGGCGAGGCGCGAACTGCTGGCCAAGCTGGCGGCCAAGGAGAAGATCATGGGCTTTGGCCACGCCATCTACCGCACTTCTGATCCGCGCAACGTCATCATCAAGGAGTGGTCGGCCAAGCTTGCCGAGGCGGTGGGTGATGATCGCCTCTATCGCGTCTCCTGCGAGGCGGAGAAGGTGATGTGGGAAGAGAAAGAGCTCTTTCCCAACGCCGACTTCTTCCACGCCAGCGCCTATCACTACATGGGGATCCCGACCAAGCTGTTCACGCCTATCTTCGTCTGCTCGCGGGTCACCGGCTGGTGCGCCCACGTGATGGAGCAGCGCGAGCACAACCGGATCATCCGCCCGAGCGCCGATTATGTCGGCCCGGCCCCCCGTCACTTTGTCTCTCTACAACAACGATAAGGAAGTCACGATGTCCGCCAACGTCGACGTCAACCACAGACCCGAGCCCGATCAGGTACTGGTCGATATTGCCGATTATGTCTGCAACCACCCCATTACCAGCTCTGCGGCTCTCGACACCGCCCGCTACTGCCTGATGGATACGCTCGGCTGTGGCCTGCTGGCCCTGCGCTTCCCCGAATGTACCAAGCACCTTGGCCCCATAGTCCCCGGTACACTGGTACCCCATGGTGCCCGGGTGCCCGGTACCCAGCTTTGCCTCGATCCGGTCAAGGCGGCCTGGGATATCGGCGCCATCATCCGCTGGCTCGATTACAACGACACCTGGCTTGCCGCCGAATGGGGCCATCCTTCCGACAACCTGGGGGGGATTCTCGCCACAGCCGACTGGCTCTCCCGAACTCGCGTGGCAGAGGGCAAGGCGCCGCTCACCATGAGCGATGTGCTGGTGGCCATGGTCAAAGCCCACGAAATTCAGGGGGTGCTGGCGCTGGAGAACTCCTTCAACCGGGTGGGTCTCGATCACGTGGTGCTGGTCAAGGTCGCCAGCACCGCCGTGGTGACTCATATGCTGGGTGGCACCCGCGATCAGGTGATCGATGCGGTATCCCAGGCCTGGGTCGATGGTCAGAGCCTGCGTACCTACCGCCATGCCCCCAATGCGGGGTCACGCAAGAGCTGGGCGGCGGGGGATGCCACCTCGCGCGCGGTGCGCCTCGCCCTTATCACCATGAGCGGCGAGATGGGCTATCCAGGCGTACTGAGCGCGCCCAAGTGGGGTTTCTACGATGTGCTGTTCAAGGGCAATCAGTTCGCCCTGCATCAGGGATACGGCAGCTATGTGATGGAGAACGTGCTGTTCAAGATCTCCTATCCCGCCGAGTTCCACGCCCAGACTGCTGTGGAGTGCGCCATGAAGCTGCATGGGCAGGTGAAGGGACGGCTCGACGAGATAGACCGTATCGAACTTACTACCCATGAGTCGGCCATTCGTATCATCAGCAAGGTCGGTGCCCTCAACAACCCGGCCGATCGGGATCACTGCCTGCAGTACATGGTGGCGGTGCCTCTCATCTTCGGTCGCCTGATCGCCGAGGATTATGAGGACGATGTTGCCGCCGATCCCCGCATCGACGCGCTGCGTAGCAAGATGGTGGTGCAGGAGGACAAGCGTTACAGCCGCGAGTATCTGGAGGCAGACAAGCGTTCCATCGCAAACGCCATCCAGATCTTCTTCAAGGACGGCACTCACACCGCCAAGGTGGAGGTGGAATATCCGGTCGGCCATCGTCGCCGTCGGGAGGAGGGGATCCCGCTGCTGGTGGAGAAATTCCAGCACAATCTGACCACCCGCTTCCCGGCCAAACGGGTCCGCGACATCCTGGCCCTCTGTCAGGATGGGTCAAGCCTTGCCACCACTCCGGTACACGCCTTTATGGATCTGTTGGTGATCTGACCAATATCTACCGGCAAACAGCGATAAACGAAAAGCGGGCCCATCGGCCCGCTTTGTTATTCTGGCGGCTGATCCCTCGATAAGCCTTACTCAAGCGCACTGCTGTCGCCGTTAAAGAGCGCCGTCATGATGGCCGTCTCACGACTGGCGATGGTCTCGAGAAACTCGTTGGCACGCCCCATCTGATGACACACCTGATAGCCGTGCTCGACAAAGGAGAAGAGCTCGCCAAGCCCCGCCAGATGGGCGGGCCCTGACACCAGCTTGAGGGTTGCCCCCACCAGCGGCTTTCTCGCCAGCCTGTCCAGCGTCATGCCAAGCTCGCTCACCAATGCGATCTGATGTTCACGGCGCGCCTGTTCACCCACGGCACGATAGGCGATGGTGTAGTGGTCTGGCGTGATGGGATCAATGCCATCAATGCGCCGCAGCGCCACCACCATCAGGTAGTCCAGCTCTTCGGAGAGGGCATCAAGCTCGATCGCTTGCGCCAGCACCTTGAGGCCGGACTCCGGCAACAGCCGCTCGGCGGTTGGCATCACCCGCATCACGTCCGCATCGCGGCGGGCGCAATCCCCAGGGCCATAGAGATCGGTCAGGAAAAACTCGGCCGCCGGACCGTAGCGGTCACTCTCCAGCAGATCTCGATGGGTTCGCCCCAACCGGTCGGCCTGCCACTGGCGTAGCCGATCCCGATCCTGCTGATCTTCCGGGTGGGCACGCATCTGCTCGCGCAAGGCTGCAACCCGCTTGAGCTGGCGGTAGAGCCGACCCAGGGTGCTATCGTCGTCGTGGGCATGTTCTTGATGCGTCATCTACAGCTCTCTGGCCTTGGGCCCATTGATGGGGATTGGGTGATACGAAGATACAAGTGAATGAAAAACAAGCAGCTTTTGCTGACCGTTCCGTGACAAGTGTAGCGCGCACGGGGGAGGGAATAAATGCCATGCCCCTCTGATGGCCTGCATCCCTCTCGACTCTGTTAAGTGAGTCCCATTTATGTGAACCATCCTTTCATTTGTTGTGAACATGTGTTTAATATCAATAACTAACTTATGACCCAGAGTAACGACCATGTTCTTCAACTCGCTCGCTGGCAGCAGCACACTCTCTATCATTCAGATCAGCCGTCAGCATCCGCTGGGATTGGCCGCCGCCCGGATCGCGGCCGAAGCCATCGCTGCGGACATGAGCGAGAGCTATCAACTCGATTGCGAATGGGCAGATGAAGAGGAGACGGAACTACGTTTTCGCGGCTCAGGGGTACATGGCACTCTCACCCTGGACGAAGATACCCTGGAACTGGAAGTGCATCTTGGTTTGATGCTGTTGCCGGTACGCAGCGTACTGGAGCAAGAGATCCTCGATTATGTCGACAATCGCTTACCTTGCCCCAAACGTGTTTGAAACTCTTCGTTGCACTGGTTTTAAATAAACCAGCTGTAAACGATGGCTGTTTGAAATAAGTTGGCAAGCCATATGGCCTGTCAGATTTATTATCTGGCGAGGTCTCGATTCTATTTTGTAAGTAATATTTCATCTTTATTTCATATTTCGAGTCGGCACTCATTAATGTCATTCTGATTGCATCAAGCCTTCATCCGGATATGAGGGAAGGAGCAACTTGCCGCCTCGGTAAATTCATTTTGTAGGGAAACAACCATGCCACTGAGTGAATTTATCTCCTGCGTCGATACCGCTTGGTTACGCATGGACAGACCCAACAACCTGATGCAGATCATCGGTGTCCTGATGTTTGAAGGAGAGCTTGATGAAGCGCGTCTGCGGGCCGGATTGCGCCACACCATTTCGGTGCAACCCCGCTTCCACCAGCGGGCCGTGCTGGAAGGGGGCTCCTACTACTGGCGTCATGATCCCGATTTCGATCTCGATCAGCACCTCAAGCGAGTGATCCTGCCGGGTGAAGCAGGCAAGCTGGAGCTGGAGAAGCTGGTGGCCGATCTCGCCTCGACGCCGCTCAACCACCAGCGCCCCCTGTGGGATATGCACCTGACGGACACGTCGCTGGGTGGGCAAGCGCTGGTGGTGCGCATTCACCACGCCATGGGCGATGGCTTCTCGCTGGTGCGAGCCATGCTGACCATGATGGATAACACACCGGAAGGGGCGCCGCGACCACCGTCACCGGAGCCACTGGATGACAGCGATGACGAGGATGAGGAGGATTGCCACCAAGGCAGCCGTCTGGTGCGGGCCGGTCTCAAGCTGACCGGTAGCCTCTGGTCCAAATATGTCGAAGTGGTCACCCATCCCACCAAGGCGGTGGATTACCTCAAGACCGGGCGCGATCTGGCGAGCGAGCTGTGCAATATCGCCACCCTCGGTGATGACTCCCCCTGCCGCCTGCGGGGTAAGACCACCAGCACCAAGCGGGTGGCCTGGTCGGAGCAAATTGATCTGCCGGATATCAAGGCAGTGGGCAAGGTACTGGGCTGCTCGGTCAACGATCTGCTGATCGCCGCCACCGCAGGGGCGTTTCGCCACTACCTGCAGGAGAAGGGGGATGATGCCAACAAGGTCAAGATCCGCGCCCTGGTGCCAGTCAATATGCGTGCACCGGACGATGAGGGGGCACTTGGCAACCGCTTCGGGCTGGTGGCCCTGGACTTGCCACTGGATGTTGAACACCCGTTGCAGCGGCTCTATACCGTACGTGACCGAATGCAGGCGCTGCGCACCTCGCTACAACCCGTGGTAGTGCTCAACTTGTTACATGCCCTTGGCATGGCCCCCAATGCGGTGCAGCAGCAGGCCGTCGAGCTGCTCACGGCCAAGGCCAGCGCGGTGATCACCAATGTGCCCGGCCCGCAGCAGACCCTGTATCTGGCTGGAGCAAAATTGCGTCAGCCGCTGTTCTGGGTGCCGCAATCGGGGGATATCGGCGTCGGCGTCTCCATCCTCTCTTACGATCACAAGGTGCAGCTGGGCCTTATCACCGACAAGAAGCTGGTACCTGACCCGGATCAGGTTGTCGACCGCTTCGCCGTGGAGTTTGAACAACTGTTACTGCTGGTGTTGCTGGAGCCTGAGCTGCTGTTCGACCCGAACGGCCTTGATGCGCTGCTGGGTTGATCCGATACGTAAAAATCCCAATAAAAAGAGGCCAACCCGCGGGTTGGCCTCTTGTTTTGCTACCTCTTAGTGGCAGGAGTGGCGGTTAATCCTCCAGCTCTTCGCGCGCCGCCTCCACATCGAGGCGCTCCATGGCATCCATCGGTTCGCACTCGGCTGCTTCAGCATAGAGGGCTTCGGCGGCTTTCAGGCGGCTCTTGCCGTGCAGCATTACCTGAGCGTTGGCGTACTCCATGCGGGCGATAGCGGAGTCGGGGATCAGCGCCAGCGCTTCCTTGAAGTGGCGCTCGGACTCCTCCTTCTTGGCGCCATAGGTGAGGCCGCCGATCATGGCCCCCAGCTTGTCGACGATCTCCGCATGCCAGGCACCAAAGGCGATATGGGCCTCGGCGTGATCTGGCGCCAGCTCCAGAGTCTTCTCAAGGCTTGCCTTGATCTTGTCGCCAATCCCTTGCGAGAGGGCCTTGGAGATGGAAATGACCTGACTGTAGCGCCCGAGTGCCAACGCGTGGAAATACCAGGCGTTGGCATTCTTGGGCTGGCGTTTTTGCAGCTTCTCGGCATGGCTGGCCGCCCGCTCGAAGGCGGCGCGCTTGGCATACTTGTCTTCCAGCAGATAGCTGGCGTGAATCACCAGTGCCTTGTTTGCCACATTGAGGCCCGCCTCACCGGCCGCTTCGCCAAGGGCGACGGCCCGGGCAAAATCCCCGGCATGATAAGCCCGCCAGGCATCCTGTACCTGTTCATCCTCGGGCCAGGGTTCGGCATCCCCCTGATGGAGTCGCTCCCAGTTGTCCGCCAGCTTCTGGCCGGCATAGTCATAGGCCGCATCCGCGTAGGGGAAGGGGACAAATTCGAGTTGTGAAGTGGTCATGCTTGTTCTCCCTGTAGCATGTGAATCAAACCTTGTCGGTGTAGTGGTGGGCGAGGGCGCCCAGATGAGCGCGGGCATCGGCCCGCAAATAGGGTGCGACCAGTTGCATCACCTGAAAGACGCCGAGGGCAATATCGGCGTCCGCCTTGGGGTGCAGTGCCCGCTGGTAAGAGATCCAGAATGTGCCCACCAGCCCCACATTGGCTGCCAGCGTGCGCATCTGTTGCGTCGTGCCCTCCATCAGCCCGACCGTTTGCAGATGGTTGCAAATGGCGATGGCGGTCTGCTCCTTGCGGCGCAGCAGGGCGGAAAAGCGCTGCTCCACCTGATGATAACCACTCATCAGGGTCGCGATATCGTAGTAGAGGAAACGGTACTGCCAGATGGCTTCAAACATCAGGTGGAGAAAGAGCCAGATATCTTCTGGCTCATCGGACGGGGTGCTGACCGCCTCCAGCAGGCGATCCATCTGCTGTTCAAATTCGCAGAACAGGGCGTTGACGATCTCCTCCTTGTTGTGGAAGTGGTAGTAAAGATTGCCCTGGCTGATCTCCATCTCGGCCGCAATGGCCGAGGTGGTGACGCTGGGTTCCCCTTGTCGATTGAAGCAGGCGAGGGCAGTGGTCAGGATCCGCTCCCGGGTACGACGTTTGGGTTTGCGATCCATGCTACTCCTTTGGTGATGAACGGCGCACGCCGTGGCGATAGCGTTTGGCAAGCCAGTGCTGCAACTGCTCCAGCGACTTGTCGAGGGCGGCAACCGAGCCAATGCCGGGGGCCAGCAGGGTGCGATCTTCATCGGCCAGCGCGGCCAGATTGAGCTCGAGACCATGCTTGGCAAGCACCGGCGCCAGCTCGTCACGACGCAGCCAGAGATCGCGGCGGGTATGCTGGTAAGCGTGCTCGCAGAGACGGCGGCGATCCCGGTAACTGAACACATTGGTGAAGAACATCTCGCCATCGGCTGAAGAGGGCTCAAACAGCAGGGCGTCGGCGTCGGGATATTGGTGTTTGTAGCGATCCATCCCCACATGCATACGGGAGTGGATGATGGCGCGAAAGGTCTGGGCCAATACAACCGGCAGACCGCTGTCCACCAGATTGGTCGGCGCGCCGGCGGCCATGTCCGCATCATAGGGCACCAGCGGATTGATGCAGAACACCAGATCCGCCCCCTCTTCCAGCGCTACCGAAGCGTGCAGAGTCTTGATCAGCGCCCCGTCCACATAGTAACGCCCGTTAATCAATGAAGGGGGAAAGAGGCCGGGCAGGGCGGCCGACGCCTGTACCGCCGCCGAGATGGGCACGTCATCGAGCCCCGGGCTGCCGAAGGCGACCGGATGACCGGTGTCGAGTTCGGTAGCGACCACAAACAGTCGACTGCGCAGCTGGCGAAAATCATTGCTGCGGCCGGGACGAGAGAAAAACTGGGTCAGGGTACGATCCACCCCGCGGTTGTCGAACAGTCCGGTCGGAATGGCCTTGGAGAGCCCCTGCAGCGATTCAAACAGGCTGCGCTTCCAGGGCGCCGCCAGATAGTAGGTCAGGCTCTGCCACGCCAGCGGCGGGATCGAGGTCAGACGGTCGGCGTATTCACGAAAGGCGGGTCGCAGCAAGGTGGCCGGGTCAAACATCTCCCCAGAATCATCGCTGAGCAGGATCCGCACCAGCTTCGCCGGAGAGATGCCGTTGGCAAGCGCCGACGCCACCACGGCCCCCGAACTGACGCCGACATAGATATCGGCATGGTCAAGGCGCAGGCCGTTGATGCTGTCAGAGAGGGCAGCGCAGGCACCGATCTCGTAGATGCCGCCGAGCGGCCCGCCGCCAGCAAGGGCAATTGCGATGGTACTCATAGCGTCGCCTCTCTATCCATGACATTCACCATGACAAGACCGGCCCAGCGCAGGGCATGGGCCGGTATCAATCACCTTCCGTCACCGCGAGGGATCAGGGCAGAACGCTCTCTGCTTTGGCCTTCACCTCTTTCACCGCATCTTCCGCAGCGGAGAGGAGATCGGCGGCCTGCTCAACTACGGCCTCTTTAGCCTTGGCTACCGGTGCCTTCTTTACCGGAGGCTTGCGGGCAGCGGGCTTTTTGGCGGCAGCCGGTTTGGCTTCTGCGGCCGGGGCTTCCTCTTCCTGTGCATCCAGCAGTTGCTGGACCACGTCGGTCAGCTCGGCCATGCGCTTGGAGAGCTTGTCGATATCCTTACGGGTCGGAATGCCGAGGCTGGCCACAGCGCGGGCCACGCGATCTTCGAACACCTGCTCCAGACGGCCCCAGGTATTGGCAGTCTTGTCGGTCACAGCGGCAATCTTCTCATCTGCGCTCTGACGGGTTTTTGCTTGCAGCGCTTCACCTTCCTGCACCAGGGCTTCAAAGATCTTGCCACCCTCTTCCTGCGCCTTGGCATAGGCACCCAGACCCGCCAACCAGATCTGCTGGGTGGACTCCTTGATGGTGGAGGTGAGTTGGTTGTCGGTCACTGACCCTGCCAGCGCTTTCAATTTCTTAGCCATGATCTTCTCCTTGAATAACGACAGTTAAATGTAATAGCGACAACGAAACTGCAATCGGGTTGTGGCATTACTGATTTTTCAACTTCAGTCTAGGGACAAAAAATAGAGGGTTCTACCTAATAACGGAACAGGCACACCACCGAAATTAGGGTTTGCTCACGAACCGACAATCAAATTGCGGATTCCCATATGAATCGTGATATATCTAACAACCTAGTAACACCCTAATCAGTAGCTGGATTCTCTTTATGAACTATTTCATTACTGGCGGTAGTGGTTTTATCGGGCGTCGATTGATCAAAAAGTTATTCCAACAGCATCCCGACTGTATCGTCTATTTTCTGATGCGCGCCTCTCATCAGGATAAATTGCCGGAGTTATTTGCATTCTGGAATGTGGATGAATCGCGCGCAGTCCCGGTTTTTGGTGACATGACGCAACCGCTGCTGGGGGTGTCGGTAGAGATGCAGGAGCAGTTGATCGGCAAGATCGACCACTTCTTCCATCTGGCTGCTATCTATGATCTGAACGCCAAGGCCGGGATCCAGCAGCAGGTCAACACCGAAGGGACCCGTCAAGCCGTTCAACTTGCCGAGCGGCTGGGGACGGGGCAGTTCCATCACTGCAGCTCCATCGCTGCAGCGGGCCTGTTCGACGGTCTGTTTCGCGAGGACATGTTCGATGAGGCCGAACACCTCGACATGCCTTACTTCCAGACCAAGCACGAAGCGGAAGGGATTGTGCGCAATGAGTGCACAGTTCCGTGGCGAGTTTACCGTCCAGGCATCGTCGTCGGTGACTCCAACACCGGCGAGATGGACAAGATCGACGGCCCTTACTACTTCTTCAAGACCATTCAGAAACTGCGTCGTCTGCTACCTCCCTGGATGCCAGCCATCGGGGTGGAAGGGGGCCGTATCAATATCGTGCCGGTCAACTTTGTGGTCGATGCCATAGTGCATATCGCCCATCAGGAGGGCGAGGAGAACAAAACCTTCCATCTGACCGACCCCAACCCGATGCGGGTCGGCGACATGCTGAGCACCTTCTCCCGCGCCGCCCATGCGCCGGAGCCTGCGATCCGCATCAATGCCTCTCTCTTTAATTTCATTCCCCGCCACCTGACCGCCATGCTGATGACCATGGCGCCGGTGCGCCGTATCCGCGATGCCGCCATCGCCGATCTGGGTCTGCCGAAGGATGTGTTCCGCCTTATCAGTTACCCCACCCGTTTCGACAGTCGCGAAACTCAGCGGGTACTGAAAGGGACAGGCATCGAAGTGCCGCCGCTGCACAGCTACGCCTGGCGGTTGTGGGATTACTGGGAGCGTCACCTCGACCCGGAGCTCTTCATCGATCGCTCCCTGCGTGGTCGGGTCGAGGGCAAGGTGGTGCTGGTGACCGGGGCCACCTCAGGCATTGGCCGTGCAACCGCGCGCAAGCTGGCGGGGGCGGGGGCCAACGTCGTTACCATCGCCCGCGACGAGCAGAAGATTGCCGAGACTAAAGCTGAGTTTGCCGAGCTGGGGCTGACCATCGAGATCTATCAGGAGGATCTCTCCAATCTGGCGCAGGCTGAGGAGATCACCGCTCGCATCGTGGCCGATCACGGCGGCGTCGATATTCTGGTCAATAATGCTGGCCGCTCCATCCGCCGCTCCATCGAGGACTCCTTCGATCGCTTCCACGATCTGGAGCGCACCATGCAGCTCAACTACTTTGGCGCGCTCAAGGTGATCATGGGGGTGCTACCCACCATGATCGAGAAGAAAAAAGGGCACATCATCAACATCTCCTCCATCGGGGTGTTGACCAATGCGCCGCGCTTCTCCGCCTATGTTGCCTCCAAGTCGGCCCTCGATGCCTGGGTGCGTACCGCCGCCTCCGAGTTTGCCGACAAAGGGGTGAGCTTCTCCATCATCAATATGCCGCTGGTGAAAACGCCGATGGTCGCACCGACCAAGGTTTATGAGCAGGTACCGATGATGACGCCGGAAGAGGCGGCCGATCTGGTATGCGATACCATCATCAACAAGCATGTGCGTCTGGCCACTCGCCTCGGGGTGTTTGGTCAGGTGGTGCATGCCCTGGCACCTCGCGTTGCGCAGGTGATCATGAATACCAGCTTCCGCACCTTTGCCGATCCCAAGGATGGCGACAAGTCCAAGGCGACCGCCGATCAGGTTGCCGTCTCGACCCTGATCAAGGGTATCCACTTCTAACCAGGTGATGCGATAAAGAGATCAACAGGGGCCTGAGCAATCAGGCCCCTGTTTTATTTGCAATAGCAGTTGAAGAACGGTTAAGGAGGGTCAGACTCTGGACAGCAGATCAAGCAGCAGATCTGTCGTGCGACGGGAGTAAAGCAGAGAGAGATGGCCAATGGCAGGCAACTCGATATCTTCCATTCCCGCCAATCGTTGCCGCTCCTGCGGCATCACCACATTGTCGTGACTGGTGCGCACCGAGATGCCGGGCACGCAGAGAGGAACCGAGGCGAAACGCTGCAACCAGCCGGAACCGGGCTCCATCTCGCGGGCATTGGCCCCAAGCCCAAGGGCGGCCAGCTGACTGCCCTGATGAGGCGTAGCCAGGGTGATCAGGCGCACGACCTTGTCACCACCATGGATAGCCAGATAGTCGCGGCAGACCAGCCCCCCCATGCTGTGACCAACCAGCACCAGCTTGTCAGCCCCGGTCTGCGCCAGCACATCGTCAATCCGGGTGGCCAGCAGCGGCACCATCTCATCGATATGACCAAATGGTGGCATCAGGGTAATGGTGGCGACCACATGGCCTGCGCCCTCCAGCCGGGCGCGCTGGGTGCGCCAGATCCCGCGACTGCAACCGTAACCATGCACCAGCAATACGGGGCGCTGGCATGGCCGCAGCCGATCGGGTGCCATCAACAAAGGCTCGAATGGCAACAGCAAGGTGAAGGTGTAGAGGTAGGCCAGCATCTCCTGCACCATCATCTTCACCCTGCGCCAAGGGCCGATAGCCGGGGAGGGGTAGAAACGGGTAAACAGCCAGCTGCCGAGCACCACCAGACAGCGCAACCCAAGCAGGGTAAACACCACAAACAGCAGGGTCAGCAGCCAGGGGAGTCCCACGACCAAGTGGGCGATACTCCCGAGGAGCAGCACCTCTACCATCAGCAGGATAAACAGGTGTCGTACGATCGTCATAAGGCCATGATCCGACCAGTCAGGCGTGGAAGTCAAATGGCACTTTGAGACAGCTTGATCCAGCGCGGCTTTTGTCGCTAAACCCCGGCGAACTCTTTTCCGGTGAGGTTATTTGCAATACTGTATATCCATACATATACTCTATCCATCATCACCAAGAGGAGGCCATCATGGCTGTCGAGATCAAATATGTGGTTGTTCGTGGGGGAGTGGAAAAAATGACCTTTGCCAGCAAAAAAGAGGCCGATGCCTATGACAAGCTGCTGGATACGGCCGATGAGTTGATGACCCTGTTGGCTGGCGCCCCGATCGAGTTGGCGCCAGAGCAGCAAGAGAGTCTGGCATTCTACCTGGCAGAGCAGCGCGATGTGCTGCAAACCCTGCTGCGCGGCGGCAAGGTTCAGGCAGGTACGAAAGAGGAAGAGGCCCCAGCAGCCAAGCGCAAGGAGAAGCCACTCAAGCAGGTGGCCTGATTGCCCAAGCCTGCCATTTCTCGGGATAAACAGCTCGCAGCATTCACTTTATTTGCATTTAAAACCATTTTTACGGCTATTTATCCCGAGAATTTTTTAACAACGGTGCATATCCAATGCATAACTGAATAGCGTGCACCACTGAGCGACATCAGCCAGATCTATGAGGAAATAATGAGCAAACAGTGGAGAGAACGTTATCCAGATCGCTCCTGGTGACCTTAATCAGCAACAACAAGAGGCAATACAAATCCCAATAGAAGCCGCATTCATCTATCACGAGCCCTTTTCTAGCAACTCAGCTCACAGGCTCATATCAACTCATCTCAGCATCAACAAGCAACACCATGACTCAACAACCATCATCCTTGCCGCCAGCCATGCCGCTGTTTGACAGCCTTATCTATCTGGAGGCCGGTAACCCACAGGTCAATCAGTACCTTGCCAACCTCAGCCTCAACGATGTACCCGATGCCGGTCTGGTTTACGAACTGGCGGTCGATTGGCTGCTGGAGCAGCGCAACAGCGAAAACAACTACAAAACCTATCGCAGCGAACTGACCACTTTTTTGCACTGGTGCTTTCGCGAGGCGGCCATCAGCCCGAAAGATCTCACTCGCCGCATCATGATCCGCTATCTCGACTACTGTCAGTCCCCCCCTGACGAGTTGATCGCCTATCGCAACGTGGCGCAGTTTGTCCTCGACAAGGAGTGGGGAGAGCGGTTGCCCAATCCGCAATGGCGACCGTTTCTCGGCAAGCGGGAACTGGGCCGCACCTTGCCCTATCGTCTTAGCGAGCAGGCGATGAAGACCAAGCTAGCCATCCTGTCGGCCTTCTTCCAGTTCCTGATCCAGGAGGAGTACATGGACAGGAATCCCGCTCTGCTACTGCAGCGGGTCAAACGGCCGCAACAGCAGGAGGCCGATGATCAGGTGCAGGCCTTCAGCGAGTTGCAGTGGTCATACGTGATGCAAGCTGCCGATACCCTTGCCAACGACCATCCGGAGCAGCACGAGCGCAGCCGTTTTCTCACCATTCTGATGTATGCCTGCTATCTGCGGATCTCTGAGGTTGCTGCCCGGCCGGGCTTTACACCTGTGATGGGGCAGTTCAGGCGGGATCGCAAAACCGGCGTCTGGGGCTACTTTATTCCGCAAAGCAAAGGGGGCAAACGGCGTACCGTAGCGGTATCCCAAGCGCTGCTGGCGGCACTCGAACGCTACCGCCGTTTCCTCGGTCTCTCTCCCTTGCCGACACCGGATGAACAGACACCACTGTTCGTTCGCCATAAAGCGGCAGCACATGGTCGCGATCAGGGGGAACTCAACGCCAACCTTGGAATTCGCCAGCTACGGGATTTGATCATGGTGATCATCGGTAAAGGCGCAGAATTGGCAGAGCAGGATGGATTTGTCCAAGATGCGGCCGAAATGCGGCAACTCTCTCCCCATGCGATCCGCCACACCGGGATCACCCATGACATCAACCTGCATGGGAGACCGCTTTCCCACGTACAAGCCGATGCAGGACATGACAGCATCGACACCACTTCGAAATACCTGCACACCAGCAATAGTGAACGACATGAGAGCGCCCAGCAAAAGCCGCTGGACCGATTGAACCAACATGTGAGAGATAACATCCACAAGAACTAACGAACAACGTGACATGACCCTGATTTGTATTGACTGCTCTTAGAACACAGAATGGCTTGTTTGGGATGTCATAGAAGTTGGTGCGGCGATTTTGTACTTCTCTGGATGGCAATCGGTTCAGGAAATATTTTTGGCTCACATGGATGATTCAGAACAGGCTCCTTGCCATCTGCGGCATACATATTTATCCCGTAACAGAGAAGCAAAAAACGAAATTGCTTGCTGAAACACCGAGACCACCCGATGCCGAAAGCTAAGTAACATGCCGGAAGCAATCATATTCGGTTGAACAGCGCCTTGTTATCACACTTGCATATCCAGTCATCATTGGTGATATTAATATCAATATTAACGAGATAACAAGGAGCGGGTATGCAAGTGGCAGTGGTGGAAAAAACCTTCAGGATCGTAGGCAAAGGGTCGCTCATAGCCCAATTCACCTTTATCTCTTCAGGCACGCTGCATATCTGGTTTCCGGATGTGGGCCTGCAGATGGAGGCCCACTGCAAAGAGTTGCGTATCGAAGATTGCACCATTATCTATACCAATGGCCTCCATCACGGCCAGCCCAGAGCACTCTGGTCCTTAACCCTCCATCCCGATGATATGAACGAGCTCAAACGTATATTGCAGCAGTTCAACAGCAACCTCTACTTGACCTGCCAGCCACCCACATTGGCCATCGCCAAACGTGTCTTGAATATGAATTGACCCGACTTCCAAAAAAGTCGCAATCATGCCAGCCACAACAATAAACCGTGAGGATTAAGGGTTAAGGGGAGGGGAATCTATCGCGATAGTCGGCATTTTTATGGCTGTTTTACAAGAAGGAGTATCAATATTTCCAGAGAGAGACCTCTCAAGTAGGGGACAGATATTTCTAAGAATATTCATTGTAATAACGAAGGTTATAACTGTGAAAATCAAACATAACGTTCAATAAGTGAGGGGAATTCCGCACAACGTATTGATTTAATAGTGGACTCATGTCTCAAAATGGGACATTTCGGTGATGTGGGGCAGGGCGGTTGGCTGTGTTATTCTGTTGTCGCTGCAAGAGCATCTGCAGGGGGAATCAACCAGATATTGTCCTTCTGCTTTTGGCAGTCAGATCGCTGGAGGTCTGTGTGTAGCCTCGATCCTGATCGATTTCCGAACCTTTAAGCTAAGGAAAGGCTGCGGGCTACTGTTTTCAACAAGGCTTGTTGTCTCTGACAATGATGCCGATAACCCTATTTATCGGCATCTTCTTGATAGCCACACCAAACTGAACGATAAATGGATAGGAACAGGATGAAGACTGTCGAATTTCTGCAGTATACATTGCACCCTGGTACAGGAGAGGACTTCCACAACATTATGCAGGATATCAGCGTTCCTCTACATCGGACTGCCAGGATTGATGTAGTCCGCTATGGCCAATCCGAGCACGATCCTGATAGCTACATGTTGGTGCGTGCGTTTGACAGTCTCGAGGAGCGAACTCTGAGCCTCGATACATTCTACAAAAGCGACGCTTGGCATTCAGGCCCGAGGGAAGACATCATTCAGCGAATATCCATAAGCCTTCTGTCAGTCGTATCCATGACTCTAGATTCGGTCAATGCACTGCGAGCCAATTAACCAAGTTTCACAACATCTTTGACCTCAATCCATTTCACCTGGTGACGTGGCATTGGTGTCACACTGAGCCAACAGTTCTTCCAGCGTGTAGCGCGGCTGACCACTCAGTTTTACGCGAGCACGTTCTACATCATCCAACGCAGCTTTCAGCAGCGCCGGATCACCATCTTCAAGAGCTGCCTGCAGATAGGCAACCATGTCGGCCTCGGTGGCCAAGCCGTCAGCCGCATCAAAACGGCTCCATTGCTCAGTTCTCTTCATTCCGTCCTCCTGCATTCGTCATTGCGCATAATTCATGATTACGTTAAAGCCGCCGTTACCGTGCGTCCTGACAATGTTGTCAGATTCGAGCGGTACGCGAATAATGCGCAGGAATATAACAAAAAACTTTATCTTTCGATGGTTTGAGTGCGGTTTGAGTCCAGAGGAAACAGCAAAACTTTGTTTTGTTTCCGTGACAGAGGTCACACTCTGGGATGAGGGAAAACCCATACCGCCTGTATGCAAACGAGTCATGAGGATGGCAGTTGGACGGGAGCTGCCAACCGTTTTTACCCGCTATTGGGATGGCTGGCGTATGTCCGGGCATCACCTGATCACCCCTGCTGGCACCTATCTTAGCCGCCAGCGTCTAGAAATCATCGAGTCGTTCGGGAGTGAAGACCTCAAGGCGCTGAAAGACAACGCGGCGCTGAGGCGTTTGCCTACCTCAGAACGCTGAGAGCCTTAAAAGCCGGTTAATTAAGGGATTGAGGGAGAAGTGATCCCCTCAATCCCCTGCTCAAGGGTATGTTGGGGTGGTGTAGTCAATCACTAAATCGGAACCCCACGAGTGGGGCCCCCACGATTTAGCGTTTGACTAGGTTAGTGCCATTGTGGATTGGCTTTGTAGAAATCCAAAACGAAAGCGCGAAGGCAACGAATGTTACCCCACTCTGACGGGATGTATCCTTCCTCAGCGGTCATGGAGCACAGGCGCTCAAGAAGCTGAAGGAAAAACAGGTATGTGAAGTGATAGCCACTCTCTTCAGACTCTTCGGCCACCTTAAAGAACCGCTCTTTGAGCTCGATGAACCCAAGGCGGTCTGCTATCGATGACTCATACACTGCCCACGCATCAGACGCCGGATCAGTTCTACGGTCGACGCCGACAGAGCTGGCCAGCGGCAAATCTACCTGCTGATGAGCATCGCCGCGTTCTGGGGCAGGGGACGCAGTTGCGGGTTGCCCTGGCTGTTGGCGTGATACCTTCTCGATCATCGCGTGATGCCAAGCCAGATACCTGACTGCTAAGGCTGTGCGGTGCTCTATGGCCATTTGGCCATTCTCCATGCGTACCACGGTGTTGCGGGCAACGGCCAGCTCGTCAGCCATGCGCTGTTGTGACCACTCAAGGCGGGCGCGAATGTCTTTCAGTTCTGCGGCGCTCAAGCTCAAATCGTCCATGTTTCCTCCTTGTTGGCGCAACATCATGTTGCATACTTTGATTATAGTTTGAGCTAGCTTAAATGCAACATCATGTTGCACCTTCTTTTCGAATGTCCGTGTTTTGGCTACGGGCGGGAGCAACGCTACACGAGGCGATTTATTTTGGGGGGAAGGTGTCCTCGGGGAGCGCCGCTGCGCGGGGAAACGCCAGCGGTGGTGCTGCTGGCCCGCGCGGCGGCGGGCCTCCGGCCACTGGCAAAATGAAATCGTGCTGAGAAGCCAAGGGACGCGTTGGAGGGACGCGTCACACTTGGACGGGGTGAATTGCTACAAAGCCTTTTCAACTGATCCCGCAACGCTGGAGGTCAAACTATCCTTCTTGGCTGTCGGTATGGTGTTGCGCTCACGGATGAGCATGGTCACTTTGCCTTTGGTAAGGACGAGGCCATAGGACTTCATGACGACAGTCCAGCCAAGTTCTGTGAGTTCGGCCTTCTTCCATAGGGTGATGGAGTTGTCTTTGCTGTCCCACACATCGACCCATGCGTCGAGCAAATTGCCATTAACCATCGAATAGGAGACAAGGACAGGCGTGTATCCCTCTATGGATTGAGTGAAGAAGTCATCAATCTTGGGTTTCGGGGGTGGCTCCGGCCTTGGTGCTGGTTGCCCAGGTGAAGTGGGTGATGCAACTTCATGTTGCTGTGCCTCCTGCTTGGCCAAGTCTTCGGCCCCCGTCTTGCTGTTGAAGTTGAGCATGGTATCGATGGCGAACCAGAGGCCACCGATGAACAGCAGGGCAGCGATTGGGAGCCCATACTTGAACTTGGCGGACTTGAAGATGTTCGTGCGGTCATCTTCATAGACCCCCATTTCATTGTCTTCTGAGGTGGTGCTGGCGTAGCTGCCGAAGTATTTGGGGTCATACTGACGAGTGCCCCCTGTGAGCTTCTCGAACTCGATACGGCTACGCTGGCCGTCTGCCCTGAGAGAGCCCTTGTAGGACGTCCAAGAGTAGCGCTTGGCTAGGCCTACGGCGTCCAGCTTCATGAAGACGAACTTCTTGTCGATACGGTTTCGCCACATGCTGTGCACGTCGTTGAGGTTCTGACCCATCAACACGATATCAAGGCCACGGTGGCGATGTTCTGTTATCAATTGGATGATCGGGTCAGGTAATTTTTGACGACCAGACGGCCAGAAGTTCTGGCTCTCATCGATGATGACCAGGCTTTTATCCCGAACGTGCTCATGGATGGCCGGCACCTGCTCGCGGGTGATCTGCTTGAGCTGCTCTTGGCATTCCTCCAGCGTTATCTCGGCCAGCTCGGCTATCTTCTCGAAGTTCAGGCCCTCGATATAGGCATCTACGGTGCGGCCTTCCTTGAGCCGCGGAATAATATGGGACACCAACGCTTCATAGCTTTTACCGGAGCCCGGCAATCCCTCGTGAAATATCAGCATGTTAAGACTCCATTTAACATAAATAATCGCGTCACGCAGTTATTATGTTAGCCCCAGATTGTAATGTCCGCTTTGAGCCAGATTGAAATGTCCGGCTAGGGCCCCCTCAGTTATACCTTGTGAGATAGGTGTCACCACGGAGAACCGGTCATTTCAAATAGTTTTTGACATATTACCACTGGAACAACGTTGCCACTTTACGAACCAGCCGGAAGGCGACACCCATTGATATAAACAGGAACGCCTGCGATATTCCCGACATATTCAGGAAGTAGACAACATCCGAAGGAATGTAGTTAAAGAGATCCTGCAAGCTGTATTGCAAGAAATCCGGCATAGGGATACTCGATATAACGAACCGTATCCCCTCCAATATCTTTTCCAGCGTGGTCAGCAGGATATCCTCGAACCACTGGAATATGGCCTGAAAGAACTTCACCACCCACATGATGAAGCTCTCAATCATATCCTTGAGCCAGTTCCTGAACGAATTAAGCAATTCCATAGCTTGTATCCTTAGTCCAGCAGGGCAATTCTAAACGCGGCATAAAGCCCTAATAGCTTCACGCACAGCGCGATTATCTCGAATATCTTTTGCAGGTCGGCATTACAGAACACATCAAACACCAGACTTCCACCGCCTACGCCGCCAATATCCGGCACATCAATACTGAACTGGGGACAGGTGCCCGCGCCCATATCGACCTTGAAGAAGTCACCGATGGACGAGAACAGCGGCAACTGGTTCATGGCTGTAACATGATGTTGCATCACGGTGCCGTAGTTACGTTGGCCCCAGTCGTTGGGATTGGGGTTCACTGAGTTCGGGTCGGTCTTGATGTTGGTATCGCCCGGGGGAAGGGGCTCTTGGCCTTCTCCCTCGTCTTGCTTCTCGATGGCGTCTTTGATGGCATCCAACTTGGTACCGAGCTGGGCGTTACCGTCCTTGATGGCGTTGGCCGTCTGTATCTGGCCCATGCTGGCCCCTGCGCTGCCCTGTGAGCTGGCGAGCTGTGACTCATAGATCTGTTTCTGGATATCCTTGCCGACCTCTTGAATGACCTTACCCATCGCGGCGTTCTGCTCGGATGTCGCCTTGATCTCTTTGTTGCTGGTCTCGGCTATCTTGTTGACTACATCGTTAAGCGTGGCCGTGCCCGTTGCGCCTGACGTGGTGTTACCGACTGCATCGCTGACAGCGCCCTCAAGGTTGTTCTGGGCGTTGTTTGATGAGTCTGAGGAACCTGGGGGAGTGACTGGGGTATCTACGCCAGCCGTTGATGAATCCTCGGCGTTGCCGTTGGTCTGTATCGGACAGTTCTCGCCTGTGAACTGAATGACCCCAGTCCAGATATTGGGGTTTGAACCAAGGTTGATGGCACCGCCTACAGACTTAACCGAACATTGGCCATAGCAGGTAATTTTGACTGACCCGAAATTGCTTGTGAAATAACTGACTGGCTCTTGCGGTGTACCATAGGTATTACCCGCTATGCCTTCGCATATGGGGCGACAAAATTCTTTGCCTGTTATTGCGTTGACGTCTTTGACTGACCCAAGGAGACATTGGATCGGTTTCTTTTCACAGACAGTACCGTTATTTGTAACCTTTGGGCCCATAGTAAATTCTGGCTTTCCATCTGGCGGGCACTTATATGAATCAGCAGATGTTGGACGATAATCATAACCGAACCAGCCAGAGCAGTTAATCGAATAACGGGTATTGACGTTTGTAGGTGGTGAAGTATATGCACACGTACGCGTTGGAACTTCACTTTGGACAAACGCAAGACAATCCTGAGGGGAACCTGTTCTTTGGACGTAATTATCTGAGTTACGAATACATTGACCTGTCATTGTTTTTTGAGCAGGTACCCATTCCGCCGCGTGGGCATAATTGCCAATGGCCAAAGTGAGCATTCCCAGCGCGATAGCGCCGAACACGATATAAAAGGCCCATTTGAACAGGCGGAGAATGAGCTTAAAGAAATTCAGCGGGTTGATGCAGTACATCAATGCCTTGAGGGTCTTCTTGGTTATCCAGCGCCAGTTAATGGCGCGAATTGTTTCCCGATATGATCGCATGTGCCAGCACCAACCCTGTGATGAACATTATGGGAGCCCAAATCATGGCGTCCTCTCCAATGAAAAAGGGGCAGCGATGGCCGCCCCTTGTGGTTGCAACATGATGTTACTTGCTGCCTGCAAGGCCTTGGATTTTACGCCAGCCCCAGATGGCCGCCGCCAAACCCGCCTTGGCCAGACCGACAGCGGCCACGAACCCGAGCAGGGCAGTAACAGCAGCCAGAACGGCAGTTTGAACACCGGTTACATCCAAACCACCTTCACCAGCAGCATTCGCAGCACCAGCGGCCAACAGCATGGAGGCGATGATGGTCATCTTCGGGGCATTACGGATCATGTTTTTCATGTGACTTTCCTTATCTCATTCCAGTGATTGAGCGCAATCTGGCCCATGCCCATGAGGCGTAGTACACAGATATGACACCCGTACAAGAGGCGGCCAGAATGGCCCCCAAAGCTCCATAGCCCACCGTCGCGGGATCCAGCCAAGCGGCGATGGATGCTATGTCATGTTGCTCGACCAGATACGCACCTTGGCACTGGTCAAGCGCCACATCTACGGCCTGCAGGAAGCCTTCGGCGGTAACCTGGACGCAGCGCATTAGTTACCCTTCTTCTCAGGTGAGGGGAGGGCGAACAGGCGGAAGCCGTTGAAGGTCTTGTGCAGACCGCCGTTGCCCGCGTAGCTGTTGTCCACGTATTCGAGCTGAAGGTTGACCTTGCGGCCGACCATGTTGGCCAGCTCGACATGGTAGTTGGCTTTGACCTGTTCCTCGCTCAGGCTGAACTCGATCACTGCCGTGGGCTTGGTGGTCATGAATTTCACAGTACCGATTTGCACATCGATGTCGTTGCGCTTACGGGTACTCAGTACGATGTCGTCGGCATCGAGGATGGTTCCTACAATTTCCATATTCGTTATCTCCGGTTGTTTGGGTTTGAAAAGACTTACGACAGTTAATGACACGGGTCCAAGCCGCCGGCGAGCGGCTCGCACCCCAGAGGGGGCCCCGCGAGGCGCTCGTCGTCGGAAAACAGGAGCCATGCGCGGGACTGATAATCACAAATGGCCATCTGGCGGAGGGCCTCATACTCTTCGTATTCCATGTAGGCGTAAGCCTTCTCGTCGCGCATGACCTCGAACTGATCGCGGACGCCCTCCATGGTCTTGCGGCAGGCCGCCTCCCATTTCTCCTTGGAGGTCACGAGCCACTCCTTGGCGCGAGTGAGCATGAAGATGTTCGCGTACATCAGGCCCATGGCGCGGGCGGGCGCATCGTCGCCGTACTGGGTCTTGCTGCGCGGGGTATGCAGGGCAACGCCGTCCTCGTCACACAGCAGCTTCATGGTCTCGGGGATGCCGTAGTGAACGCGCACGGTCTGGTCATTGCGACGAACCTGAACGCCGCCCATGGCGCAACAGAACGCGGCCCAGTCTCCCGCGTCAGCGGCTTTGCGGACGTTTTCGAGCGCGAAGTGCTGCTCTTTGGTGAGTTGTTGGAACATAGGGTCTTCCATATCGAGTTCGTCGCGGATGGTGCGGAACTCGCGCCATGCAGTGACTGAGGGGCCGCCAATCTGCTGAAACTGGCGGATGCGGTTATCGGATTTCCACGCGTCAACGCGGGCGGCAGTGTCCACGGCCTTGGCTCGTTTTCCGGCTTCGTGGTCGAGGCCTACGGCGAAGCCGTCGATGTTCTTGGCGACGTACTTGGAGCAGTAGCCAACGGCGGAACCCTTGCGCGGGTCGATGAAGACCACTTTGAAGCGATGTTGCTTGGCGCCCGGCTCGTTGCCGGAATCGGCCAGCATGTAATGGCGGCAGATGGCGATGTACTGTTTGGCCTGCTGGGCAGTCATGAACAGCACAGCGTGCCAGTGGGGAGTACCGTCGTGATGGGGCTCGGCGAACCGGAAGCCGTACGGCTTGATTTCGTCCTTGTCGGCCTTCTTGCGGATGTTGTCAAAGGTGTCGGTCAGCCACTTCTGAGCAGCACGAACGGACGGGCGGCCCGCCTCGATCCATTTCTGGTTCTGCTGGCCATTGCGGTGTACCGAGTGGAAACGGCTTGGACACGTAAAGGTGAGGAAGATTGCAACATGACGTTGCTCTTTGGCGCACTGCTCGAAGCCTGACAAGCGGGTCATCAGCTCGGCCCGACGGTTGGTCGGGTTGCTGACGCTGGCGTCTACGGCGTCTTTCATGCTTACCGCATCGAATACATCCTTAGCATTGTGTGCAACAAGCGCTTGCAAGGTTTCGTCATTACGTGCGCGGCGGAAAGCACGGCGAGCCACAGAGAGATCAGTCGTATAGGCTGCCATTCGGGCGCTAACCAAAGCGAACTGTCTGGAGGCATCGTATAAACGCCTAGCTGAAACAGACCGAATCCGGCGACGTACCCAAGCCATATCTGCCCAACGATTGAGGGTCGGATATGGATCAAGTTCCTGCTGCTTGGTGACTGTAGCCACAGGGTTAAGGCCGTACTGATAAGCCAAACTGACAACCAGCCGCAAAGCAATGTCGTGAGCGCGAGTAGCAACCAAGCGGCCGACGTGCTCAGAAAACCTTGTGGCAAAAGTATCAAAAGCGTCGTCGTCTCCACTGAAACGAAGCTCTCCCAGCTCGCCCCGAACAGAAAGAGCATCATCAAGCTCTCGGGCTGACTGGTTAGCAGCCTGTATACCCAGTAGCGCATTACGCGATTGATAGACATGTGTGAACCACCCAGTGCAAGCAGGATGACGCAGGATTACGCGCTCCCGAAGTTTGGCATCTTCGGCACCGCCAATCGGCAGGGCCGCGAATTTGTCCGCCTGAGCCTCGGGGCTGAACGGCACGGGATTGAAGGGCAGGGCAGGGATGGGCCGCTCAAGTGCTACAGTTGTTGCCTGATACCCATCCGAGTAAACACGATGCAGGATCGCAACGTCATCCTCGCAGAGGCCGCGCTCGTTCTGGAGCTTTTCCAAATACTCCTCGGGGGTCAGCTCATCGGCAGTTTGCACCGGAGCGGCCAGCAGGGAGAGGGGAGCCTTGGCCTTAACGGGGGCGTCGAGCAGGCGACGTACGGTGTAGCTGATCATAAACCGCAATCCTCAAGGTAGGAGCGGTTCCATTCAGAGTAAACAGAGCGGAACGGCATACGAGCAACGAGCTTGTTTACACTGGCCAGACGGGCCTCGGTGGAAAACGGGTAATCTGGAGTGGTGCCGATAACCCCATTTATCGGCGCCATGGCGGTGAGCAGCTGGACGCGCTCGGAGAAAGCGTCGAGCCATTCGAGCTGTTCTTCTACGGTGTGCTGGGGAAGATCATCATTCCACTCGGGGTCGAGCTGGATATCACCATCGAGAATCAACAGGTCAGAGCAAGCAGCGCAGCCAGCGCCGTTACAATGTTGGCACACGTGGTAAACCGGGACTTGTTGCTGTAGGGTCTGCGCTTCCATGTCGATACACCTAACTAACCTGTTGGATAGCTGGAGTGTTAACCAGCCAGATGGTTAGGTGCAAGTGCTGAAAAATAGTGCAAAATGGTTGTAGCAAACCAACGAGATAGCTAACAGGAGAAACTTTTATGGACTCTAAAACGCTGATGGAGGCCTACATGAGGGCCAAAAACTACAGCAAGTACAGCGAAGTCTGCCAAGACCTCGGTTTTAGCAGCGCGTACATTGCAGACATCAACAACGGGCGGAAGCAATTCACTGATGAGACAGCAAAATTTCTTGCTGTTGGCGCTGGACTGGATCCTTTGGAAGTCATCATTTCCCTAAACGCTGTCAGAGCCAAGACCCCAGAGATGCGGGCTACTTGGTATGACATCCTAAAAAAGTACTGCGCGGGCACGGGAGCCGCTCTGGCCGTGGCCTGCATGATGATGGGAAGCCTTAATTCAGAGCCCGTTACGACTGCGCATAATGTATATTATGTTAAATCACAAATCTTGTTTCCTGTCACCACTTATTGAACTGTGTATAATGGCAACAATTGATCCTATCTTCGACCGGATGTCTTAAGTGGCTGAATTAACATCAGAACAATTAAAACCCGCTTTTGCGATTGAACAGTTCACCAAGCTTAGCGAGCTGGAACCTATCCCCTTTGCTGCGCTGCAACCCAGAGCTATTTCCGGCATCAAACGTCTTGCCAGTTTTGATGGTGACTGTCCGGTCATGCTGCTCAACGGATTCCCCGGCGCAGATTACGAAGGCGTTTGCCAAACGTTGATTGCCGACTCCCATGGCAAGGATGGTGACCTGTTTGATCTCTGCTACACCGAGAATCTGAACAACCCCTACAAGCCTATCTGGCTGCGCCTGCAACCGGGCACCGGCGTCGAGTTTTGCGAAATGGTTGGCGAGCTGCTCAAGCTGTTGAGCCACCATCTCGATGCCGAACGCATCGTGACCCGCATCATGCGCAAGCAGAACAATGATCCGAAAATCGATGATTTCCTCTCCGATCTGGCGGCTCACGTGGCATTGGGTCTGGAGTTCCAGCACCCCATTCTGATCAACCTGCTGATCCACCACGAAGCGCAGGAAGCGCCGGTGATTTATGGCCGTGATCTCAACTGGGATACCCTGTTTGGCTCCATCAATTACCAGACAGAGCAAGGCTCTGTCTATGCCAACCAGCACCTGTTGGAGCCTGGCTTGCTACGCGAAGCCAACGGCGGCTACCTCATTTTGCAACTGGACGAGCTGCTGGATCAGCCGCACCTCTGGTTCAAACTGAAAAATGCCATGCAAAAAGGCGAGCTGGACTGGAACGCCTATCAGGAAGGGAAAACTCTGACCCCCTTCTTCGCGCCTGAAGCGACCCCCATCAAGCTCAAGCTGATCCTGGTGGGTGACCGACTCGATGTGGCCGAGTTCCAGATGCTGGATCGGGATATGTCCGAGCGCATCTTCCTGCGCGCTGATCTGGTATCAGAGGTGAATATTGAAGAGGATCTGCAGGAATTTCTGCAGTACCTGGCTTGGCTGCGCCAGCGTTGGAGCCTGCTGGACTTCACGCCAGCCGCCCTCGCCGCCCTTTGTCGTCATGCCAGCCGCCTCTGTGACCATCAGGAGTGGCTGTCGCTCTCCGAAGTGCAACTCTCCGCCATCATACGGATGGCTGACAGTCTGGCCCGGGAGCTGGGATCCGATGTGGTCACCGACGAGCATATCCGTGGCGCACTGAAGGAGCAGGATTACCGCCTCAACTATCTGGTTGAGCAGTCCGATCAGGGGGTTATCGACGGCCAGATCCTGCTGCAAACCGATGGCGAAGAGATTGGCCAGATCAACGGCCTGTCTGTCATTCAGGTCTCCGGTCACCCTTATGACTTCGGCGAGCCGGTGCGCCTAACCGCTACCGTACACCTTGGTGATGGCGATGTGGCGGATATCGAGCGCAAAGCGGAGCTGGCCGGTCATATCCACGCCAAGGCGATGATGATTATCCACGGCTATCTCTCCAACAAATTTGGTGCAGAGAACCCCTCCCCCCTGTCGGCCAATCTGGTGTTCGAGCAGTCTTACCACGAAATTGATGGCGACAGCGCCTCCCTGACCGGCTTGTGTGCCCTGCTCTCTGCCCTCGCCCGCCAGCCTATCTATCAGCACTTCGCTGTGACCGGTGCGGTCGATCAGTTTGGCAATGTGCAGGCCGTTGGTGGCGTGAACGAGAAGATTGAAGGCTTCTTCCGGGTGTGCAAAATCCACGGCATCACCGGCAAGCAAGGTATCATTTTGCCGGGCACCAACATCCAGCAGCTGAACCTCTCTGACGAGGTGATTGCAGCGGTTGAAGCAGGCCAGTTCCACATCCACCCGGTGGATCATGTGGAAGAGGCCATCGAGTTGCTGACTGGCTGTGTCGCCGGTGAGCCTGATATGCCCGATACCCTGTTTGGCCGTATTCAGGAGCGGTTGGACGAGTTGAACGGCTCCACTGCCAAAGTCGGACTGCTGCAATCCCTGCTGGGGCGCCTGTTTGGCCGCTGATGAAGTGATCGGAGTTGTTTAGCGAACAACTGTAAGCTAAATTGGCCCAGCTTTGACCCATTTGAAGGAAATACCGCGTGACCGTAGACAATACCACCATGGAAGCCCGCCTTTCCCTGTGCGAACAGGGCAAGAACTCTTTTACCCGTGAAGAGCTGCTGGCTTGCAGCCGTGGCGAACTGTTTGGTGAGGGTAACAGTCAGCTGCCAGCCCCCAACATGTTGATGATGGACCGCATCGTCAAGATCAATGACAACGGCGGCGAACACGGCAAGGGCGAGATCCTGGCTGAGCTCGACATTACTCCGGCTCTCTGGTTCTTCGATTGCCACTTCCCGGGTGATCCTGTGATGCCTGGCTGTCTCGGTCTGGACGCCATGTGGCAGCTCGTCGGCTTCTTCCTTGGCTGGAAAGGCGGTCCTGGCAAGGGTCGTGCTCTGGGCGTAGGTGAGGTGAAATTCACCGGCCAGATCCTGCCGACTGCCAAAAAAGTGACCTACAAGATCACCTTCAAGCGCGTCATCAACCGCAAGCTGGTGATGGGGATTGCTGATGGTGTGGTCGAAGTTGACGGCCGTCCGATCTACAGCGCCACCGACCTGAAAGTGGGCCTGTTCAAAGATACCACCGCATTCTGATCTCTCTGATTGGTGGTAAAACAGCATTAACGCAAAGGGGCCACAACGGCCCCTTTCCTTTTGTAATGAGTGATGAAGTAGCTGCTACTTCATGAAGAGGCCTGAGCCCCGCCCTTCCATGGCGTCACGCCAACCACCAAGCCAATGCCCTCGGGCATCCAGGCATTGATACGGACACGCTTCTTTCTGTTTGCCGACCACGCCAGCCTGATAACCACGAGCACGAGCTCTTTCCAGACGGTCCCGCTTCTGTCTCTTCATCATCTACGACCCTCTTCGTGGAACAAAAAAAGCGACCAATTCTGCATCGGTCGCTTTCATCTTTACTCCTGCGAGCGCACTCGGTCAAACAAAAAGTTCCACCCTAACCGGGCTATGTGACACAAGGCACTGAACTGGATTAAGTTTTAATTACAGGGAACTTACTCCTGATTTTTGAGTCCTTCCAGCTCTTCCCAGCGAGCAAATGCCTGCTCCAGCGCGGCTTCAGCGGCATTGAGCGCATCGAGTTTCGGCTGGGTTTTATCTGCCGGCAGCGAGAAGAACCCAGGCTGGTTGATCTCGCTTTGCAGCGCACCCAGCTCGGCTTCCAGCTGCTCAAGACGAGCAGGCAACCCTTCCAGTTCAAGCTGCAGCTTGTAGGAGAGCTTCTTGCTCTTCTTCGGCGCTTCTGGCGCGGTGGCAACGATCGGCTCGGGCGTCTTGACCGGTGCACTCCTGGCCTGTTGCTGGGCATTCTGCTGTTCGCGGGTCGCCATCATATCGGCGTAACCACCCACGTAATCGCTGATGCGGCCATCCCCTTCAAACAGCCAGCAGCCGGTCACTGTGTTGTCGATGAAGCGACGATCGTGACTGACCAGCAGCAGGGTGCCGGGGTAGTCGGAAAGCAGCTCTTCCAGCAGTTCCAGGGTTTCCACATCCAGATCGTTGGTCGGTTCATCGAGGATCAGCAGGTTGCTGGGCTTGAGGAACAGCTTGGCCAGCAGCAGCCGGTTCTTCTCGCCACCGGAGAGCGCCTTGACCGGCGTACGGGCCCGCTTGGGCTCGAACAGGAAGTCCTGCAGGTAACCGAGGATATGACGGGAGCGGCCACGCACCATCACCTCCTGCTTGCCCTCCCCCACGTTGTCCACCACGGTCTGCTCGGGATCGAGCTGCTCGCGGTACTGATCGAAGTAGGCCACCTCCAGATTGGTGCCCCCCTTGACGGTGCCACGGGTTGGCTCAAGCTGACCCAGCAACAGCTTGATCAGGGTCGATTTGCCGCAGCCATTGGGGCCGACCAGCGCAATCTTGTCACCGCGCAGCACCTGCAGATCGAGCCCCTTGAACAGGGTGCGATCGCCAAAATCCAGCCCCAGCCCTTCGGTCTCGAACACCAGCTTGCCGGAGCGATTGACCTCGTCCAGTTGCAGCTTGGCCTTGCCCTGCAGCTCGCGGCGCTGGGAGCGCTCCATGCGCATCGCCTCAAGGGCACGCACCCGCCCTTCGTTACGGGTACGGCGAGCCTTGATACCCTGACGCACCCACACCTCTTCCTGTGCCAGCTTGCGATCAAACTCGGCATTTTTCAGCTCTTCGACCCGCAGCCACTCCTCTTTCCCCTGCAGGTACTCGTCGTAGTTGCCCGGCCAGGAGGTGATGGCGCCGCGATCGAGATCGATGATCCGGGTCGCCAGCTTGTGGATGAACTCCCGGTCATGGGAGATAAAGACGATGGCGCCGCGAAAATCCTTGAGGAAATCTTCCAGCCAGTTGATGGCTTCGATATCCAGGTGGTTAGTCGGCTCATCGAGCAGCAGCAAGTCGGGATCGCAAGCCAGCGCACGGGCCAGCGCCACTTTTCGCAGCCAGCCACCGGAGAGGCTATCGAGGGTCACGTCAGGATCCAGCCCCAGCAGGGTCAACACCTGACTGATACGGGTCTCGAACTGCCAGCCGTTCTGATAATCGAGCTGCTCTTGCAACTCGCTCATCTTGCGAATGTTGGCGTCTGACGGATCGCTCGCCAGCTCCATAGAGATGTGATGGTATTGCTTGAGCAGCTCCCCAACCCCGGCCAGTCCTTCGGCGGCATAGTCAAACACCGTCAGCTCGCTGGAAGCAGGCGGATCCTGCTCAAGGCGGGTCACTTTCAAATCTTGCTGCAGCACCAGACGTCCGTCGTCCAGCGGCAATTCGCTGGCAATGACCTTCATCAGAGTGGACTTGCCCGCCCCGTTGCGACCAACCAGACAGAGGCGCTCGCCCCGCTCGATGGTCAATTCGGCATTGTCGAGCAGCGGGAAATCACTGAACGACAGACATGCGCCGTGCAATGTTAAAAGAGCCATGTGTATTCCTTATTTCATATGAAAAAAACGGGCAGCAGACTGGGTCTGCCCCCGTTTTATCGTCAAATCACTCTCACCCCTGACGGGCGGCCCAGCTTTTGAGCTCGACCAGTGTGAAGGGCCAGCCGAGCTCGCGGCCTGCTTCGTCACGCAGCACCGGAATGCGCACCCGATAGGCTGCCAACCACTGCTCATCGTCCATGATGTCGCACTGGCGGGTGGCGGCGGCAAGGCCGGCCTCCTCCACCAGCGCCCAGGCCTGCTCGCACAGGTGGCAACCGTCGGTATGAAACAGGGTCAGCATCACGCCTCGCCTTGCTCCGGCGCATGGGTGATGATCCAGCAGTTATGGATATGCTGGTTGCGCTCGAAATCCTTCGGTCGCGTTTTCTGGGTGATGTTCTGGGCCTTGAGACCAGTGGCCTCGAGACCGGCCAGATCCATCTTGAAGTGACGCTTGTTGTTGGAGAAGACCAGAGTGCCGTCCGCCGCCAGCAGGCGCTTCAGGTGCTGCATCAGCAGCAGGTGATCGCGCTGTACGTCGAAGCTCTCGTCCATCCGCTTGGAGTTGGAGAAGGTAGGCGGATCGATGAAGATGAGGTCGTACTGCTCATCGGCTTCAGACAACCATTTCAGGCAGTCTGCCTGGACAAACTTGTGCTGACGGCCCACCAGCGAGTTGAGACGCATGTTGTCCTGCGCCCAGTTCAGGTAGGTGTGGGACATGTCCACTGTGGTGGTCTCGCTGGCACCGCCAAGACCTGCGTGCACGGTGGCACTGCCGGTGTAGGCAAACAGGTTCAGGAAGCGCTTGCCCTTGGCCATCTGACCCAGCATGCGGCGAGTCTGACGATGGTCGAGGAACAGGCCGGTATCCAGATAGTCGTATAGGTTGACCCACAGGCGGGCACCGTACTCTTGCACTTCCATCCGGTGCTGCTCTTCGGAGAGCTTCTGATATTGCTGTTTGCCCTCCTGACGCTCACGCACCTTCAGGATCACCTTCTCGCCGTCCATGCCGGTCACCTTGATGGCGGCCTGAACCATGTCGAGCAGACGCTGACGGGTCTTCTGGGCGGGGATGTCTTTGGGCGCGGCATACTCCTGCACCACCAGATAGTCCTGATAGCGGTCGATGGCGGCGTTGTATTCCGGCAAATCGGCATCATAGAGGCGATAGCAGTCGATGCCCTCTTTGTTGGCCCACTTCTCGAGGGTTTTCAAATTTTTGCGCAGGCGGTTGGCAAAGTCCTGCGCCACCTCTTTTTGGGAGGCCACGGAGTCCAGTGCGATCTGGTAGTTACGCAGCTGACACTCGAGGGCGCCGTTGAACAGGCGATATTGCTTATCGGCGCGCAGGCGCAGACAGCTGAGCAGTTCGGGGGATGCGGAAAGAATGGAGACTCTCCACCCCTGGAAGCTGCGACGCAGGGCATCGCCGAGGGCCTGATGGACTTCCAGCAGCGCCGGGAACTCGCCAAGACGCTCGCCGTAAGGTGGGTTGGAAATAAGCATGCCGACCTGGCGAGCCTCCACTTGACCTGCTTCCCCTTCAACAGGGGCAGGCATCGGCAGCGGGTTTTCCAGCTTGGTGACATCGGCCTGCTTGAAGGTAATCAGGTGAGCCACACCGGCCGCTTTGGCGTTATCACGGGCTTTGAGCAGCACACGCTGGTCGGCATCACAACCAAACAGTTTTACTTCGCAACGCTGCATGCCGCGTTTGGCACGTACTTGCGCTTCCATCATCAGGCTTTGCCACAGCTCGCTATCGTGCTGCAGCCAGCGATCGAAACCGAAGCGCTCGCGGCGCAGCGCCGGTGCCATGTCGGCGGCGATAAAGGCCGCTTCAATCAGCAAGGTACCGGAACCGCACATCGGGTCCATCATGGGCTCACCGGCCCAGCCGCTACGGGCAATCATGGCGCAGGCCAGGTTCTCTTTGAGCGGAGCTTCACCTGTGCCCTGACGATAGAAACGCTGATGCAACGCCGGGCCTGACAAGTCCAGCGTGATATTGGCCTTGCCTTTGCCCAGGTGCGCCATGATGCGGATATCCGGCGACTTTTTGTCCACATCCGGACGCACGTGACCGCGCTTGGTGAAGCGGTCGACGATGGCATCCTTGATTTTCAGCGCGCCATATTGGGTATTGCGAATGGCAGGGTTGGTACCGGTAAAGTCCACCGCGATGGTAGAGGTACCGGAGAAGTGCTCTTCCCAAGGGATAGTGTGGGCGCCCAGATAGAGATCCAGATCGTCGTTCATCTGGAATTCAGACAGCACCAGCACGATGCGGGAGGCAAAACGGCTCCACAGGCAGGCCTTGTAGCCAATCGCCAGATCGCCTTTGAAGTGGACGCCAGCCACGGTCTCACGGACCTGCTCTGCGCCAAGATTGGTCAGCTCATCGGCCAACAGGTTTTCCAGCCCCTTGGGGCAGGTTGCAAAAAATTCTTTCATCACGCTCACGGGGAACCCATAAAAATAGTGCCGCATTATACCTCATCAGGCGGGCTGGAGCATGCAAAAGTCGGCGCAAACAGCAGGATGGAAACAGATTGATAGGTGGCGAAAAGGTAAAAGGCCCCATGACTACCCAATGGCGAGATCATGGGGCCAGACATCATTTAGCGGATCACTTCATACGGGCCTTGAAACGGGGGTTGCTTTTGCAAATCACGAACAATTTGCCCCGACGGCGCACCAACTGACAATCGGGGTGGCGCGCCCGTGCGGATTTGAGTGAACAGACGACCTGCATTCAGGACTCCTTCTTGCTTGAAAATGCGCCAAAGCGCTTGTTGAAACGGGCTACACTCCCCTCACTCGATACCTGCTTCTGCTTGCCGGTATAGAACGAGTGCGACTGACTGGAAACATCGAGCGATACATAGGGATACTCCTTCCCGTCTTGCCACGTGTAGCGGCGATCGCTCTTGATGGTTGAACCGACCAGGAAAAAGGCATCTGCCGCCGTGTCATGGAACAGAACCAAACGATAATCAGGATGAATATGAGGCTTCATGGCAACTCCATTTTGTTATGTTATAACAAAATGTAAGTGAGAATAGCTCTCGTTTCAAGCATAAAATGTCGTATGAAGAAAATCGCTTCAGTGAGTGATGTGTTGATGCTGAGGTGAAGGCACTACACAAGCAGAACGAAACAAGAATGAGACACCATGCTTGCAGCACGGAAGACCAAGATACTGCGTGGGTTAGAACACAAGGTGCAAGTGACTGTAACAAGCCTCAAGAGAGGCTGGATCACAACCATGAAGATCAATCAGAATGGGCAAGATGTTCGCGGATCAATTAAGTATCAGAAACGAGGCACTATGGAGGTGACAACAGTAAAAACAGGCAGCGGTGTAATCACAGAGATAAAAAGATTGATGAAAATATATCAACTGACCTGACGATATTGCTCGGTCACGGTAATACGCGGCTTCATCCGGTTATTCATCACCTTGATCACCCCGAAACGCGGCAAGGTTTTACTGGTGGTCAATACCAGATCAGCAGTGAGGTTCAAACAGACGCTAGCCTGATCCCCTGCCTCAATGACCATAAATTCGCCGTTGCCATGAGGTGTATTCATCAGGACCAGATCACCGTTTTGCGGGATCACTTGTGGATGCTGTTCACTAAAAAACCAGCTTTGCGGCATCAGAGGTTTATAAAAGCGACTGACCGCGATGGCATTAAGCACCAACTGAACCTGATGGGGAATACTCCACTCAAGTTCGGCTGCTTTATCCATCAACTGATAATAGAGGGCGGCATCATCGACACAAAAAGGTTGGGTCGTAAACGAGCTGGGCACCAATTGCCGCCCTTTATACTCGGTCGCAAATAACATGTTATCAGACAGGTCCAACATCAGACGGTCACTCTGGGCATCATAGTGCCATTGCCAGCTATCGGTCGGTTGGATAAACATGTTGGAGCCCTTACTTGATAATTACCAGTTGACTTTATTCCATATGCAGGGAATCAGCAACGTCAAATAAAGGGCTCCGCCATCTATTTCTTAAATATTGGTCACAATCTCTTTGACCAACCCCGGCCCTTTATAAATAAAGCCGCTATAAATTTGTACCAGACTGGCACCGGCGGCCAATTTTTCACGGGCGGCCATGGCACTATCAATACCACCCACACCGATAATTGGCAGAGCACCATTGAGCGCCTTGGCAAGATGACGGATCACCTCGGTACTCTTGTGCTGCAGCGGACGACCACTCAGGCCACCCGCTTCACCGGCGTGGGGCATGTCATAAATCATCTCGCGCTCGAGGGTGGTATTGGTGGCGATAACCCCATCAATACCATTACGCACCAGCGACGCGGCCACCTGATCTATTTCTTCAAGGCTTAAATCCGGGGCAATTTTAACCGCCAGCGGCACATACTTTTTATATTGGGCGGCCAGCTCTTGCTGACGTACCTTGAGGGCTGCCAGCAATTCATCCAGCGCCTCGCCATATTGCAGTGAACGCAAACCCGGGGTGTTGGGGGAAGAGATATTGACGGCAATATAACCGGCATGATCATAAACCTTGTCCATGCAGATCAGGTAATCATCCTTGCCCTGTTCGATGGGAGTGTCTTTGTTTTTGCCGATATTAATGCCGATGACTCCCTGATATTTGGCCTCTTTTACCTTGGCCACCAGATGATCCACCCCCTTGTTGTTGAATCCCATCCGGTTGATGATCCCCTCTGCCGGAATAACCCGGAACAGGCGCGGCTTGTCATTGCCGCTCTGGGGTCTGGGGGTGACGGTACCGACCTCGATAAAGCCAAATCCCATGGCACCCAGCGCGTCAATGCACTCACCATCTTTATCCAGACCGGCCGCCAATCCCACCGGATTGGCAAAAGAAAGCCCCATGACAGTGACGGGGCGTTTCGGCAAATTCTGGCGGAAGAAACAATCGAGTGGCGTACCGAGAAGGCGGGGCAAATATTTCATGGAGAGATCGTGAGCCTGTTCCGGATTGAGTTTGAACAGGAAATGCCTGGCGATGGGGTACAACATCTTTGCTCCTTAAAGAAAGCCCCGGCAACTGGCCGGGGCTTTAGGTGTAATGTCGGTGTCATGCCTTAATCTGGCAATTAAAGTGCCCGACAATTCAACTGGAGCAGGTTCAACTCTCGCAAGGCCACCGAGAACTTGGCGAACTCGTGGGTACTGGTGGTCTTGAAGTCGGCCAACATGTGGGTCCAACGGGACAAGAGTTGCTCATGCTCCGAAATCCAGTCGGCCAGTATGGTAGCGCATTCTCCCTGATCTTTGCACCCTTCCAGTACCACAGAAGTGAGACTGCGTTGCTGCCAGTCAAGATCTTCGCGGAAGGAGGCACGCGCCATCGCCTGCCAGTGGTTGCCGACCGGCTGATGGTTGATCTGGTCGAGGAACCAGTGCAGATCAAGCTTGGCCCCGAGGCGATAGTAAACATTTGCGGCGCGCAGGATATCGGTCTTGTGCTCCGCGGCAATTTGCGCCAGATCCAGGCTGGAGAAGAGGCTGCTCATATGGGCGACCTGACGGGCAATGGCCTCCGGCACCTGTTTCTCCATCCACTTGGCGACAGCCTGACGATGCTCGGCCACTTCGCTCTCATCCATGACCTCGTAGAGGTGCTTCCCTAAGGTTTCGAACGCCGGACGGAAGAAGGCGATGTTCTCGCTGATGCTCCAGCTGCGATTGCGGGCGCGCAGGAACCAGCGGGTGGCTCGGCGCACAATGCGGCGGCTGTAGAACATCAGCTCGAGCTGAGTCTGGGCATCAACCAGGTTGTCACACCCTTCGATATCGCGCCACAACTGGTTCATGCCAAACACCTCGCGGGCCATGGCGAAACAGCAAGCCACTTCGGCGACCGAGGCACCGGTCTCGTCCTTCATCCGGCTGGCGAAGTTGAGGCCCATGTCATTGACCAGCATGTTGGCCACCCGGGTAGCGATGATCTCGCCGCGTAGCGGGTGATCGGCCAGCTGGGTACCAAACTGCTGCTGCACCTTGGCCGGGAAGCTGGTGACCAGCATGTTGGCGAGGAAGGGCTCGTCGGTCACTTCCGGGCAGTTGAGCTGCTCTTTCAGCACCATCTTGCCGTAAGCCACCAGCACCGCCAGTTCGGGGCGGGTCAGTCCCTGCCCTGCCGCCATCCGCTCGGAAAGCTCCTCATCGGATGGCAGGAACTCCAACGCACGGTCCAGCTTGCCTTCCCGCTCCAGCCCCTGAATAAAGCGCTGCTGCTCTTTCAGTTGTTCAGAGCCGCGGAAGCTGGTGACCGAGATGGACTGGGATTGACGATAGGCGTTGGTGATCACGATCTGCGCCACATCGTCGGTCATTTCATAGAGCATCTGGTTACGCTGCTTGAGGGTCAGATCCCCTGCCGCCACCAACTGGTTGAGCAGGATCTTGATATTCACCTCGTTGTCGGAGCAGTCCACCCCGCCCACGTTGTCGGTAAAATCGGTGTTGATGCGACCGCCCTGACTGGCGTACTCCACCCGACCAAGCTGGGTGAAGCCGAGGTTGCCCCCCTCGCCCACGATACGGGCCCGCAGATCGCGGCCATTAACCCGCAGTGCGTCGTTGCTGCGATCGCCCACTTCCCCATCGCTCTCGCGAGCGCTCTTCACATAGGTGCCGATGCCGCCGTTCCACAGCAGGTCGACATTGAGGCAGAGCAGTGCCTTGATCAGCTCGTTCGGCGCCATGCTGGCCTTGTCAGTGCCGAGTAGTGTCTGCATCTCGGGGCTCAGCTTGATGGACTTGGCCGAGCGCAAGAAGATGCCGCCCCCTTGTGATATCAGCTCGCGGTTGTAGTCATCCCAGCTGGAACCCGGCAGATCGAACAGCCGCTGCCGCTCGACAAAGCTCTTGGCCGCATCCGGAGTAGGGTCAACGAAGATGTGCATGTGGTTGAACGCACCCACCAGCCGGGTGTGCTCGGAGAGCAGCATGCCGTTGCCGAACACGTCGCCGGCCATGTCCCCAATCCCCACGCAAGTGAAGTCGGTGGTCTGGCAGTTGACGCCAATTTCACGAAAATGCCGCTTGACCGACTCCCAGGCACCGCGGGCGGTGATGCCCATCTTCTTGTGGTCGTAACCGACCGAACCGCCGGAGGCGAACGCATCGCCGAGCCAGTGACCGCATTCGAGACTGATCTCGTTGGCAATATCCGAGAAGGTGGCAGTGCCCTTGTCTGCGGCGACCACCAGGTAGTAGTCATCCTCATCGTGGCGCACCACGGATTTGGGCGGGATCACCTCGCCGCCGATGATGTTGTCGGTCACATCGAGCAGGCCGCGGATAAACAGGCGATAACAGGCCTTACCCTCCTCCTGGATGACGGCACGGGGCGCCCCCACCGGCATCTGTTTGCAGTAGAAACCGCCCTTGGCCCCCACCGGCACAATGACGGTGTTCTTCACCTGCTGGGCTTTCACCAGACCCAGCACTTCGGTGCGGAAGTCCTCTTTGCGATCTGACCAGCGCAGACCGCCACGAGCTACTTTGCCCCAGCGCAGATGTACCCCTTCCACTCGTGGTGAATAGACGAAGATCTCGAACTTAGGCAGCGGCAGCGGCATGTCGGTGATGCTGGAGGGAGCCAGTTTGAAGGAGATGTAGGGCTTGATATTGCCCGCCTTGTCCAGCTGGTAGTAGTTGGTACGCAGGGTAGCGTCGATCATCTCCACATAGCGGCGGATGATGCGATCGTCATCCAGGTTGGCCACCTGATCCAGCTTGGCGGCAAGCTCCTCGTGCAGCTTGGCGGATGCCTTGGCATCTTGCGATGGCACCTTGGCGTCCTGCTTGCCGGCAGGATCCAGGCGATGTTCGAACAGAGCAAACAGCAACTGGGCGATGTCGGGGTAGCGGGTCAGGGTCTCTTCGATATAGGACTGGCTGAAGGAGACACCGGTCTGGCGCATGTATTTGGCATAGGCGCGCAGCACCGAGACCTGACGGCCGGTGAGACCCGCCCCCAGCACCAGCCGGTTGAAGCCGTCATCTTCCAGCTGCTTGTTCCAGATAGCAGCAAAAGCCTGCTGGAAGCGCTGCTGGCTCTGGGCCAGATCAAAGGGCTGCTCGCCATGCAGCAGCATGGAGAAGTCGAGGATCCAGAACAGATCGCCCCCCGGAGTGCGTACCTGATACGGGGTCTCGCCGATCACCCGCAGTCCCATGTTCTCCAGCATCGGCAACACATCGGAGAGGTGGATGGGTTCGGTGCGGTGGAACAGCTTGAGCCGTACCCGACGGTCGTTCTCCTCCTCCTGTGCGCGGTAGAACAGCATCCCCAGCGGCTCGGCTTCGCTCAGGTTATCGAGCGCCATAATGTCGGCCACAGCAGAGCCCGGCAGCACATCTTCCTTGTAAGCACGGGGGAAGGCGGTGCTGAAACGGCGGCGCAACTCGTTGCCACGGGCCTCGCCATAGTGGGAGAGCAGCACGGAGTCGAGTCGGTCATCCCAGCTGCGGGCCGCTTCAATCAGGTTGTTCTGTACTTCGTTCACATCCACATCCACGTTGTTGTTGTTGACCCGCACTATGTAGTGGGTCCGCGCCAGCACGCCTTCGGTGAAGTAGACGTTGAACTCCACCTCTTCGTTGCTGCCAAAATACTTCTGCAATATTTGCTGGGTCTTGATCCGCAGCGCAGTGTTGTAGCGCTCCTTGGTGACATAGACCATGCAGGAGAAGAAACGGCCGTACACATCCCGGCGCACGAACAGCCGCAGCATGTCACGCTCCTGCATCTCCAGTACGCCAAGGCCGGTAGCCAGCAGTTCCTCTTCGCGGGCCTGGATCAGCTCATCGCGCGGGTAGGTTTCCAATACGTTCAGCAGCGCCTTGTAGGCGTGGGAGCCCTTCTCGTGACCGGAGGCGGCCATGATGCGTTCGAGACGATGGCTGATGAGCGGGATCTGGGTCGCGCTGGTGTTGTAGATGGAAGAAGCGTAGAGGCCGATGAAGCGATCTTCCCCGATCACCTTGCCATGCTCGTCAAAGCGCTTGATGCCGATGTAATCCACATAAGCCGGACGGTGCACCCGGGACTTGCTGTTGGATTTGGTGAGGATCAGCAGGTCAGAACTCAGAGCGGCGTGACGGGCGCTGGCAGGCATGTTGCCAAGGCGCTGACCCACCTCCTTGATGGAGTTCTTCATCAGCCCCAGACTGGAGCTCGCCTGCGGCAGGATCTCGTGATCCCCCTCCACCGCCTTGACGTCGTAACGGCGATACCCCATCAGGGTAAAGTTGTGGGCAGCCACCCATTTGAGGAAGGCAACGCAGGAGGCCACCTCCTCCTTGCTGACCGGGTGCTTGCGCTTGGGCAGTTCGTCGATGATCTCATTGAGCTTGGCCAGCATGGGCTGCCAGTCGCCCACGGCAAGCGCCACTTCACCGGCCACCGAGTTGAGCTCGGCAGCCAGCGCGGCCATCTGCTCCTCGCTGGTGAGGTGATCGATCTCGATAAGGAATGCTGTTTCAACCGAGGTCTGCCCGTCGGTGTTGTCGAGTTCCAGAATGGCGTCAATCTTGCCATCCGCACCGCGAATGAGGTGCAGCGGTTGGTGCAGCATCATGTGGGCGGTGATATTGAGCCGTTTAAGCGCCATCCGGATGGAGTCGACCAGGAAGGGGGAGTCCTGCAGGATCACCTCGACGATGGTATGGGGCGATTGCCAGCCGTGACGGGTCAGCTCGGGATTGTAGACCCGGATGTAGGGATCGGTACCGCTGCGCTGATTGAGGGCATTCCACAGGCTCAGGGCCGCGCCGTAGAGATCGCTGTCATTGCGATCGTGCAGGTCGGAGCTCGCCATGTTGCCGTAGAACTTGGCAACGAAGCGCTCGACCAGAGAGGCGCTGTTTTTGGGCAACTTCTGATGGATCAAGCTGAGAACGTTTTCGAGCAGAACTGAGGTAGGGGCGTCTTTCAATGCCATTTTTATATTCCTTATCGGACGACATTAACCACCGACGCAGAGGCAACCACCCTGGTTACCCGCTGGTGCAGAGTTGTTGCGAAGTGTAATGGCTTGGATAAGGGAAGGCGAGGAAAGGTGCTAACGAGATGTTAAAAACAAGGTACAGATCACGGCTTAAACTGTGAGAAATTTTGCAAATAACCAAAAATACAGAAATTCCCACTACCTTTGTGCCAGTTTACCGGATAGATAGTGACGCAAAGCAGATAAACAGTCGGTAATCTGTTCGATTTTTGTTAATTTATGCGTTCGAGACTGATAAAGCGGTAATCGTCCTGGGTTTTCAGCCGAAAATAGCCATGCACACCATTGATGGCGACAAAGGGGCGTATTTTTTCTATGCCAAGCTCAAGGGTCAATCCCTGTTCGCTGCGCACCACCAGCCGTCTGGCATGGCCCTGATACATCAGCATCACCTCGTCACTGCTCAATGAGAGCCGAAAAGTAAACTGCTTCACACTTGCTCCTGATCACACGACAAATCACACAATAGGGGCAGACGCATTCACGCCCCTGCCCCGTCGACACTTACTGCTGCAGCGCCTTGCTTACCTTCTCGAACAGATCCCGTGCCAGTCCCTCAAGGTTGGCAAGACGGGTCAGCTCGGCGCGGATCAGGGCCTTGCGCGCCTCATCCAGTCGCTTGAACTGGATAAGCGGAGTGATAAGGCGGGAAGCCACCTGCGGATTGACCTCGTTGAGCTCGATCAGCAGATCGGTCAGGAAGCGGTAACCGCTGCCATCCACCGCATGGAACTGCACCTGATTGCTCATGGCGAAGCTGCCGATCAGCGCCCGCAGCCGGTTCGGATTGCGAATGCTGAAAGTGGGGTGATTCATCGCCTGTTTCACTTCGCTAAGCACATCGGCAGCCGGTTTGCTGCCAATCAGCCGCAGCCAGTTGTCCAGCACCAGTCCATCCTTGGCCCACTTGCCTTCAAAATCGGCCAGCAGCGCAGCGCGGCATGGCAACAGATAGCCGTTGGCCACCTGCAGTGCCGCCAGGGTATCGGTCATGTTGTCGGCAGTTGCATACTGCTCGCGCACCAGCGCATCAGCATGCTCCGCATCCAGTGCCGCCAGATAGCCGAGCACTACCCCTTTGAGGGCCCGTTTGGCCATGTCGGCGTGCACCACCTGATAACCATTCAGACGCAGGCTCTGATAGGTTGCCGCCAAGCGCGCACCAAAGGCCTCGGCAAGACGGGTGTGGATCGCGTCGCGTACCTGATGGATGGCATCGATATCGGCCACCTCGAACAGCTCGGCCAGGGTCGCCTCACCGGGCAGCGCCAGGATCTCCGCCTTGAGGGCCAAATCCAGTTCACTGTCGTCCAGAATGGCGACGAATGCGGACAGCAGGGTTTGGGAGAGCTCGACCCCCTGCCCGTGCTGAACCCGCACCACCCCATCGATGACCGCCTTGTTGATCAGCATCTGGGCCGCATCCCAGCGGGCAAACTCGTTGCGGGCAAAGCGCATCAGGAAGGCGAGCGCTTCGTCGCTGTAGTCATAGTGCAGCTTGACCGGTGCGGAGAAGTCCCGCAGCAGGGAGGGAACCGGTTTGACCGGCACCCGATCGAATTCGAAAGTCTGCTCAGCTTCCAGCACGTCGAGCACGTTGCCGATGGCCTTGCCCTGATACTGCAACGGGATGACGGCACCCTGCTCGTCATAAAGCTCGATGTCGAGAGGGATATGCAGCGGCAGCTTCTGCGGTTGATCCTGGGTCGGCGGGGTATGCTGGCTCACATGGAGGCGATAGATACCGCTGGCGGCATCGTACTCGTCGGTCACGGTCAGCTCGGGGGTGCCGGACTGGCTATACCAGCGACGGAAACGACCGAGATCGACACCGGAAGCATCCTCCATCGCCTGCACAAAATCATCGCAGGTGGCGGCCGAGCCGTCGTGACGCTCGAAGTAGAGACGCATACCAGCCTGGAAGGCATCTTCCCCCAGCAGGGTGTGCATCATGCGGATCACTTCCGACCCTTTCTCATAGACGGTGAGGGTGTAGAAGTTGTTCATCTCGATCACCACATCCGGGCGGATCGGGTGTGCCATGGGGCCGGCATCTTCGGCAAACTGCGGGCCACGGACGGTACGCACGTTGTTGATGCGGTTGACGCCACGGGAGCCCAGATCTGAGGAGAACTCCTGATCCCGGAATACCGTTAGCCCCTCTTTCAGGCTGAGCTGGAACCAGTCTCGACAGGTGACGCGGTTGCCGGTCCAGTTGTGGAAATATTCGTGACCGATCACCCGTTCGATACCGTGGTAGTCGCTGTCGGTGGCGGTGGCCGGATTGGCCAGCACGAACTTGGAGTTGAAGATGTTAAGCCCCTTGTTCTCCATGGCGCCCATGTTGAAGAAGTCCACCGCGACGATCATGTAGATGTCGAGATCATACTCAAGGCCGAAACGCTGCTCGTCCCAACGCATGGAGTTGATGAGGCTCTCCATGGCAAAACCGGCACGATCCAGGTTGCCCTTGTCGACGAAGATCTCGAGGGCGACCTTGCGGCCGCTCTTGGTGGTGTAGTGGCTGCGCTCCACATCGAAATCACCGGCCACCAGCGCAAACAGGTAGCTGGGTTTGGGGAAAGGATCCTGCCACTGCACGAAGTGACGGCCGCCATCCAGATCACCGCTATCGACCTTGTTGCCGTTGGAGAGCAGGAAGGGGAACTGGGCTTTGTCGGCGGTAATGCGGGTGCTGTAACGCGCCAGAATGTCGGGGCGGTCCAGATAATAGGTGATGCGGCGAAAGCCCTCCGCTTCACACTGGGTGCAGTAGGCATCGCCAGACTTGTAAAGCCCTTCCAGCGCGGTGTTGGCAGCCGGATCCAGCAGGGTGACAATGGTCAGCACACATTCGGCCGGCAGGTTGAACAGGGTCAGACTGCTCTCGCCTTGCTCGTAGTGGTCACAGGGAATGCCATCGATGGCAACGCTCTTGAGAGTCAGCTGCTCACCATCGAGGACGAGCGGCGCATTGTGCTCACCGTTGCGACGAATGCGGGTGATGGCGGTGACCTGGGTCAGCGGCTCCTGCAGTTGGAAATCGAGGTCGATGGTGTCGATCCAGTAGAGCGGTGCCTGATAATCCTGGCGATATTTGGCCGTCATGGCCTGGGAGTGATCGGTCATTATTGTCTGCTTCCACGCTTGTTAAAGGCGAGAAAGAGGCTGTCACAACCAACTGGCGGGGTCAAACAATTTGCATTACGGCAGATACACAAGACAAAAAGAAAGGGCGACCGCAGTCGCCCTTGTGCATTGGAGGTCGCTTTGTCAGCTGCGTTTGCTGACCTTGGCCAGATCTGCCGTGATATTGGCCGCTTCGATGAGATACTCATCCGGCGCTTCAAAATCAGCGGGCAGCTCATCCAGACTCTTCACCGCCGGCTTGCCAAGACGTGCCAGACGCTCGTTGGTACGTTTGAGCGCTTTCTCATCCTGTTTCGCCTGCTCTGCAACACGCTCCGCCTCGTTGAGGGAGACCGACTTCTTGTCTTTCTCCTCCTTGTAGTCGGCGATGTCCTGCATCACATAGGCAAACTCGGGATCCTTGGCGATCCGGGCATCGTGCGCCGCCTGCAACTTGGGCAGTACGCTGGCGAAGTTGCCGAGTTTCTCGTAGTTGGCGGAGGCAATCTTGTCCCACGGCAACGCATTGAACTCACGGCTTTCGCCCGTCTCTTCCGGAGCAACCGGTGTCGGGAAGCTGATATCCGGCGCAACGCCCTTGTTCTGGGTGCTGCCACCGTCGATCCGGTAGAACTTGGCGATGGTGTACTGCACGTGACCGAGCGGCTGCTCGTAGAAGTCATAGACCTTGGCGAGGCTGCGATGCTGCTGCACCGTCCCCTTGCCGAACGAGTTTTCACCCAGGATCAGGGCGCGGCCATAATCCTGCATGGCCGCAGCGAAGATCTCGGAGGCCGAGGCACTGTAGCGGTCGATCATCACCGACATGGGGCCGCCGTAGTAGACGTTGCCATCGTCATCGCCATTGACCGTGATACGGCCCATGTGATCACGAATTTGCACCACGGGACCGCTAGCAAAGAAGAGACCGCTCAGGGCGGAAGCTTCGGTCAGGGCGCCGCCGCCGTTACCGCGCAGATCGATGATCAGACCATCGATCTTCTTCTTGTTCAGGCTGGAGAGCTCCTTGATCACGTCATCGTGCAGATTGACGTAGAAACTCGGGATTTCGATGACGCCAATCTTCTTGCCTTCGGCGTTAATAACCTTGGACTTGGCAGCCCGGTCTTCAAGGCGCACCTTGTCGCGGGTCAGTTCGATCTGCTCGGTCTTGGCAGTTGCGCCCTTGCCGCGCTGGATCTCCAGCTTGACCTTGCTCCCCTTGGGCCCCTTGATGAGCTCGACCACGTCATCGAGACGCCAGCCGATCACATCGACAATCTTGCCATCTTCCTGCCCTACCCCGGTGATCTTGTCATCGGGCTTGAGGTGATTGGATTTAGCAGCCGGGCCACCGGGCACCAGAGAACGGATGACGGTAAAGTCATCTTCCGCCTGCAACACGGCACCAATCCCCTCCAGCGAGAGGTTCATCTCGGTGTTGAAACGATCGGCACTGCGCGGTGAGAGGTAACTGGTGTGCGGTTCGATGGCGCGAGCGAAGGAGTTCATGAAGAGCTGGAAGACATCTTCGCTCTCGGTCTGGGACATCCGCTTGATAGCGTTGTTGTAACGCTTGCCAAGCAGCTCCTTGATCTCGGGCCACTCCTTGCCGCTGAGCTTGAGACTCAGGGCATCGAACTTGACCCGCTGACGCCACAGCTCGTTGAGCTCTGCTTCATCTTTGGGCCAAGCCGCCCCTTCCCGATCAAACACATAGTTGTCGGTCTGGGTAAAATCAAAAGGAGTATCAAGCAGTTTGAGGGCGTATTCGAACCGCTCATAACGCCGCTGCTGACTCAGGTTGAACATCTCGTAGGCGGGAGCCAGACGGCCTCTTTCGAGGTCGGTGTCAAAACCGTTACGGTACTTTTCAAAACGGCTGATATCAGAGGCCAAAAACAGGTTGCGACTGTAGTCCAGATTCTCCAGATATTTATCGAAAATCACGGAGGAAAAGGCATCGTCCAGCTTGAACTGTTTGTAGTGCGAGCGGGTAAACAGATTGGTAATTCGCTTGCTGGCCGTAGCATGTTGGCTCTCTTGAGCCAACACAGGCAAATCACTCTCCTTGAGCACCGGCTCGATGGCCTGTGCAAGCCCGGCAAGCGCCAGGCTACAGGCAACGAGGGAAAAACGAATTACGCCATGCTTCAACATTTGTCTCCTTAGAGAACCAAGTGCTCTGATTTGACCCGCACCATCATGCCGGTCTGCAGTTGGACCTGTACATCGTCCTTGGTTACTTCCTTGATGGTTGCCGGAACCGGGAATTTACCCATAACGACGCGCACATCCTGGCCCACTTTCAGCGTAGCGGCATCCACTTTAACCAGCGGAGCGTCAGCGACCGGTGCCTTGGCGGCAGCTTTCGGCTTGGCAGCTACATCAGCTTTCTCGGTTTTGCGCACAGCAGGACGACGGGGCTTCTTGGCCTTCTCATCCTTCTCTTTGGTATTGGTACGACGGCTGGCGAATACGCGCTCTTTGCTCTCTTTCAGAGCTTGCTTGGCGTGCTCGATGTGCTCTTCGGTCAGCAGCTCGCCCGGGTTGCCATCCAGATCAACGCGAGCCTGGCCAGCTTTGAGACCGTGCAGGTAGCGCCAGCTGGAGGTGTATTGACGCAGTGCGGAACGCAGCATGGTCTTGGAGACTCTGGCATCGTCAGCAAGACGCTCGGCCAAATCCTGGAAGATGCCAATCTTGAGCGGCTTGGCCTCTCCTTCAGCAACGAAGCAGGCCGGAAATTTCTCGACCAGGTAGGCAACGATCTCTTTACTGTTCTTCAGCTTCTCAGTGTTTTCCATGTATAACCTTGGCTTTCATATAAACGCACGGGCACGTCCCGAGCACAACAAAGGCCCCATTATAGAGAGCTTGGGGCCTTTTGCGAACCATCTAGCAATGACTTAGAGCATGCTTTCCAAAATTTGCACCGTTTCTTCGAGGCCAATCCGGTCTTGCTGGTCGAAACGGTTAAAAATCGGACTGTCGATATCGAGTACCCCGATGATCTCGCCACCACGGCGCACCGGGATCACGATTTCCGAGTTGCTCGCGCCATCGCAAGCGATGTGACCGTCGAACTGGTGGACATCGTCAATGAGCTGGGTTCTCCCCTCTGCCACTGCCGTACCACACACCCCGCGGCCGACCGGGATCCGCACGCAGGCCGGTTTGCCCTGAAATGGCCCCAATACCAGGGTCTCGCCCTGCAACAGATAAAAACCGACCCAGTTGATCTCCTCCAGCTCCTGATTAAGCAGTGCGGAGAGGTTGGCCAGATTGGCAATAAGATCGGTTTCCCCCTCCAGCAGCGCCTTGGCCTGCTGGTTGAGGGTGCGATAAAACGGTTGTTTTTCAATCATGATTAAATGAACTTCACTCCCTGATGGTTTGGGGAAGGTAACGCCTGGCCGGGAAATTTCAAATATTTTTTCCACTCCCCGCTCCTTGCGCCGTTATTCCCGGGCAACGGAAAGCGCCAATTGCTGGCGTTGACCATTACTCCACTCGATATTTAACAACCAGATCATGACGGGTGATGTACAGCTCCCCACCTGGGTCACCCCCTGCCACTGTCCGTCTATTTTTTCAAAGCTCACCGGAATGGTGCCCATAAACATATCTTTGCCTTCGAGTGTCGCTTTCACCGGTTTGATGGCCGGATCGCCGCCGGTAATAGCGATGGCAAAGTCATGTTCAGCGCGCAGCGGTAATTCCTTGATGGCGACCGTCAGTGGCTTGTCACCAATCAGCGCGCTGCAAGGGGTGTGGGAAAGATCACAAATTTGATCTTTTTTCTGGTCAGCAGAGACGCTGTTATCGGCCGAAAACCAGGTGCGATAGGCCATCAGCGCCAATAACAGCGCCAATACCAGTACGAGGTGCAAAACTTTACGTGCGGTAAGTCTCTCTTTCATCAAAAACAGCCCGATTAAGATGCAATTAAAATAGTTTTTTGTGATCTCGAACAAGGTAAAAAACTGCCATATCGAGACCGGACGGAGCCAAATATATCACTGTTTATACTGTTATTTTACCTGTCACTTCAGTATCATTCCCATGCAGTTTTCATTTAGCCATCTTTTGCTTTTCCTTTCGTTAACAGATGTTAACAACTGGTCGGCGGTGGCTGATGAAGCCAGTCCGGTCCTCCGGATACAAAACCAAACAACAGCAGCATCGGAAGCGGAATATAACGATGAGCCATACAACTAACCATCCTGAGTACAACTACACCGTTGTTCGCCAGTTTACCGTCATGACGATTGTCTGGGGAATTGTCGGCATGTCGGTTGGCGTACTGATCGCAGCCCAGTTGATCTGGCCTGCCCTCAACTTCGAGACCCCGTGGCTGACTTACAGTCGTCTGCGGCCCCTCCATACCAACGCAGTGATCTTCGCCTTCGGCGTCAGTGCACTGATGGCCACCTCCTTCTACGTGGTTCAGCGCACCTGTCAAACCAGACTGTTTGGTGGCCCACTGGCAACCTTCGTCTTCTGGGGTTGGCAAGCAATCATCCTCTCTGCCGCCATCTCTCTGCCGCTGGGTTACACCTCCGCCAAAGAGTATGCCGAGCTGGAGTGGCCGATTGATATCGCCATCACTGTGGTATGGGTCGCCTATGCCATCGTCTTCTTCGGCACCCTGATGAAGCGCACCACCTCCCACATCTATGTGGCGAACTGGTTCTTCGGCGCCTTCATCATCACCGTTGCGGTGCTGCACATCGTCAACAACATGGAAGTGCCCCTCTCCGGCATGAAGTCCTACTCCATGTACTCCGGCGCCATGGACGCCATGGTGCAGTGGTGGTACGGCCACAACGCGGTAGGCTTCCTGCTGACCGCCGGCTTCCTGGGGATGATGTACTACTTCGTGCCCAAGCAGGCCGGTCGTCCGGTTTACTCCTATCGCCTCTCCATCGTCCACTTCTGGGCGCTGATCTCCCTCTATATCTGGGCCGGTCCGCACCACCTGCACTACACCGCACTGCCTGACTGGGCTCAGTCACTGGGCATGGTGATGTCCCTGATCCTGTTCGTACCCTCCTGGGGCGGTATGATCAACGGCATCATGACTCTCTCCGGTGCCTGGCACAAACTGCGTTATGACCCCATCCTGCGCTTCCTGATCGTCTCCCTCTCTTTCTACGGCATGTCGACCTTCGAAGGCCCGATGATGGCGATCAAAACCGTCAACGCCCTCTCCCACTACACCGACTGGACCGTCGGTCACGTGCACTCCGGTGCGCTGGGTTGGGTTGCCATGGTCTCCATCGGTGCGGTTTACCATCTGATCCCGAACCTGTTCGGCCAGGGCCGGATGTACAGCGTCAAGCTGATCAACGTTCACTTCTGGCTGGCGACCGTGGGCACCGTGCTCTACATCGTTGCCATGTGGATTTCCGGCGTGATGCAGGGCCTGATGTGGCGTGCAGTCAACGAAGACGGCACCCTGACCTACAGCTTCGTTGAAGCGCTGCAGGCATCCTATCCCTTCTATTTCGTGCGCTTCCTGGGTGGCTGCTTCTTCGTCACCGGCATGTTGCTGATGGCTTACAACGCCTATCGCACCATCACTGCGCCCAAAGGTTCTCTGGAACCTGTCGCCCAGCCAGCATGATTGAAGAGGTCAACCCATGAGCAACAATAACCGTCACGAAATATTTGAAAAAAGCGTTCCCATGCTGGTGGTCGGCATCATCTTCGCCATCAGTCTGGGGGGCCTGGTTGAAATCACTCCACTGTTCTTCCAAAAGCAAACCACCGAGCCGGTGGAGGGCCTCAAGCCCTACACCGCTCTGCAGATGGAAGGACGCGACATCTTCATTCGCGAAGGCTGCACCAACTGCCACAGCCAGATGATCCGTCCGTTCCGTGCCGAAACCGAGCGTTACGGTCACTACTCGGTCGCAGGCGAGAGCGTCTGGGAGCACCCCTTCCTGTGGGGCTCCAAGCGTACTGGTCCGGATCTGGCCCGTGTTGGTGGCCGCTACTCCGACGAGTGGCACAAGGTTCACCTGATCAACCCGCGCGATGTGGTACCGGAATCCAACATGCCCGCCTATCCCTGGCTTGATACCAATGTGCTGACCGGCGAGATGACGGCCAAGAAGCTGGCGCTATTCCGCGATCACTTCGGTGTGCCCTATACCGACGCCGATATTCAGGGTGCGGGCGAAGCCGTCAAGGGCAAAACCGAGCTGGATGCGCTGGTGGCCTATCTGCAATCACTGGGTCATGCCCTGAAATAAGGAGGCGAAGATGGACTACGGCACATTTCGCGGTCTGTATACCCTGCTGTTGATGGCCATCATGATTGGCATCATCGTCTGGGCCTACAGCAAACGCCGCAAGACCTCTTTCGACGAGGCTGCCAATCTGGTTTTTGCCGATGATGAGCAACCCGGTGCTGATAAAAAGAACGCAGGAGCGAAACAATAATGAGCACTCTGTTTAGCATTTTTGTGACTGTAATCAGTCTGGGAACCATCCTCGGCTGCTTCTTGCTGCTGATGTGGTGCCGCAAGGACAAGATGGGTGTTGAAGAAGGCAAATCGATGGGTCACTCCTTCGATGGTATCGAGGAGATCAACAACCCGCTGCCGAAGTGGTGGACTTACATGTTCCTCTTCTTCATCGTCACCGGTCTGGTCTATCTGGTCGCCTTCCCGGGACTTGGCAACTTCAAAGGTCTGTTGGGCTGGCAAAGTTCCAACCAGGACGTGCGCTCGCTGGCCGAATCCAAGGCTGCAACCGAATCGGCCAAGGCTGAAGGTCGCGCGGTGGAGTATGACCGTGAGGTCGCCAAGGCTGACGAGATCTACGGCGCCAAGTTCCGTGAACTCACCTATGAAGCGGATGGCAAAACCTATCGTGCCATCACCGAGATCGCCAAGGATCCGGAAGCCCTGAAAGTGGGTCAGCGTCTGTTCCTGCAGAACTGCTCCCAGTGTCACGGCTCCGATGCCCGTGGTGGCCGTGGCTTCCCGAACCTGACCGACAGCGAATGGCAATGGGGCGGCCAGCCAGATCAAATCAAGACCACCATCATGGGCGGTCGCCAGGGGATCATGGCTGCCTGGGGTGAAATCCTCGGCAAAGATGGCGTTCAGGAAGTGGCCTCCTATGTGCTAAGCCTCTCCGGTCGCAAGGTCGACCTGGTGGAAGCGAAGAAAGGTGAAGCACGCTTTGCCATCTGCGCTGCCTGCCACGGGGCCGATGCCAAGGGCGGTGTTGCAGTCGGTGCGCCAGATCTGACCAACAACACCTGGCTCTACGGTGGCTCCCGCGAAGTGGTGGTACAAACCATCACCCACGGTCGTCACGGCGTGATGCCAGCCTGGAAAGACATTCTGGGTGAAGACAAGGTTCACCTGCTGGCCTCCTACGTTTACAGCCTGTCTCATCAACAGTCTGCCAAATAAGGTTCGCCCGTAACGTTGTAACATGTGATAAACACGTGATTACACAGCAAAAAGCCTCGACTCCTCGAGGCTTTTTGTTATCTTGTGTTGCGTAAAAACCATCTTCCACGTTAATCATTCGTTTCATGGCAGTAGCAATCATGACCCAACCTCTATCCAAACCGTGGTATCGCCAATTCTGGCCCTGGTTTATCATCGCCCTCCCCACTGCCGCCGTTGTCGGCAGTATCGCCACCGCCATCATCGCCAGCCAGGATGGGGTCAATCTGGTGGCCGAGGACTATTACAAACAAGGGAAAGAGATCAATCAGGACTTGAGCAAGTTTGACCGCTCCGAAGCCCTCAATATCCGCTTTGGGCTGGAGGTTGACGGCAACGAGCTGACCCTCAAACCCATCAGCGGTGACATTCCTGCCGGGCAAGCTCTCTATCTCTCATTGTTCCACCCGACCTTGGCCGGTCAGGACAGCGAACACATGATCACCGCCGATGCGAGCGGCACCTATCGCCTCCATTTCGACAAGCCGCTGGTCGGCAAGTGGCACATTCGGGTCGATGCCTTTGATCACCAATGGCGATTGCAAGAGACCGTCCAGCTGCCCACCCTGGCCCCTGTCGAACTCGACCCGAAAGGACGCTAAGCCATGACCGGCTGTTCTCACTGTGGCGAGCCGGTGCTCGCCAGTGCCCCTGCAGCTTGCATTCTGCATTCAGGGGGGCATCAATCATGACCCCATGCTTTCACTGTGGCGAGCCGGTACCCGCTAATAGTGGCTATTCCCTCGAGATAAAGGGGATTGTTCGCCCCATGTGCTGCCCCGGTTGTCAGGCGGTGGCGGAAACCATCATGGAGTGCGGACTCGCCAGTTACTACGATCACCGCACCGCCCCCGGTACCAAGGGGGATCTGGTACCCGAGGAGCTGGCCGCCCTCACCCACTACGATCTGGCAGAAGTGCAACAGGATTTTGTCACCGACAGCGGTACCCTTCGCGAAATCCAGCTGACAGTTGAAGGGCTCACCTGCGCCGCCTGTGCCTGGCTTATCGAACGCCACCTGATGACACTGACGGGCCTGCGCTACATCAATGTCAACACCACCACCCACCGGGCCCGCATCAAGTGGGATCCGGACCAGCTCTCCCTGAGTGACATTCTCAAGGGATTTGCCCAGATCGGCTATCGCGCCTACCCGTTCCAGACCCATCAACAAGAGGCCCTCTACGCCAAAGAGGTGCGCAGCTATATGTTCCGGCTGGCACTGGCAGGGCTTGGCTCAATGCAGGTAATGATGTGCGCCGTGGCCCTCTATATGGACCTCTTCATCAGTGTTGAAGATGAGTTCATGGTCTACTTCAAGTGGATAAGCCTGCTGCTCTCCACCCCCATCATGATCTACTCGGCCCAACCCTTTTACGTGGGTGCCTGGCGCAGCCTGAAACAGGGTCACCTGTCGATGGATGTGTCAGTGTCGCTGGCGCTGATCGGGGCTTTTATCGCCTCCATGTGGGCCACAGTGTTCAATACCGGTGAGGTCTATTACGACTCCATCACCATGTTCGTCTTCTTCCTGCTGCTGGGGCGCTTTCTCGAGTTGCGGGCCCGGCGCAAGGCGTCGGAATCGAGCTCCAATCTGGCCAGACTGGTGCCCATCATGGCGACCCGCATCGATGATGAAGGAGAGCATGAGGTAGCGGCTAAGACCTTGCAGGTCGGCGATCGGATACGGGTGCTTGCTGGCGCCACCTTGCCGGCGGATGGCATCATTGTCGAAGGGCAAGCCAGCCTCAACGAATCCATGCTGACCGGTGAACAGCTGCCCCAGCTCAAACAGTTAGGCGATCAGGTCTATGCCGGCACTATCAACACGGATGCTCCGCTGCAGATCAGGGTCAGCCACCGTATCGAAGAGTCGCGGATCGCCCAGATCATGCGGCTGCAGGATCACGCCCTCGACGACAAACCGGCCATCGCCCAGATGGCGGATCAGCTGTCGCGCCACTTTATTCTGGTGCTGCTGATCATTGCCGCCGCGGTCTGGACCTTCTGGCACTTCCATCAACCGGATCAGGCGTTCTGGATCACCCTCGCCGTGCTGGTGGCCACCTGCCCCTGTGCCCTGTCACTCGCGACCCCGACGGCACTGACCTCGGCCACCGCCAATCTGACCCGTAACGGCATTCTGCTGCGCCGCGGTCATGTGCTTGACGTGCTGACCAAGGCCAACCGGATCGTGATGGACAAGACTGGCACCCTGACCACAGGGGAGATCAGTCTGACGCACACCCAGGCGTTGGCCGACCTTGATGAGGCTCACTGCCTTGCCATCGCCCGGGCCATGGAGGCGCAATCCGAGCACCCCATAGCTCGCGCCTTCCGGCTACCTGCCGACAGTATCAGTGTGCTGCTATCCGCCCGCGAGATCACACCGGTCATCGGTCACGGCATCACAGCGCTGGTGGATGGCGTACGCTACCGCATCGGCAGTGCCCGCTGGCTTGGGCTGGATCCGGCGCAAGAGCGCGGCCGCGGTCTGGCTATCTATCTGGCCGACGAGCAGCAGGTCTTGGCCCGCTTCAATCTGGAAGATACCCTGCGCCCCGATGCCAGGGCGCTGATCGCGGCATTCAAGGCAGCAGGTCTGCAAACTACCGTGCTGACTGGCGACAGCTCTTTGCAGGCAGACGAGATTGCCCGGGAACTGGGGGTAGATGAGCTGGTCAAGGGGGTCTCACCCGATGGCAAGCTGGCCTACCTCAAGGCCCGGGAAGCCCAGGGGGATATCAGCATCATGGTGGGCGATGGCATCAACGACGCCCCGGTACTGGCCGGAGCTCACGCCTCGTTTGCCATGGCTGGTGGCACCGATCTGGCGAAAAACAGCGCCGATGCCATCCTGCTGGCCGATGACCTGAGCCGACTGCTCGAGGCCAGAGTGCTGGCAATGCGTACCCGCAAGATCATCATCGAGAACTTCGCCTGGTCCATCGGTTACAACCTGCTGGTGTTGCCGCTGGCGGCCTGCGGCTGGCTGCCCCCCTATCTGGCGGCAGCGGGCATGTCGCTCAGTTCACTCATCGTGGTGACCAACTCCATGCGCCTCAACCGATGAGACCGGTGGCGGAAAATAGCTGAAAATGTGGCCTGCCTCCGATGCAGGCCACATTTCTCACTGATAGCGGCTGGCCCCCTGCCCGAACAGGGTTACCATAGGGGACGCTTGCCAAGGATGAACGCCAAGGTACCTCTCATGAATATAATTTTTGTCCTGATCCCCATCGCTATCCTGTTTGTGATCATCGCCGGGGTCGTCTTCTTCTGGGCCATTCGCTCCGAGCAATTTGAAGATCTCGACCGGCAGGGTTCCAACATCCTGTTTGACGAAGAGCAACCTGCCCACAAACCCGTAAAGCCTGCTGACCATGACCCACAACCTTGATCTGGCCGGCGCCCTGCTGGTCGGACTGGCAGGCTCTGCCCACTGTATTGGCATGTGCGGTGGCGTCTCCGCCGCGCTCTCCATGGCGATCCCAGCCAACAAGCAGCATTTTTGGGGGCGACTCGCCTATCTGCTCAACTACAACCTCGGCCGGATCCTGAGCTATGTGATTGCAGGTGCACTGGTGGGCGGCCTGCTCGCCACAACCAGCGAGCTGGGCGCAGGCAAACACGCTATTGCCGGCTTACGCTTGGTGGCGGCGCTGCTGATGATTGCGCTTGGTCTCTATCTGGCGGGCTGGTGGCAAGGGATCTTGCTGCTGGAGCGGCTCGGCGCCAGACTTTGGCCCCGTATCAAACCGCTAGCAGGCAAGTTTCTCCCCTTCACCTCACCTGTGCAGGCACTGCCCTTTGGCATGGTGTGGGGCTGGCTGCCCTGCGGGCTGGTCTACTCGATGCTGACCTGGAGCGCGGCAGCCGGTTCGGCCAGTGGCGGGGCGCTCATCATGCTCTTTTTTGGTCTCGGCACCCTGCCCACCCTGTTTGCGTTGGGAGGGCTTGCCGATCGCCTGAGATACTGGCTCACCCTGCGCAGTTTGCGCCTTGGCGGTGCCCTGCTGCTCATTTTTTTCGGGGTACATACCTTCTGGATTGGCATTGCTTCCTTTTGAAACCCTATCCAAAACGGATGAGTTGATGGTAAACTTGTTTGATATAAATCAATTATTCGTATGAGCCTATGATCCCGGAAAAGAAACCTGGCAGACGTATCCAGAGCGGTGGCTGTGCAATTCATTGCCAGGATTGCAGCATCAGTCAGCTCTGTATTCCCTTCACTCTGAACGACAACGAGCTTGATCAGCTGGACAGCATCATCGAGCGCAAGAAGCCGATCCAGAAGGGTGAAGAGCTGTTCAAGGCTGGCGATGAGTTCAAATCGCTCTATGCCATCCGTTCCGGGACCATCAAGTCTTACACCATCACCGAGCAAGGGGATGAGCAGATCACTGCATTCCACCTCGCTGGCGATCTGGTCGGTTTTGATGCCATCAACAAGCAGGCCCACCCCTCCTTCGCCCAGGCGCTGGAAACGGCCATGGTGTGCGAGATCCCGTTTGAAGTGCTGGATGATCTCTCCGGCAAGATGCCCAAACTGCGCCAGCAGATCATGCGTCTGATGAGCAGCGAAATCATGGGCGATCAGGAGATGATCCTGCTGCTCTCCAAGAAGAATGCCGAAGAGCGCCTCGCCGCCTTCCTGCACAATCTGTCGGTACGCTTCTCCGAGCGCGGCTTCTCCGCCAAGGAGTTCCGTCTCTCCATGACCCGTGGTGACATTGGCAACTATCTGGGGCTGACTGTCGAGACCATCAGTCGTCTGCTCGGCCGTTTCCAGAAGTCCGGTCTCATCAGCGTTAAAGGCAAATACATTACTGTGCTGGATCAGGTCGCGCTGGGCATGATGGCCGGTGCCACTCGCCCGCCCTGCGGCTGATTTTTCCGCTACCCTCTCGCTTTTCTCCTGCTTTCCCTGCCGGATCCTTTCCTCTGGAATGTGATCCGGTACGTTCCCCATACCCTCCTCCTGCGCTAAGCTGTAATGGCTAAGATTCTGCTGTCATTGGACTTTTCCAAGGAGGAGAAGATGGTCAAATATCAGAATATTCTGGTGGTTATCAATCCAGAAGAGGAGCGTCAAATCGCCCTCGAACGGGCAGTCAAAGTCGCCGAGCTGGACGAAAACGCCCATCTGACCCTGCTGCTCACCATCTATGACTTCTCGTATGAAATGACCGCCATGCTCTCGGTGGACGAGCGGCAAGAGATGCGCGACGGCGTCATTTCACAGCGACGTGAGTGGCTGGACGAGATCCTGACCCCCTATCGGGCACAGGGGATCGAATGCGAAGTGAAGGTAGTCTGGCACAATCGCCCCTTCGAGTGTGTCATTCAGGAAGTGCTGGAGCAGCGCCACGATCTGGTGGTCAAAGCCACTCACCATCACAGCTTCCTGCAAACCTTTATCTTTACCCCCACCGACTGGCACCTGCTGCGCAAATGCCCCTGTCCGGTGCTGCTGGTCAAGGAGGGTCACTGGCAACGGGGCGGCAACATCATCGCCGCCATCAACTGCTCAAGCGACGATCCGGATCAGAAACTGCTCAATGAACGGATCACCCAGGAGGGGAGCGACATCGCCGAGCTGCTGGGCTCCAACCTCTATCTGGTCAACACCTACCCGGGCACCCCGGTCAACGTGGCCATCGAGCTGCCGGAGTTTGATCCCAACGCCTACAACGAAGCGATCCGCAAACACCACGAAAGCCTGCTGCTCAGCCATGCCGACAAGTTCGGGATCGGTCATCTCTGGACCCGGGTAGCAGAGGGGCTACCGGAAGAGGTGTTGCCGGATATGGCCGAAGAGCTCAAGGCAACCCTGATGATCATGGGCTGTGTCGGCCGTACCGGTCTTTCTGCTGCTCTGCTCGGCAATACCGCCGAACATGTGATTGACCGCCTCTCCTGCGACATCCTGATCCTCAAACCGGCGGACTACAGCTGCCCGGTCGACAGTCGTCGCAATCAATCATAAGGTGCCTGGCACCTTGCCCTCCCCCGGGACATGGCTATAATAACGCGCTTATTTGTGTCCCGGGTTTTACGAGCATGCTAGAAGAGCTGAACGCCAAAGAAAAATACAGTTTTAACAAACTGCAGAAGCGCCTGCGGCGCAACGTGGGTCAGGCCATTGCCGACTTCAACATGATTGAAGAGGGCGACAAGGTCATGGTCTGCCTCTCCGGCGGCAAGGACAGCTTCGGTATGCTCGACATACTGATGAGCCTCAAAGCCAGCGCCCCCATCCATTTCGATCTGGTTGCCGTCAACCTGGATCAGAAGCAGCCCGGTTTCCCCGAGCATGTGCTGCCCGAGTACCTGGATTCCCTCGGCATCGAGTACAAGATTGTCGAAGAGGATACCTACTCCATCGTCAAGGAGAAGGTACCGGAAGGCAAAACCACCTGCTCCCTCTGCTCACGGCTGCGCCGCGGTATTCTCTATCGCACCGCCCAGGAGCTGGGTTGCACCAAGATTGCCCTTGGCCACCACCGCGACGACATCCTTGAGACCCTGTTCCTCAACATGTTCTACGGTGGCAAGCTCAAGTCCATGCCGCCCAAGCTGGTGAGCGACGATGGCAAGAACGTGGTGATCCGCCCGCTGGCCTACTGCAAAGAGAAGGACCTGATCCGCTACGCCGATGTCAAAGCCTTCCCCATCATTCCGTGCAACCTGTGCGGCTCGCAGGAGAACCTTCAGCGTCAGGCCATCAAACAGATGATGCAGGATTGGGATCGCCGCTTCCCCGGTCGTATCGAGACCATGTTCACCGCCATTCAGGATGTGATCCCGAGCCACCTGCTCGACCACAAGCTGTTTGACTTCAAGAGCATCAACCGCGACTCCGGCATCATCGATGGCGGCGACAAGGCGTTTGATCCGCCCGAGATGCCAAAGGCGCCGCTGCTGGATATCGACGAGATGGACATGCTGGATGTGATTGAAGTGCGCTAAGCCGCTCTCACAAGGCAAACGCCACGCAATAAAAAAGGAGCGATAATCGCTCCTTTTTTGCTTTCTTGATCTGCCTCTTACCAACGTGACAGCACCATCGGCATCAGCCTTTGTGCAGCCAGGGGGTCAGTCGCAACACGTCACCCTGCAGGCGCAGTTGCCCGGCAGCGAACGCGGCCAGTTGCTCATTGCTTAGCAGCAGGTGGCCTTCCTCCCAGGGCAGCGCTTCCTGACGGGCGCCATCAATCAGATAGGCGGTGCCGATCTGCTGTACCAGGGTAATGCGCACCCCTTCCATCTTCGGCAGGAAGTGCTTGCCGACCATGCCCGCCATCTTGTCGAGCAGCGACTGCATCTGTTGCTGACGTGCCGCCAGCTCGACCAAGGGCAGCTCGGGCCAGTTCGGCGCATCTGCCATCACCTGTACCGTCATATCGCAAGTGGCGTGCTCTTCTTTCAGGCCGACGGTCACGATCCCCTTGTCGAGGTTGAGATCCTCATCAAAAGGCAGGCGCAGTTCGCTATCGACCGTTACCTCGCCCGCAACCTCTTTGCTGTCGGTTGCAACCCGGGCAAAGGTGAGGCCACAGCGCTGACCATTTTGCGGATCGGTCAGATAAAACCCCAGTCTGGCGTGACCAAACTCCCCTTTGGCAAAGGTCTTCATCTGGCTGTAGAAGGTGCTGTATTGCAGATCCAGCACCGGCTCAGCCAGCGCCAGCCCTGGCAGCAAGAGCGTGGCCAGCAGGCTCTGGCGCACAGCCTTGGTCACTCCATATCGACGGGTCATTCAACGTCCTTTTGCATCATGCATTGAAATGGTTGGGGCCTTCTGTCACCTCGTTAACCTCTACCCCCACCCCGCAGAGATCCCGATAGAGGATCCCCTTGCAGTTGAAATAGAGCGGTGCCACCCAGATAAGCCCCAACCCCATGGGGATCAGAGCCAGGAAGAAGAGCGCGGTCATCACGCCGTGGAACAGCACAATGCTTGGCCAGCCGCGTGCGAAAAGCTTGAGAGAGACCAGAATGGCCTGGGGCGGCGTCAGACCGCGTTCCAGCACCAGCGGGACGGTAAAGAGCAGCCCCATGCCGATCAGGGCCGAGGGAATGAAAGAGAGTACGGCGGGCAAGCCCAGCAGATCGAATAGCGGGCCAAACAGGCTGGTGAGCAGACTGCCTAGCAGGCTCAACATGCCGAGGCGTACAAAGTGGCGGAAGAAGTCGAACACCTGGTTGGCTCTAGCGCGCACCCCGACAGACTGCTGCAACCCCAGCATATCGAGGGAGCTGGTCATGGGGGCCATCACCACCGTCATCAGCAAGCTCAGCACCATGGCCACATTCATCTGGCTGTCATCCCCCAGATAGGGCAACAGCAGCACATTGCTGAGCAGGATCCAGATCGCCGTCACCCCGACAATCGCCAGCAGCAGGCCAAATCCGGTACGGCGGGTCTGTTGCCATCCCTCCTGGATGACCCCTTTCAGATCAAGGCGGTAGCCCTGGTTCAGAGACTGCTCAAGGGAGCCGCCAATACGCATTTTATTACTCAATTGACTATCCAATATCGAAAACGACCAAATCAGGTGGCACATTATAGCGATTTGGTCTGCTATTCGTAGCCGTTTTTCCTGCGCACTTGCGGCTAATTCGGGCCAAAAAGCCTTTAATTTCATGTGTCGGCTGCATAGAATGCGGCCCTCTTTCAACACGATGGCCACTGGCTGGGGTGAGACTGGCGGATGATGAACAATCCACAGGTAATTGTCGCGCTGAACAAGATCAGCAAAAAATACGATGGCAAGGTGATCCTGAGTGACCTTGACCTTGAAATCTACGATGGTGAATTTCTTACCCTGCTGGGCCCTTCCGGCTGTGGCAAGACCACCCTGCTGCGCCTGCTGGCCGGGCTCGAGTCGGTCGATGGGGGCACCATCCATCTGGCCGGTGACGAGATCACCCATATCCCCGCCGAACACAGGCACATCAACACCGTGTTCCAGAGCTATGCGCTCTTCCCCCATATGACGGTGTTTGAAAACGTCGCCTTTGGCCTCGAGATGCAGAAAGTACCGACCAGCGAGATCCGCCAGCGGGTCGAGGAGACCCTCGCCATGGTGCAGCTCACCGAGCTGGCCAACCGCCGCCCGGATCAGCTCTCCGGCGGCCAGCAGCAACGGGTCGCCATTGCCCGCGCCGTGGTCAACAAGCCGCGCCTGCTGCTGCTCGACGAATCCCTCTCGGCGCTCGACTACAAGCTGCGCAAGCAGATGCAGAGCGAGCTCAAGGCGCTGCAACGTCGCCTTGGCATCACCTTTGTCTTCGTTACCCATGATCAGGAAGAGGCACTCACCATGTCTGATCGCATCCTGGTGATGGAGGGGGGCAAGATCATCCAGCGCGGCACCCCGCGCGATATCTACGAATCGCCAGCCAACCTGTTCGTGGCCCGCTTTATCGGCGAGATCAACGTGATGGATGGAAAGCTGATCAGTCAGCGCGAACCCGGTATCTGGCAAGCGGAGGTAGAGGGGCGCGAGTGCCTGCTTCATACCACCTTGCCGTTCCAGCCAGACGACAAGGTGCTGGTGCTGCTGCGCCCGGAAGATCTGCGCATTCTCGATCAGGATGACGATCAGAGCGGTGCGCTACGGGGCAATATCCGCGAGCGCAACTACAAGGGGGCGACGCTGGATTCGGTGATCGAACTCGAAAGTGGCAAACAGCTGCTTATCTCAGAGTTCTTCGACGAGGATGACCCCGACTTTGACTACCGTCTGGGTCAGGAGGTGGCGATCCACTGGGTCGACAGCTGGGAGGTGGTGCTGCCCTATGAGCCTCACTAATCTGCGGGTACCGCACAGCTTTGCCCACAATGGCTTTCGCAACGGGGCCATCGCGCTGATCCTGGGCTGGCTGACACTGTTTGTCTTCCTGCCCAACCTGATGATCATCGGCGTCAGCTTCCTGACCCGTGACGAGTCCGAGCTTATCGCGCCGCTCTTTACCCTGAGCAACTATGGCCGCCTGCTGGACCCGCTCTATTTCGAGGTACTGCTCCACTCCCTCTGGCTGGCGCTGCTCGCCACAAGCATCTGCTTGCTGGTGGGTTACCCCTTTGCCTGGCTGCTGGCCCATCTGCCAGCGCGTATCCGCCCGCTGCTGCTGTTTCTGGTGGTGGTGCCGTTCTGGACCAACTCCCTGATCCGCACCTATGCGCTGAAAGTGCTGCTCGGCACCCGGGGGCTGATCAACGGCTGGCTGCTGGATCTGGGGCTTATCGAGCGGCCGCTGCAGATGATGTATACCGAGGTGGCCGTCATCATCGGGCTGGTCTATGTGCTGCTCCCCTTTATGGTGCTGCCTCTCTACTCCAGCATCGAGAAGCTGGATGGCCGTTTGCTGGAGGCGGCGCGAGATCTCGGCGCCAACGGCTGGCAGCGGCTGGTGCGGATCATCTTGCCCCTCACTCTGCCCGGCATCATCGCCGGTTGCCTGCTGGTATTCCTGCCCGCCATGGGGATGTTCTATGTCTCTGACTTGCTGGGTGGCGCCAAGCACCTGCTGATCGGCAACCTGATCAAGACCCAGTTCCTCAACAGCCGTGACTGGCCCTTCGGCGCCGCCATCAGCGTGATGCTGACGGTACTGATGGCGCTCTTGGTCTACTGCTACTGGCGGGCGGGCAAACTGCTCAGCAAGAAGGGGGAGGTGGCATGATGCGCGCATTGAAAGCTCTGTTTCTGCTGCTGGTGTTTGGCTATCTCTATGTGCCCATCGGGGTGCTGATCGCCAACTCCTTCAACCTGTCGAAATATGGCATCGACTGGCGCGGCTTTACCCTGGGCTGGTATGAGAAGCTGTTTGCCAGCGCCAGCCTGATGCAGGCTGCCCAGCACTCCCTGACCATCGCCGCCCTCACCGCCACCGCAGCCACCCTGATCGGCACCCTCACCGCCGTGGCACTGTTTCGCTACCGCTTTCGCGGCAAGCAGTACGTGAGCGGCATGCTGTTCGTGGTGATGATGTCCCCCGATATCGTGATGGCCATTTCGCTGCTGACCCTGTTTGTGGTGACCGGCATTGCGCTCGGCTTCTGGTCGCTGCTGATCGCCCACATCACCTTCTGCCTGCCGTTCGTGGTGATCACCGTCTACTCGCGGCTGTGCGGTTTTGATGTGCGGATGCTGGAGGCGGCGCGGGATCTGGGGGCTGGCGAGTGGATCATCCTGCGCCGCATCATACTGCCGCTTGCCCTGCCGGCGGTGATGGCGGGCTGGCTGCTCTCCTTTACCCTGTCGCTGGACGATGTGGTGGTGAGCTCCTTTGTGACCGGCCCGGCCTACGAGATCCTGCCACTCAAGATCTACTCCATGGTCAAGGTGGGGGTCTCCCCCGAGGTCAACGCCCTGGCAACCCTGATGCTGGTCGCCTCCCTCGGGATGGTGCTGCTGGCGCAACTGTTACTGCGTAAACGGCAGGGTTGACCCTGCCCGTTTCGTCCCCGCCACCTTTGGCGAACTCTGTCACGGTGGGCCGCAAGGCCCCATAACCCCAAGGAGTTGTTGATGACAATCCAACACAAGGCCGGCGCCCTGCTGGCAGCCGCCCTCACCCTCACCACCCCGCTGCTGAGCCAGAGCGCTCACGCGGCCGACGACAAGGTGGTCTACTTCTACAACTGGTCGGAATATGTGCCGGACGGCCTGCTGGAGCAGTTCCAGCAAGAGACCGGTATCAAGGTGATCTACTCCACCTACGAATCCAACGAGACCCTCTACGCCAAGCTGAAAACCCATGGCGACGGCTATGACGTGGTCGTGCCCAGCACCTATTTCATCTCGAAAATGGCCAAGGAGGGAATGCTGCAGCCGCTGGATCGCGCCCAGCTGCCCAACTTCAAGCACCTCGACCCTACCCTGCTCAACCACGAGTACGACCCGGACAACCGCTACTCCATCCCCTATATCTGGGGTGCGACTGGCATCGGCACCAACACCGACATCATCGAGCAGCCGGTCACCAGCTGGAAACAGCTCTGGGCGCCGGAGTGGAAAGAGAGCCTGCTGCTGATGGACGATGCCCGCGAGGTGTTCCATATCGCGCTGGTGCAGCTGGGCTACAGCCCCAACACCCAGGACAAGGCGCAAATTGCCGAAGCGTTCGAATACCTGAAAAAGCTGATGCCCAACGTCAAGGCGTTCAACTCCGACAACCCGGCCGACCCCTTTATCGCCGGTGAGGTCAATATCGGCATGCTGTGGAACGGCTCGGCCTACGGCGCCCAGCGCGAATACCCCTCCATCCAGATGACCTACCCCGAAGAAGGCGCCGTGCTCTGGATGGACAACCTCGCCATCCCGGCCAAGGCCAAGCATGTGAAAGAGGCCCACGCTCTGATCAACTTCCTGATGCGCCCCGATGTGGCCGCCAAGGTGGCCGAGGCGATCGGCTACCCCACTCCGGTCAAGGATGCCATTCCCCTGCTCACCCCGGCGTTTCGCAACAACCCCATGGTCTTCCCGAGCGACGAGATCAAGCGCAAGGGCGAGTTCCAGTCCGATGTGGGTGATGCCTCCCGCCTCTACGAGCAGTACTTCCTGCAGTTGAAAGCCATGGTGGCCAAAGCCGGTTAAGTCGGCGGTTAATCGGCCCTGACGGGGTTAATGGATTAAGGGAGCAATCGCTCCCTTTTTCATCTTCACCTCTTCGATGCCTAAACACGACAGCACACCGATCGACACATGGCGCGCCTCGTGTCTGGCCTCCATCAAGCTGGCCCATCGGTTCGAAAATGAGGCCAATAAAGACGCCGAGAAAATCAACCCAATGTACCAGCCAGGACCACACCAGATAGTGGCTGACCACTGAGTGTTTTTTGCGTGACCTCAAGGAAGAAGATTAACGCCCAAGAATGAACACATATGTGTACATATGTATAAATGTGTACATGTGTGCGCATTTCTTCTACACTAAGCTCAAGTTAACATTTCAAGCGCCAGACAGCCGTCTGGCGCTGACTATAGTAAGGAGGACATATGGCCAACACTGCACAAAAAGCCCTGAAAAATGGCGCCATTGACCCCAGTAAGGCACTGCCTGTGGTATTCCGTATCCTGGATAAGTGGCACTGCAATACAGATGAACAGCTGAAACTTCTTGGCATTTCATCCCGTTCAACATTGAACAAATACAAAGAGTCAAACGGCGGGATCCGTCTGACCGTGGATATGCAAGAACGGATGAGCTACATCCTCAATATCCATAAGTGTCTGAGGATGCTGTTCAGTGCCGACGACAGCATCTACGGCTGGGTGCGCAAACCCAACAGCCATCCCTTCTTTGCCGGGCGCAGCGCGATGGACATTATGAACGCTGGCCGCGTGGCTGATTTGTATGAAGTGGCCACCCGTCTGCATGCCTGGCGCGGGGGTATGGCCTGATGCAAGAGCCGCCACTGATTGAACTCAAGGGGGAGCGAGCCTATCGGATCATTCCAAGCCGCTACCCCACCATCGATCTCTATGAAGACGTAGCTAATGCGGACGAACTGGAGGCCGTCTGGGCCATAGAGTCACTGACCAATGATCGGTTGAATGAAGCGGCGGGTGATCTGTCGTTGGTACCGAAAGAGGATTGGTTGGTCGGGCTAAATGGCAGCAGCTATGTGATGGCAGCCTTCACCCATATCAACCCGGAAGGAGCCCGATTCACCACTGGCGATTTCGGCGGTTACTACTGCGCCCCCCTGCTCGATACTGCCATCAAAGAGACTGTGTATCACCAAGAGCGCATGTTCGGCTACACCAACGAACCCGCTCAGAAAGTACAGATGCGGGTGCTCTATACCGAGTTCAACGCCAATCTGGTCGATATCACCAGCGCGGAATTTCTCTCCACCCCGCTTTATCACGCAACCAACTATGGTCAATCCCAAGCTTTCGCCCAAGAACAGAAAACCAAGGGGATAGACGGTATCCACTACCGTTCTGTGCGCCACAGCGGTCATAACTGCCATGTGCTCTATCGCCCCCGTCTGGTCACCAAGATCCACCAAGCCCAGCATCTGGAATACCACTGGAATGGCAGTGCCATCGCCAATGTGTTGGAAATTAAGCTATATGGGGAATAAGGTTCTGTCTTATTGATAATAATTGCGGTGCGCCCCTTCAAGCCTGAAAGGATCATCGCAAAAAGGATCTGTATTCCCGCACACGGGCATCAGTCTTCCACCTGCATGATTTCTCACAGATAGAGTGCATCGCGAGGCGGGAGCGCTATTGCCCCCCCAGTCCTTTCAGTACCAACTTGCCACCCCTCAGTCGTCAGCGATGCCATCAAGCTCAGCAACATCTGGTTCGAGGTTTTGGCCAAGGGGTTTAGGGTGTGGGCAAACAGCAAAGCGGCCAAAGTCGATTAATTCTGCGCTTTTTCATCCCTCCTTAGGGGTGTAGATTGGTTAAGGGGCAAGCGTTGCCCCCTCTCTTTTTTCATGACTGCCCGTGGTGCTCCGCGAAACAATCTTTCGCCGATATCGCGGGTGGCCTGAGCCAATCAGGAGTATTCATGTCCGATCTGACCCTTTATTTCGCTCCCGGCACCTGTGCCATGGCCGTGCAGATTGCCCTGCTGGAAGCGAATGCCCCGTTCCAATCCCGTCTCGTCAACCTCGCCGCAGGAGAGCAGCGTGATCCTGCGTATCTTGCCATCAACCCCAAAGGGCGGGTGCCTGCCCTGATCACCGAGCAGGGCACCCTGACCGAGACCCCGGCCCTGCTGCTCTATGTGGCGCAGCGCTTCCCCGCAGCCAAGCTGGCGCCGCTGGACAACCCGTTCCTGCTGGCCCGCATGCAGGAGGTCAACAGCTTCCTCGCCTCCACCGTGCATGTCTCCCACGCCCACGGTCGCCGTGGCAGCCGCTGGGCCGATGACGAGCAGGCCATTGCCGCCATGCAGCAGAAAGTCGCCAGCAATATGCGCGATGGCTTTGCCCAGATTGAGCAGCACTATCTGGCAGGCCCCTGGGTGCTGGGCGAGCAGTTCAGCGTGGCGGATATCTATCTGTTCGTGGTCGCGGGCTGGCTGAAAAGCGATGGGGTCGAGATCAGTGAATTCCCCAAGGTTGCCGACCATTATCAGCGCATGCTGAGCCGTCCGGCGGTCGCCAAGGCACTGGCCAACTAACCATAAAATCAATAGCTCGATAAATAACAAGGGTGTCAGGGCTCTGCTGACACCCTTCCTGCCTCCTCCCCTGCACTTCTTCTCCCGCCTTTGAGATCGTTTTCACATTTCCGTGGTTTTGCCGTGGCCCTTCCCCGGTAAAAAGCCTATCTTTGCGCCATGACGCAACCGGTTGCGTAACCGGTTGCCTAGCGGTTCACAGATTGACGGGCCAAGGCCTGATGAGGTGCTGTATGAAACGAGGCGTACTGCTCAATGCTCCCCTGAGTGCTCTGGTGGCACAGATGGGCCACACCGACGAGATCACCGTCTGCGATGCAGGCTTGCCCATTCCGGCAGGTCCGGAGCGGATCGATCTGGCGCTGATGGCGGGGACACCCAGCCTTGCAACCGTACTGACCGCCCTGCTCACCGATCTGGTGGTGGAGAAGGTGATCATGGCAAGCGAGATCAAGCAGATCAGCCCCGCCGCCCATCAGGCGCTGGTCGATCAGCTTGAGGCGCACGCCGCCGCCCAGGGCAAGCCCATCGCCATCGAATACTGTCTGCACGAGGAGTTCAAAACCCGCTCCCGCCAGAGCAAGGCGATCGTACGCAGCGGCGAGGTGACTCCCTACACCAACCTGATCCTCTGCGCCGGTGTGGCGTTCTGACCTTCTTCAAAGAAGGCCTCTTCAAGGAAACTGCAAATGAGCACAACCTCCCCCCTCTCACCCATTCTGGAGCTGACCGGGATCGTCAAGACCTTTCCCGGTGTGCGCGCCCTCGACGAAGCGGGTCTGCGGGTCTATCCGGGCCAGGTGATGGCCCTGCTCGGTGAAAATGGCGCCGGCAAATCCACCCTGATGAAGGTGCTGACCGGTATCTATCAGGCCGATGCGGGCAGCGTCAGCTACCGCGGTCAGCCGGTTCACTTCAAGGGACCGCGCGACTCTCAGGATCAGGGGATCAGCATCATCCATCAGGAGCTGAACCTGCTGCCGGAGTTGTCGATTGCCGCCAATATCTTCCTCGGGCGTGAACCCCGTACCCGTTTTGGCAGCATCGACCACAAACAGCTGCGCGAGCGGGCAAGCGGCCTGCTGGCACGACTTGGCGTCAAGCACGGGCCGGATACCCGGCTCGGGGATCTCTCCATCGGCGAACAGCAGATGGTGGAGATTGCCAAGGCGCTGTCGTTCGATGCCAGCGTCATCATCATGGACGAGCCGACCGATGCGCTGACCGATACCGAGACCGAGCAGCTGTTCAAGGTTATCCGCGAGCTGCGCGAACAAGGCTGCGGCATCGTCTATATCTCCCACCGCCTCAAGGAGATCTTCGAGATCTGCGATCGGGTCACTGTGCTGCGCGATGGCAAGTGGATCGGCGAGAAGGCGGTGAGCGATCTGGATGAAGACAAGATCATCGAGATGATGGTGGGCCGCCGACTGGAAGAGCAGTATCCGCGTCTTGAGCGCGAGCTTGGCCCCGTCAGCCTGCAGGTTAAGGATCTGGCCGGTCCCGGCGTGCGCGGGGTGAGTTTCTCCCTGCGTCAGGGGGAAATTCTGGGCTTTAGCGGCCTGATGGGCTCCGGCCGTACCGAACTGATGAAGCTAATCTATGGCGCCAGCCCCATCAGCGCCGGTGAAGTGGCAGTGGACGGTCATGCGCTGGTGCCCAAAAGCCCGGCCGATGGTCTGGCCGCAGGCATCGCCTATATCTCCGAAGATCGCAAGGGGGATGGGCTGGTGCTGGAGCTGTCGGTGCGAGAAAACATGAGTCTGTGCGCCCTCGACGAGTTCATCAGCAACGGCAAGATTGACGGCAAGGCCGAACGGCAGGCGGTGAGCGACTATGTGCGCCTGTTCAACATCAAGACCCCGAGTCAGGATCAGCTGATAAAGCTGCTCTCTGGCGGCAACCAGCAGAAGGTAGCCATCGCCAAGGGGCTGCTGACCCGGCCCAAGGTGCTGATCCTCGACGAGCCGACCCGCGGCGTCGACGTGGGGGCGAAAAAGGAAATTTATCAGCTGATCAACCAGTTCAAGAAGGAGGGGATGAGCATCATTCTGGTCTCCTCCGAGATGCCGGAAGTGCTCGGCATGAGCGATCGCATCATGGTGATGCATGAAGGGCGCATCAGCGCAGAGTTCAACACCCGCGATGCCAATCAGGAGAAGCTGATGGCGGCGGCAGTCGGTAAACAGTGGCAAGCAGAGCAAGAGGCATCCCAATGACAACCCAAACCCTTTCCCGCCGCGGCGTCATGAGCAAGGCGTGGTGGATCGAGAACAAATCCCTGGTCGCGCTGCTGGTCCTGATTGGTGTGGTCTCCTTTCTGAGCCCCAACTTCTTCACCGCCGACAACCTGCTCAACATCCTGCGCCAGACCTCGGTCAACGCCATCATGGCGGTCGGTATGACGCTGGTTATCCTTACCGCCGGTATTGATCTGTCGGTCGGCTCGGTACTGGCCCTGTGCGGTGCACTGGCCGCCACCATGGTCGCCATGGAGCTGCCGATCTGGCTGGTGGTGCCCCTCACTCTGGGTGCCGGTGCTCTGCTGGGCGGCGTCAGCGGCCTCATCATTGCCAAGGGCAAGGTACAGGCATTTATCGCCACTCTGGTCACCATGACCGCCCTGCGCGGCATCACCATGGTCTATACCGAGGGTCGCCCCATCTCCACCGGTTTCAGTGACGGCGCCGATCACTTTGCTTGGCTCGGTACCGGTTACCTGTTCGGTCTGCCGGTACCCATCTGGCTGATGGCCATCGTCTTCCTGCTCGCCTGGTTCATGCTCAACCACACCCGTCTCGGTCGCTACATCTACGCGCTGGGTGGCAACGAATCGGCTACCCGCCTCTCCGGTATCAATGTGGATCGGGTGAAGCTGGCGGTGTATGGTCTGTGCGGCGCGCTCTCGGCACTGGCAGGGCTTATCGTTACCTCTCGTCTCTCCTCTGCCCAGCCGACAGCGGGCATGGGTTACGAGCTGGATGCCATCGCCGCCGTGGTGCTGGGTGGTACCAGCCTGATGGGCGGCAAGGGCCGTATCATGGGTACCCTGATAGGGGCGCTGATCATCGGCTTCCTGAACAACGCCCTCAACCTGCTCGACGTATCCTCCTATTACCAGATGATCGCCAAGGCCAGCGTGATCTTGCTTGCCGTGATGATCGATAACAAAAGCAATCGTTGATAAGACAAGCCACACACAAGGAATGAAATGATGAAAAAGCTCAATACCCTGCTCGCTGCCGCCATCATGTCCGTGCTGGGCACCGCCCATGCCGCCGATCAAACCCTGGCCATGGTGGTTTCCACCCTCAATAACCCCTTCTTCGTCACCATGAAAGAGGGTGCCGAAGCCAAAGCCAAAGAGCTTGGCTACGAGCTGGTGGTACTGGACTCCCAGAATGACCCGGCCAAAGAGCTCTCCAACATGGAAGATCTCACCATACGCAAGGTCGGCGCCATCCTGATCAACCCCACCGACTCCGAAGCGGTCGGCAACGCTATCCGTCTGGCCAACCGCGCCAGCATTCCGGTACTGACTCTGGACCGTGGTGCTGCGCAGGGTGAGGTCAAGGCCCATATTGCCTCCGACAACGTGGCAGGCGGCAAGCTGGCCGGTGACTTTATCACCGAAAAACTGGGTACCGGCGCCAAGGTCATTCAGCTGGAAGGGATTGCCGGTACCTCCGCCGCCCGCGACCGTGGTGAAGGCTTTGCCTTGGCCGTGGCAGCCAACAAACTGCAGGTGCTGGCTTCCCAGCCTGCCGACTTTGACCGCACCAAGGGTCTGAACGTCATGGAAAACCTGCTGGCTGCCCACCCGACCGTTCAAGCCGTCTTTGCCCAGAACGACGAGATGGCGCTGGGTGCCATCCGCGCCGTGCAGGCTGCCGGTAAAGAGGTGATGATCGTCGGCTTCGATGGCACTGACGATGGCAAAGCCGCCGTTGCCAAGGGTAAACTGGCCGCCACCGTGGCCCAGCAACCCGCCCTGATCGGTGCCATCGGCGTCGAGACTGCCGACAAGGTGCTGAAAGGTCAACCGGTCGAGAAATCCATTCCGGTACCGCTGCAAGTGGTCAGCAAGTAAGTGCTCGAGGGGAGGTTCGCCTCCCCTTTTCCCCTCAATTACGGTGCCTCCCGGCTTGAGCTCACTCAGTCATTGTGTTCAAGCCAAGATGCATCAGGAGTAGTCAACATGAATCGTCTCGTCGTTTTGGGCAGTGTCAATGCAGACCATGTGCTGCGCGTTCCCCACTTTCCTCGCCCGGGTGAAACCCTGACCGGTCACAGCTATCAGGTGGTGCCCGGTGGCAAGGGGGCCAATCAGGCGGTTGCGGCAGCCCGCCTCGGCGCCCCCGTCTCCTTTATCGCCCGCATCGGTGATGACGCCATCGGCCACCAGATGAAGAGCGGTTTTGCCAAAGATGGCATCGACGTCAGCGCCGTCGAGCTCGATCCCAAGCTCCCGACCGGTATCGCCATCATCTATGTGAGCGATGAGGGGGAGAACAGCATAGGTATCTCCGCCGAGGCGAACGGTGCCATCACCCCTGCCGTGGTGAAAAACCACGAAGCGATGATCGCCGACGCCCACACCCTGCTGTTGCAGCTGGAAGTGCCGCTGGAGAGCGTCCATGAAGCTGCACGGCTGGCTCGCGCCAACGGCACCCGGGTGGTACTCAACCCCGCCCCCGCCCGTCTGCTCTCCGCTGAGCTGTTGGCGCTGGTGGATCTTATCACCCCCAACCAGACTGAAGCCGAGCTGTTGACCGGCGTCAAAGTCACCGACGAAGCGAGTGCCCGCGAGGCGGCCGCCCGCTTCCACCAGATGGGCATTGCGGATGTGATGATCACCCTAGGGTCGCAGGGGGTCTATTGCAGCAACGCCCAGCAGCAACAGCTGATCCCGGGCTTTCGGGTCAAGGCGGTGGATACCACTGCCGCAGGCGATACCTTCAACGGCGCCCTGCTGGCGGCAGAACTGGCGGGTGCCGATTTCCACAGCGCGGTGCGCTTTGCCCATGGGGCAGCGGCACTCTCCGTCACCCGGTTCGGCGCCCAGAGCTCCATCCCAAGCAAGCAGGAGGTCGACACCTTCCTGCTTGAGCAGACTGCACAGGGGCACTGATGGCCAATATCAAGGAGGTGGCGGCGCTGGCGGGGGTCTCCACCACCACCGTCTCCCATGTCATCAACGAGACCCGTTTTGTGGCCGAGGAGACCCGCGAGCGGGTCTTTGCGGCCATGCGCGACCTCAACTATGCCCCAAGTCTGGTGGCCCGCAGCCTCAAGGTGAAGGAGACCAACAGTATCGGCATGCTGGTCACCACCTCCAGCAACCCCTTCTTTGCCGAGGTGGTGCGCGGGGTGGAGCGCTACTGCTTCGAGCAGGGCTACAACCTGATGCTGGGCAACACCGAGGGTCAAGCCGAGACGGCCCTCTCCTACCTCAAGATGATGCTGCGTAAGCGGGTCGATGGCCTGCTGATCATGTGTAGCGAAGGACAGCAAGAGGTCTTCAACCAGCTCGACTGGCTCAAGAGCCTGCCGGTGGTGGTGATGGATTGGGGGCTGGTCAGCGAGGATGTGGATCTTATCGCCGACAACTCCTTCCACGGTGGTTATCTCGCGACCCGCCATCTGATTGAGCTGGGCCATACCGCCATCGGCTGTATCACAGGCCCCCACAGCCGCGCGCCCGCCAACCAGCGCCAGGCTGGCTTTGAACAGGCGTTGCAGGAGGCAGGTCTCACGATCAATCAAGAGTGGATCCAGGAGGGGGACTTTGACTGCGCCAGCGGCCATCAGGCGATGACTCGTCTGCTGGCATTGCCCGAGCGCCCCACCGCCCTCTTTGTCTGCAACGACATGATGGCGATGGGAGCCATCAGTGCCGCCCATCAGGCGGGGCTGGTGATCCCGCGGGATATCTCCATCGTTGGCTATGACAATGTGGCACTGGCAGAATTTATGTCGCCGCCGCTCACCACCGTCAACCAGCCCAAAGAAGAGCTGGGACGCCTCGCCGTCACCCGCCTGCTGGCGCGGATCAACGGCGAAGCGGTGGAGAATCACCTGATCACCGTCGACCCAGACCTGGTGATCAGACAATCTTGCGCGCCCCGCCCCTGATTTTCAGGGACAACAAAAGAACAAGGCGACCCAGAGGTCGCCTTGTTTCGTTTTATCTCTGCCGTGCAATACCGCTTTTGCCCTCAGGCCAGCGACCTCGTTTCCCTGGTTGCCAGCACTTGCAGTGGCACCAATCCCAATCGTCGGGCCAGAGGCTGCAACAACTCGCCATCTTCATCACCCTGCGGCAGCCAGTAGCGGACAGGCCAGCCGGCTGCCAGCTGCGCCGAGGTGGTGCTGCCAATCTCTCTGAGTGCCAGAGTACAACCCTGCTGCCGCAATCCCGCCAGCAGGGCACCATCCTGCTGCAGCGTCGGTACCAGCAACACCAGCGGCGTGCAGGAAGCCCCCGGCAGATAGGCCAGTAGATGAGTCAGCTGGGCCTGGTTGTCGAGCGGGACCAGCAGTGCCCGACCATCGGCATACTGCGCCTCGTGCGCTTGCAGCACACGGGCCAACACGGGCCCCAGCACACCGCACTCCTGCAGCCAGCGCATGTGGCAAGGCACTCCCTGCTCACGCCACTCAAGCGCCAATTGCCACATCTCGTTGCCCTGTCCGTTCGTCAGCTCCTGCAATGCCACTCGCAGCGGTGCAGGCTCGCGCCCCGCCAGCCACTCTCGCAGCTGATGAAGTTGCTGCTGACTCAACTGCAGCTGCTGCAGCATGGCAGGCTCAAACCAGCTGATCGCCCCCTCCTGGCTACGCTTGGCCTGGTTAAGGGCCAGGATGGCCTGATCCAGCAACCGGGCGGCATCCTGTTGCTGCGCCTTGGCAACCCCGAGCCGACAGGCCAGATCGAAGCTGCACTCCCGGGTCACGAACTCGAAATGGAGCAGATCCACCAGCTCATGAATGGCGGTTTCCAGCGCATCATTCGCCTTGGTCAGCACCACGGCAAATTCATCTCCGCCGAGCCGGTAAGCGTGGCTGCCATGGGCCTGCTGCAACTTGTCGGCCACCATCTGCAACAGCCGATCACCGACCTGATAACCCAGCAGATCATTGACCTGCTTGAAGCGCTTGAGATCGAGCACCACCAAAGCGCTCACCTCGCCAGCATGCAGAGCGCGAGAGAGCTGCTCCTGCAGGGCACGGCGGTTGCCCAGCTGGGTCAGGGGATCGAGCAGGGCAAGCCGACGGTTCGCCAGATTGGCGCGAATGAGGGCAGCGACCAGAGCGCCACCGGTCAGTAACAGGATCAGTTGCCAGATCTGCAGCCAGAACAGGCTGTTGCGGATTTGGCTGACCGAATGCTCCCGCTCCTGGCCGGAGAGGATCTGATCCCCTATCTGTTCGATGAGACGGGTCTGGCTGGCGATCGCCTCCTGCAAGCGGGCAAGCTCAGCCCCCTCGCGCAGCGCACCGGCCTCCATCTGGGGTTCGAGCTGCTTGATCTGCTCGAACAGGGTGGCCAGCACTTTGCCGAGCCCATGCCGCTGGCGCATCTCGGCGGTTTCACTGCTGATGAGGAAGATGTCGAGCCGGTTCCACAGCAGATCGTAATCGAGGCTCAGGGTCTCCATCGACAGTCTGCCAGCCCGATAGAGCTGCAGGTCGTAGAGGAAACGCTGGGATTCGAGCATCACCTGGCTGATGTTCCAGTGGACATTGCGGTAGAAGGTATCGACCAGCTGCTCCTGCCGATACTGCAGATAGAGGCTGCTGCCCGACGAGAGCAGAAACAGCAGCGACACCGCAACCAACAGCAGATTTTGGCGGGATAGCCCCATCAATCGACGATCTCGATGCGGGTCACCAGCCACACCATGCAGTTGTGAATGGCTGGCACGTCCAGCTTGGGATAGGTGGTGAACGGGATGAGCAGCCAGAGCGGCCCCTTGTTGCGCCGGGTCAGCGGTTTGCCGTCCTCCTGACGCACCAGGGTCAGCGGCACGCCGTCGAACAGGGCCAGATCCACCACCTGCTGATAGCCGTTGAGGGCCGAAACGGCGATCTTGCGAGCATCCGGGATCCCTTGCGCCGCCAGCACGGCTGACAGGGTCGGCCCGCGATAGTGGTGGGCGCCCTGAGTCCAGGGGGTAGTGGTGGTGAATTCGGTCTGTGGCAAGGCGGAGAGGGCCGCCTCATCGAGGCTCACCTGCTGGCCATCTGGCAGTACCAGGGTCATCAGGGGGATGGAGGCCGATGCACTGGCACTGGCCAGCATCAGGAGAAAAAAAGCGATCCATTGCTTTACTGCGGTCATGGTAAATTGCGCCAACTGCGTCCCATTTTTTAAATGGTTGCCAGTGTGGCGATTTCACCGAACCATTGCAACTGTCACGTCACACAGTAGCTCAGGGACCGCGCATCTCCATCCAGTTGTGCCCCTCGACTTGCCTCGGTTGATGAATGCCGCACGCCTCCAGCAACTCATCGACATAGGCGGGCACCAGCAGGGAGGCTGGGCCATAACGTTTCTCGTCAAACTGGCTGCCCACTTCGCTCGGCTCGAGATTGAGCTCGATGGTGTGCGCCCCGTTCAATCCCGCTTCATGGACAAACCCGGCGGCCGGATAGACAGCGCCAGAGGTGCCGATGGAGATAAAGAGATCGCACTGGGCAAGCGCGCTGTAGATGCGATCCAGCCCGAGCGGCATTTCGCCAAACCAGACCACATGGGGACGCATCGGCTGGGGGAACTGGCAGCAGGAGCAGAGCTCGTCCTGATGGAGATCGCCACGCCATTCGATCACCTGACCGGACTCGGGGCAGCGGGCCTTGAGCAGCTCGCCGTGCATATGGATAAGGTTCTTGCTGCCAGCGCTCTCGTGCAGATTGTCGATGTTCTGGGTGACCAGCGTCACCGAACCGGGCAGCAGTCGTTCGAGGCGGGCCAGCGCATAGTGGGCCGGATTGGGGTGAACCTGGGGCTGTTGCAGCTGTTTGCGGCGGGAGTTGTAAAAGCGCAGCACCAGTTCGGGATCCCGGGCATACCCCTCGGGGGTCGCCACGTCCTCGACCTTGTGCTCTTCCCACAAACCGTCGCAGGCACGAAAAGTCTTGATGCCGGATTCGGCAGAGATCCCCGCTCCGGTCAGGATCACGATATGTTTATATGACTGCGCCATAAGCTGCTCCGTCTATCCCCGCACAATAAATGTGACCTTAGCACAGGGAAAAAAGTCTCACTATTCGCCCTTGGTCTTAAGCGGCGCCGCTGGCGGTGCGGGTAACCAGGCATCCAGTACCGACAGATCCAGCCTGACAAAGACCATCTCCCGCCCGGTCACCAGGGTCAGCGGCAAGCCAAGGCGCTTGAGCAGGGTCAGCATGGGCCGGTTCTGGGCCAGCACTTCCGCCGTCCACTCCCGGATCCCGTCCGCCCTGGCCAGCAGTGCCAGCGCCAGCAGAATACGCCTCCCCGCCCCCTTGTGCTGGAAGTGATCCGCTACGATGCAGGAGAACTCCGCCCGATCGGGATGAAGGCGGCGGCGGATTGATTGCGCCTGAGCCAGCGGCTCACCAGCCAGATCGGTCAGCAACAGCGAAATCTGTTGTTCAGCATGGTAATTGAGAAATTGGGCCACCTGTTCCGGTGGCGGCGTTCGTTTCGGGCGCATAAAACGCAGATAGATGCTCTCTTCACTCAATGCATCGTAAGCGGCCAGCATGCGGGCAGGCGCCACACCATGCAGCTCGCGCAGCAAGCAAGGCACCTCGGAGACCTGCATCGCCAGTGGCAGCGCGGTCCGGGAAACCGGATGAGGCCAGCCCTCCAGCCCTTTGCCAAGGCGCTCCCGGTGCATGGGCCAGCAGAGGTAGCGCGGCATGGCTTACCAGCGCCCCGTCATACCGCGCTCTCGCCACACCTCGACGTCGAGCAGGTTGTAAGGATCATCCAGATAGACGGCGATCCCCAGCTCCCGAACCCGGGCCATAAAGCGTCCCAGCAGGGAGTCACAGGTCAAGGACTCCATCTCCGGCAAGATCCCCTGCCCCAGCAGCAAGGCGTGCAGCGGCAAACGTTCCAGCAGATCGAATGGCAGATGCTGGCTGTTATCGAGCAGCAGCGCCAGCTTGCTCCCTGCCAGACTGGCTTGCAGCACCAGCGCGAAGCGATCGGCATTGCCGAGCAGGTGGTCACGACGGTGGATCAGCAGAGTCAGTTCGGCTGGGGTGCGCGACTGCTCCGTCAGCCAATCCTTGAGCGCCTCCCAGCGGCTGGGCAAACCCGTCACCGCCAGCCAGACCGGATGAGGGGTCGCGGGACTGGAGAGCAGCCCAAGCTGACCCTGCACCTCCCCCTGCCACCGGCGGATGGAGCGGCGCTGGCCGCTCAAGCGCTGCTGACGCAGCGGGCCCAGATAGAGTCTACGCAGCAACCTGAGCAGCTCGTCGCAATCAAGCGGCTTGGCCAGCGCCGCCAGAATATTGAAACCGGCATCGTGCAGCAGGCGGCGGGCACCGTCGATCAGCGTCTGCTCATGGGCCGAAAGCAGCACAATGGGCAGCCCGGCCTCCTGCAACTGGGGCTGGTTCATCAGCAGACTGATGGCATCTTGCTCCACCAGACTGAGATCGCACACCAGCAGGCTGATGTCGCCCGCCGACAATGCCGCAAGGCAGGCCGATTCATCCTGTACCCACTGACAGGAGAGCCCCAACCCGGCGATGGTCTGTTGCAGTTGCATCCCCTGAAACGGGTGATCCTCGAGCAGCAGCACCTTGTTAGCGGCCAGCCAGTTGCACCATTTACGGTAACTGGCGGCAAGCCCCCCCAGCCAATCCTCGCCGATAGCGTAGATCCCCTCATGCTGCTGCAACTGGGGGAAATAGTCCGCCTGCTGATGAGCGGCGGGGTCGTAAAGGGCAATGGCACCTGCCGCAAACAACCCTTCCCACTGCCAGCAGGCATCCGGTCGGGTACGGTGCAGCGTGACATAGGAGGGCAATGTCATGGTGCTGGCCAACTCATGGGCGGTGCTGTCGAGGGCATAGAGCACAATGGGGCAAAATCCTGCCGCCTCATGCTCTTCCGAATCGAGCAACGCCAGTAATTCTTCATCAGTGATGATCATCTTGAGCCCTCTTTGAAAACTGCTGGCTGAACTCATCCAGTACCCGGTTCAATCTGGCTTGCAGCATCGGATGGGGCGCCTGTTGCCACTCTTCAATGACCGCAACCAACGCAGTCGCCCCTACCATTCTGGCGGCCCCCTTCAACTTGTGTAAAGCAGCATTCACGCCAACTTCATCTTCTTCTGTGCTGCAGCGCTCAAGTTCGGCCAAATCATCACGGGTAGCCTTCAGATAAAGGGCGGCCAGTTCATCGGTCAGCAGCGAGGCAACCGGTGTCGGGACGACAGCATTGCTCCCCTCTTTGGCAATATGGCGCAGCAAGGTCGCCAGCTCCTTGAGGGCGACCGGCTTGTCCAGATGGCCATCGCAACCGCAGGATTGCAGCTCCCTTGCCGCCTGATCACTGAGATCTGCGGTGATCACATAGACCGGCAGACGGGCCCAACGGGCTGATTGGCGCAATTGCCTGCACAGCTCGGCCCCGTTCATCACCGGCATCTGCAGATCGGTCAGCACAAAATCCACCTCCTGCTGCGCCAGCATCTCCAGCGCCAGCTGCCCATTGGCGGCAGTGATAACGCTGGCACCAAGTTGCCCCAGTTGCAGGCTGATCAGCTCGCGATTGACATCGTGATCTTCAACCAGCAGTACCCGCATGCCAAGCCCTGGCTGGGTGCCTGCGACCGGTTGATCCGGAGTCAGCCGTGGCTGCAGTAGGGTGATGATGGTCCCGGGCACCCAGGACTCCCCTTGCCAGGCCCAATAGTAGAGCCCCTTCTCGTCCACCTCCGCTTGCAGCGTATCAACGGCGTTGCTGACGGTGGCGATCCCCAATCGGCTGAGCCAGGGCGACAGCGCTTGCGCCTCATCGTGGGGTAAAGAGAGTGCCAGCTGCCGCACATTGGGCTGCCAGTCCGGCTCCTGCTGTACCCGCTTCAGGGGCAACTCGCAATAGAAGCGGCTACCGCCACCGACGCGCCCCTCGACATCGATAAGACCACCCATCTGCTCGATCAGCTGCTTGCAGATGGCCAGACCAAGACCGGTGCCCGGCGCCCGCAACTGCCCTTCAACGGCAAACTGCTCGAACGGCATAAAGAGCGTGGTGCGCATCTTGGCGGTGATCCCCGGTCCCTGATCATCCACACCAAAGCGCAAGGTCGATGCGACCACCTCGGCCCACAGCACCACTTCCCCACGCAGGCTGAACTTGATGGCATTGGAGAGCAGGTTGTGGAGCACTTGCCGTACCCGGTGAGGGTCGAGGGTCTGCAGGGCTGGCAGAGCCGGGTCCAACTTAAGGCGCAGTTGCAATCCCTTGGCCCGCGCCTTGGTCCAGTGCACTGCCGCCACGTGCTCGCACAGCTCGGCAAAATCGGTGGGCTGGGGCGAGAGGGAGAGTTTGCTGTTTTCGTTGCGGCTAAAGTCGAGCACATCGTTGAGCAGGCCGAGCAGCTCATCCCCCGCCTGACGCACCCGCGCCAGCGCCGAATCCTGCTCTCTCGACAAAGGAGTGCTGGCCAGCCACTCCAGCAAGCCGAGCATGGCGTTCATCGGCGTGCGGATCTCGTGGCTGATGGCGGCCAGAAAGCGCCCCTTGGCCAGAACTGCCTGTTGCGCCTGCTCATGGGAGTGCTGCAATGCCTGATCCTGCTCGACCCGGGCAGTGGCATCCTGCATCACCGCATAGATCCGCCAACCCTGCGGCTGACTGCGGCCACGGCCATAGAGCTGCAACCAGCGCACACCCTTGGTCGGATGGTGATAGCGCATGGTGAATGCGAAGGGTTTGCCAGCCTGCAACATGGCGAACATCTCACGGCGTACCTGGCGGCGATCCTCGCGCTCCAGCATAGTGAGCACCCGTTTGGGCTCACGACGGATCTGCTGGCTCGCCAGCCCCAGCAGCTCGTAACAGCCCCGGCTGATAAACTCGATGCCCCCTACCCGCCCCCGCTCGAACATAAACTGCAGCACCACGCCGGGAACGGTATTGGTCAGGGCGCGCAGGCGGCGCTCTGCCTGACGCAGAAAACGGGCCTGCTCACGCAGCACACTGATATCCGACAGGGCGATAAGATCGGTGGCAGGTGCCTGCTTGTCCAGTCGCAGCGGATGTTGGGCATAGGCGAAAACCTGCTCCCCCAGCACCAGCTCTCCTTCACTCTTCTGGGGCTGTACCGGCGGCAGCATCAACTGTTGTGAATAGCGCAGGGCCAGACGTCGCCCCTGCTTGTTGGATTTGATCACCTTGCCCTGGCTATTGCGCAGATAGACGGGCACCGGCAACGCCTGAAACATGGTTTCCCGCAGCTCGCTCTCGATGGCCAGCGCCTTCTCGGCGGCGTGACGCTGGGCCACTTCCCGTGCCAGTTGCTGGCGGGAACGCCAGATCCCGCCGATGACAATGCTGCTGATCAGCAGTGCCATGGCGATGGAGCCAAACCAGGCGGCGTAGCTCACGCCCGGCTGCTGCACGACGAGCAAGCGGCGCCAGCGCTGGTTAAGTTCGTCAATCTGGGTGCTGGTCAGCGCCATCAGGTTGCGATCCATCACCCCGGCCAGTTCGGTCTGACTCTTGTTGATGGCAAAGCCAAGACTGAAGCGATCTTCCAGCTCCTCGATATCGAGCCCTTCCAGCAAGTTGGTACGCTGGGGATATTGCAGCTGATATAGCTCGCTCAGCATGGCGTCAGCCTTGCCCTGTTTGATCGCGGCAAGCCCCTGCTCGAGGCCGTCGGTGCGAACCCACTCCTGATCACCGAGCAGGGCGAGCAAGGAGGGATCGTAGAGGGATTCCGGCACCAGAATACGCTGCCGCTTGAGCTGCGCCATGCGATCGGCAGCCAGCTTGCTCTTGCTGATCAAGGCAAACCGGTTGGTGGAGATCGTCCGACTGAAAATGAACTGATCCGTCAATGCCGGAGATTCCGGCAAGCCGGCCATCATATCCGCCTCACCACGGCGCAGCTTTTCTACGGCCTCCGCCTTGCTGGCGGCAGGCACCAGCTTGTATTTCAGGCCGGTCTCCTGGGTGACCCAGCGCAGCACATCCGCGCTCCACCCTTTCGCCTCCCCCAGATCATTGACGCCGCTATAGGGCATCAACTCGGGATTGACCACCAGGCGAATGGTGCGCCCGCGGCCGGATAACCAGGCCTGCTCGGTATCGCTGAAGTGGGGCTGGTTGACATAGAGCGACCCCTGATCGAGATAACGAGCCAGATCGGTATAGATAGTACCGGCGGGCATATGACGGATCAGGGTGTCCACCAGATTGGCCAACTCCGGCTGATCGCGCATCATCAGGCGATAGCTGATGATCCGATCCTCACCAAACAGGCGGCGCAGGCGCAAACCATCGGCAGGAAACTCGCGCATCAGATAGCGCAGTTGCAGATAGTCCCCCAGATAGGCATCACCCTTGCCACTCTGCAGCGCGTCGTAGACCTTCTCTCCGCTTTTTAGGGAAATAATGCGTGCCTGGGGATAGAGCTCGTGCAGCAGGCGGGCAGAGTCTGCCACCGAGTAGACCAGAAAGCGGGCCTGTTTGAGATTTTCACCCTTGTAGAGGATGGCGGCATCGGTCTCCATCATCGGACGACTTAACCGCATGCCCTCCACGGCCTTCTTGCGGGTTCCGACATAGGGAATGATGTCACAGTCACCCTCTGTGAGCCCGTTGCGCAATGTCTGCCAATCGGGCAACTCTTTGAGCACGAGGGGAACCGGGAACAGCTCCTGCAACCGGGCGAGACGATCCTTGAGCAGTCCCCCCTCGGCCATCAGGTATGGTGGAGGAAGCGTCGCAGGATAGCAGAGCGAAAGCTGACTCAGTGAATTTACATAAGCCTGGGTCGCCGGCGCCAACGGCAGCACTGTGGTCTGCAAAGGCTTGGCGTACAACGGCAGTGCCAGCACGGCACCCAGAAGAAAAATGGGGAATTTGGTCATCTGAAAACAAAAGCCAGGCATCTGCCTGGCTTTTTATCACTCGTTGGGTTCAACATTTTCTACCCTGGCCTTGAGCTTCTGGCCAGGCCGGAAGGTCACCACGCGGCGGGCGCTGATAGGAATATCCTCGCCCGTCTTGGGGTTGCGTCCGGGACGCTGATTCTTCTCACGAAGGTCAAAGTTACCGAAGCCTGAAATCTTGACTTGTTCACCACGCTCAAGCGCCTGTCGGATTTCCTCAAAGAAGGCTTCCACCATATCTTTGGCTTCACGCTTGCTCATCCCGAGCTGGGTGAACAGGTGCTCTGCAATGTCGGCTTTGGTAAGCGCCATAGATCAATCCCTCAAGGATGCATTCAACTCTTCACCAAGGGCCCGCACGACATTGTCTACGGTCTCGGCAATCTCTTTCTCCTCCAGGGTGCGCTGGGTGTCTTGCAATACAAGACTGATGGCCAGGCTCTTCTTGTCCTCTGCCATACCAGCACCCTGGTATACGTCAAACAAGTTTATTCCAACTACCTGATTTCCGCCAACTTTTTTAATTACCGCAAGCACATCACCTGCCAGAACCTGACGATCGACCACGACGGCGATGTCGCGACGGTTCGCCGGGAACTTGGAAACTTCGGCTGCCACAGGCACCTTGGCCGGGGTCAGCTTGTCCAGCTCCAGCTCAAACATCACCGCGCGGCTCTTGAGGCCCAGCTTCTTCTCGAGGCTCGGGTGGATCACGCCGATGTGGCCGATGATCTCGCCATTGCGCAGGATGGCTGCGCTCTGGCCCGGGTGCAGGGCGCTGTGCTCGGTACGCTCGAAGGTAAAGGTGGCCCCTTCGGCGGTCAAGTCCAGCACCGCTTCCAGATCCCCTTTCAAATCAAAGAAGTCGGCTGCGCGGGTTTTGATATCCCAGTGCTCGTCGCTCTGGTTGCCAGTGATGATACCGGCCAGCATCGGCTCCTGACGGATGCCGTTCTCGGCGCTTTCATCCTTTATGAAACGCAGACCCTGCTCGAACAGACGCACGCGCGGCTGCTGACGGTTCTGGTTGTAAACAACGGCTTGCACCAGCCCCGGGAACAGAGAGACACGCATGGCGGACATCTCGACCGAGATCGGGTTCGGCAGCACGATGGCATCGCTCTGCGGGAACAGGGTTTGCTGGGTCTTGGGATCGACGAAGCTGTAGGTGATCGCTTCCTGGAAACCGCGGTCAACCAGCAGGTCGCGTACGCGCTTCAAGGTCACCTGCCCTTCTGCCTGCTCAACCATCGCCAGAGAGGCGGCCGGTTTCAGGTTCGGGATGTTGTTGTAGCCGTAGATGCGGGCCACTTCCTCGATGAGGTCTTCCTCGATGGCGATATCGAAACGCCAGGAGGGTGCCAGCGCAGTCCAACCGTCAGCATCCACAGTCACCTGCATGCCAAGGCGGGTCAGGATCTCGACCACCTGAGCGTCAGCCACGCTGATACCGATCACCTTGTCGAGCTTGGCGCGACGCAGCTTGATGGGGGCAGCCTTGGGCAGATGGGCATCGGATTTGACCTCGATGACCGGACCCGCTTCACCGCCGCAGATATCCAGCAGCAGACGAGTTGCACGGTCCATCACCTTGGCCTGCAGCTCGGGATCCACCCCGCGCTCGAAGCGGTGGGAGGAGTCGGTGTGCAGACCGTAGGCACGGGCACGGCCGGTGATGGAGAGCGGCGCGAAGAAGGCGCACTCCAGCAGGATGTCGGTTGTGGTCTCGGATACACCGGTGCGGTTGCCACCGAAGATACCGGCCATACAGGCAGGACCTTTGGCATCGGCAATCACCAGGGTGGTCTCTTTGAGCTTCACTTCGTTGCCGTCGAGCAGGGTCATCGGCTCGTCAGCGTGGGCGCGACGTACCACCAGCTCCCCTTCCAGGGTAGCCAGATCGAAGGCGTGCATCGGCTGACCGTATTCCAGCAGCAGGTAGTTGGTGATGTCGACAATGGCGTCGATGGAGCGAATGCCGCCCCGACGCAGCTTCTCTTGCATCCAGAGCGGGCTCTGGGCCTGCAAGTTAAGCCCCTTGATGACGCGCCCCAGATAACGAGGGCAATCGGCGGTTGCTTCAACCCGGATCGGAAAAGTTGCGTCAATGGTGGCAACTGCAGGTGCCCAGGTCGGCTCGACCACGTCCACGCTGTTGAGCACGCCAATTTCACGAGCCAGACCGGCGATACCGAGGCAATCAGCACGGTTCGGAGTCAGATCCACATCGATGGATACGTCGTTCAGATTGAGGTAGTCGCGAATATCGGTACCGATGGGGGCATCGGCCGGCAGCTCGATGATGCCATCGGCTTCAACGTCGATACCCAGCTCGCTGAAAGAGCAAAGCATGCCGTGAGACGGCTGGCCACGCAGCTTGGCTTTCTTGATGGTGAAATCACCCGGCAGGGTCGCCCCTACTTTGGCCACACACACTTTGAGGCCCTGGCGGCAGTTCGGCGCGCCACAGACGATGTCCAGCAGCTCGGCTTCACCCACGTTGATCTTGGTCACCCGCAGCTTGTCGGCGTCCGGATGCTGGGCGCACTCGACCACTTCACCCACGACCACATTGTTGAACTGGCCAGCCACCGCTTCCACGGCGTCCACTTCCAGACCGGCCATGGTGATCTGCTCGGCCAGTGCATTGTCACTCAACTCGGTGCGGACCCACTCCATCACCCAGGATTTACTGAATTTCATGTTCTCTCGCCCTTACTTGAACTGCTTGAGGAAGCGCAGGTCGTTTTCGAAGAAGGCACGCAGGTCGTTGACCCCGTAACGCAGCATGGTCAGGCGCTCAACGCCCATGCCGAAGGCAAAGCCCGAGTATTTTTCCGGATCGATACCAACCGAACGCAGTACGTTCGGGTGCACCATGCCGCAGCCCAGCACTTCAAGCCACTTGCCGTTCTTACCCATCACGTCGACTTCGGCGCTCGGCTCGGTGAACGGGAAGTAGGAAGGACGGAAGCGAATGGTCAGGTCTTCCTCGAAGTAGTTACGCAGGAAGTCGTGCAGAATGCCCTTCAGCTCGGTAAAGCTGGCATGCTCGTCAACCAGCAGACCTTCAACCTGATGGAACATCGGTGTGTGGGTCATGTCGTAGTCGTTACGATAGACGCGGCCCGGTGCAATGATGCGGATCGGCGGCTGCTGATGTTCCATGGTGCGGATCTGCACGCCCGAGGTGTGGGTACGCAGCATCAGATCAGGATTGAAGTAGAAGGTATCGTGATCGGTACGCGCCGGGTGATGAGCAGGAATGTTCAGCGCATCGAAGTTGTGGAAGCCATCTTCAATCTCGGGACCACGGGCAACCTTGAAGCCCATCTCGCCAAACAGGCGTTCGATGCGCTCTATGGTGCGGGTTACCGGGTGCAGACCGCCATTCTCGATACGGCGACCCGGCAGGCTGACGTCGATTGTCTCGGCAGCCAGCTTCTGGTTCAGCACGGCGACTTCGAGCGCTTCACGACGCTCGTTCAGCGCATCCTGAACCTGCTGTTTGGCCTGGTTGATCACGGCGCCCGCGGCGGGACGCTCTTCGGCAGACAAGGCACCCAGGCCCTTCATCTGCTCGGTAAAAAAGCCCTTTTTACCCAGATATTTGACCCGGATTTCGTCGAGGGTCGCGATATCACTCACGCCCTCAATTTCGGCTCTGGCTTGGCCGACTACTTCTTCAAGCTGTTGCATGTCTTCCTCGTCACCACTCCCGGTACAGGAGCCTTTAGGCTAAATAAGGTCAAGAGGGGAATAATACAAAAAAAGCCCCTTCGCTGACCATAGCTAAGGTGGGCTTTTCTCCCTACAAATCATTTTGTTATATCAAGCGAGTCTTATCGGTTCACCCTAACTCCTGAAATAATGGAACAAACATCTAGTTTGTTGGCATATAAACTATTTGTAGAACAGGTCATCTCGCACATATCACCTTGTGTGGAGAAATATGCAGCTCGTGTAAAACAGTGGACATAATATGGGCGGGAGAAAGGAAAAAGTAATGTAAAACAGAGAGTTATAGATACAAAAAAGGAGGCCTGAGCCTCCTTTTAGCGTTTATAACAGAACTGGATTAAACCAGAGCTGCTTTAGCTTTTTCAACCAGGGCGGTGAAAGCCATTTTGTCGTGAACGGCGATATCGGACAGGATCTTGCGATCGATCTCGATAGAAGCCTTCTTCAGACCGTTGATCAGACGGCTGTAGGACAGACCGTTCTGACGGGCTGCAGCGTTGATACGCGCAATCCACAGCTGACGGAACTGACGCTTTTTCTGGCGACGGTCACGGTAGGCATACTGACCAGCTTTGGTTACCGCTTGTACCGCTACGCGGTAAACACGGGAACGGGCGCCGTAGTAACCTTTGGCGGCTTTCATTACTTTCTTGTGACGAGCTCGAGCAGTCACACCACGTTTAACTCTTGGCATTTTTCACATCCCCCCTTATGCGTACGGCAGACAAGCGACAACACGTTTGTGGTCGGCAGCAGAAACCATGAATTTCGGTCCCAGCTGACGCTTACGCTTGCTGCTCTTCTTGGTCAGGATGTGACGCAGGTGGTTGTGCTTGCACTTGAAGCGACCCGAGCCAGTCTTTTTGAAGCGCTTTGCAGCACCCCGGTTGGTTTTCATCTTCGGCATTTCATACTCCGCATTGTGAGTGACAACAAAATCGCAAGGCGAACCAACTCATGGGGCGAGCCCCATGAGTCAATTTCTTGTGGGCCTTAAGATTTCTTCTTAGGTGCGAGGACCATCACAGCTTGACGGCCTTCGACTTTCGGGAACGACTCGACTACGGCCAACTCTTCCAGATCGTTCTTGACGCGCTCCAGAACCTTGATACCAAGATCCTGGTGGGCCATTTCACGACCACGGAAGCGCAGGGTGACCTTAGCCTTGTCCCCGTCTTCCAGAAAGCGAACCAGGTTGCGTAGTTTTACCTGATAGTCGCCTTCGTCAGTGCCAGGACGGAATTTGATTTCCTTAACCTGGACGACTTTCTGCTTTTTCTTCTGTTCTTTGGTTGTTTTGCTCTTTTCGTAGAGGAATTTGCCGTAATCCATGATCCGGCAAACGGGCGGCTCAGCATTTGGACTGATCTCTACCAGATCAACTCCGGCCTCTGCGGCCAAGTTCAGAGCATCCTGAATGGAGGTGATGCCAATGGCTTCACCATCCAGACCAGTCAGACGAACTTCTTTCAGACGGATCTCTTCATTGATCCGGTGAGCGCGGGCTTGCGGTTGCTTGCCCAGTTTTTTTCCGCCTTTTATAGCTTATTCCTCCACTTTCTTTTGTCCGCGGGTCTGAACTTCCTGGGTCAACAGAGCGATGAACTCTTCAACAGGATAAGTGCCCAGGTCAGCCCCTTTACGAGTCCGTACTGCAATCTTACCGGCTTCAACTTCTTTATCGCCGCAGACCAGCATGAAAGGTACTCGCTTCAAAGTATGCTCGCGGATTTTAAAGCCAATCTTCTCATTTCTCAAGTCCGCTTTTGCGCGAAGGCCCGCATCATTCAATGCTTTGGCTACTTTCACCGCATAATCGGCCTGATTGTCCGTGATATTCATGACCACAGCCTGAGTCGGTGCCAACCAGGTCGGGAACAGACCGGCGTACTCTTCAGTCAGAATACCGATGAAGCGCTCGATAGAACCCAGGATGGCCCGGTGGATCATCACAGGTACATGGCGATCGTTGTTTTCGCCCACATAAGTGGCACCCAGACGACCAGGCAGGGCAAAGTCGAGCTGCACGGTACCACATTGCCACGCACGATCAAGGCAATCGTGCAGGGTAAATTCAATTTTGGGACCGTAGAACGCCCCTTCACCCGGCTGCAGATCGTACTTCAGACCGTTGAGCTCCAGCGCTTCGGCCAGCGCTTTCTCGGCGCGATCCCACATCTCGTCAGAGCCGATACGCTGCTCGGGACGAGTGGAGAGCTTGACCACGATGTTCTCGAAGCCAAAGGTACCGTAGACGTCATAGACCATACGAATACAGCCGGAGACCTCTTCCATGATCTGCTCTTCGGTACAGAAGATGTGAGCGTCATCCTGAGTGAAGCCGCGCACCCGCATCAGACCGTGCAGGGAACCGGACGGCTCGTTGCGGTGGCAGGAACCAAACTCGGCCATACGAAGCGGCAGATCGCGGTAGGACTTCAGACCCTGGTTGAAGATCTGGACGTGACCCGGGCAATTCATCGGCTTGATGGCGTACTCGCGGTTTTCGGACTGGGTGGTGAACATGGCCTGGGCATATTTCTCCCAGTGACCTGAACGCTCCCACAGGACGCGGTCCATCATGAACGGACCTTTCACTTCCTGATAGTCGTACTCTTTGAGCTTGCCGCGGATAAAGGTTTCCAGCTCACGGAAGATGGTCCAGCCATCGTTGTGCCAGAACACCATACCGGGTGCTTCTTCCTGCATGTGATACAGGTCGAGCTGCTTGCCGATCTTGCGGTGGTCGCGCTTGGCGGCCTCTTCCAGGCGCTGCAGATAGGCCTTGAGCTGCTTCTTGTCAGCCCAGGCGGTACCGTAGATACGCTGCAGCATCTTGTTGTTGGAGTCGCCACGCCAGTAGGCGCCGGACATCTTCAGCAACTTGAAGTGGTGGCAGTGACGCATGTTGGGCACGTGCGGGCCACGACACATGTCGATATACTCTTCGTGATGATAGAGACCTGGCTGGTCATCACGGGCAATGTTCTGATCCAGGATTTCGACTTTGTAAGACTCGCCGCGCGCCTCGAATACATCGCGCGCTTCTTGCCAGGAGACTTTCTTCTTGATGACGTCGTAATCCTTGGCTACCAGCGCCAGCATGCGCTCTTCCAGGGCAGCCAGATCTTCATCGGTCAGGGTACGGTCAAGATCAACGTCATAGTAGAAGCCGTTGTCGATGACAGGACCGATGGCCATCTTGGTCTGGGGCCAGAGTTGCTTGATAGCATGACCCAGCAAGTGGGCGCAGGAGTGGCGCAGGATGTCCAGACCTTCTTCGTCTTTGGCTGTGATGATGGCCAGCGCAGCATCGGCTTCGATCAGCTCGCACGCATCCACCAGTTCACCGTTTACCCGACCGGCAATGCACGCCTTGGCGAGACCGGGACCGATGTCCGCAGCCACATCCATGACGGAAACAGAGTGGGCAAATTGACGTTGGCTGCCGTCAGGCAGAGTAATGATTGGCATTATGTGTTTCCTTATACAGTGGTGACCCCTACCAAAGGTCACATGCGGGATGGAAAAGAGATTCAAAAAGGTGATGTTCTGGTTCTCCACAGCACTTTGCGAAGACGGCCTGACACGCAAACAGCGTGTCTAACGTGACAAACCAAGCCAAAACGGCCCCATGCTACCAGAAGTCGGGCGTGCTGTATCGGATTTGCAGATATTTTCTACAGTCAAATGAGTCGCCTGCCGACTATTCGCCAAGCAGGGATTGCCAGCTGAAGTCAAAGTCACTGCTCCCCTCCTCTGCCAGCGCCAGCTCTTGCAGCACCTGAAGCGCCAGTTTGTTGCCCTTTTGCGCCGCCTGATAGAGCCACAGTTTCCCCTGCGAGAGATCGACACGCCCGCTCGCCCCCATCAGATGGAGCACCCCGACTTTCAGCATCGCCGGCACATCGCCATTGCGGGCGGCAAGATCCATCCAGTGAAAGGCTTCGCGCAGATCACGCTTCACCCCGGAGCCACGCAAATAGGCATCCGCCAACCGGTACTGGCCAAAGGGATCGCCCGCCTGCGCCGACTGACGATAGAGTGTTATGGCCCGATTGATATCCTGCTCACTCCCCTGCCCCACTTCATGGCTCCAGCCCATCAGCGCCTGCGCCCGAGGTTGGCCTTGCTCGGCCAGTGGCAACCAGATCCGGGTCGCCTCATCAAAGTGACCGGTACGCCAAGCACGGTTGGCAGCAGCCATCTCCAGCTCGGTGGAGAGCGGAAGCAGACGCCAGATAACCAGCGCAAGCAGACCGATAAATAGCCAGCGGGAAGTGGTGGGTCTCATGATGATTTCCGTGATCCAGTTCTCATTTCGTCTATGTAAACGAAATGTAGCGTTGCGATCAAGCAAGAGATCCCTGCGACAACCCTTTTTGCACCCGGTCGATCAGCAGTTGTTGTCATTTATCCGGGGCACCTGCAAAATAACTGTATGTATAAACAGTATAGGTGCACACCATGGCAGGACGAGGCAGCCCCCACAATATCGATCACCGTTTTAGCGGCCCCCTTGTCGAAGCGGTCGATGACGGCTGGCAATCGTCCGATTGGGATGCCATCTTCACTCCTTCTGTGCCTGGCACCGAGGTGCGGGAGATTGATGCACGCAGCATCATCAGCTACAACAGCTCGCCGGATGTCCCCTTTGGTCGCTCCATCAACCCCTATCAGGGGTGCGAACACGGCTGCATCTACTGCTATGCCAGACCCAGCCATGCCTATCTGGAGCTCTCCCCCGGTCTCGATTTCGAGAGCAAGCTGTTTGCCAAACGCAATGCAGCCGACCTGTTGCGCCGGGAGTTTGCCAAACCTGCCTATCAGCCACAGACCATCTTCATTGGCGCCAATACCGACCCCTATCAACCCATCGAGCAGCGCTATCGCCTCACCCGGCAGTTGCTGGAAGTGATGCTGGCCCACCGCCATCCGGTCGGGCTCATTACCAAGAGCGCCATGATCTTGCGCGACCTCGATCTGTTGACCGAGCTGGCCAGAGAGGGACTGTGTCAGGTGATGGTGTCGGTGACGACCTTGAACGAAACCCTGCGCCGACAGCTTGAACCCCGCGCCAGCACGGGCACCGGCCGCTTGAAAGTGATCGAGAAGCTGGCCAACGCTGGTGTACAGGTGGGGGTATTGGCCGCCCCCATGATCCCGCGGCTCAATGAACCGGAGCTGGAGCAGATCATCAAATCGTCTGCCGAGGCAGGCGCCAGCTGCGCCGATTACATCCTGCTGCGGTTACCCCACGAACTGGCGCCGCTATTTGGGGACTGGCTCGATACCCACTACCCGGGCCAGAAGGAAGCTATTTTAAATCAGTTGCGAGCCAGCCGCGGTGGCGGGCTCAACAGTACCGCCTTCGGCACCCGCATGCGCGGTGAGGGGCTCTTTGCCGATCTGCTGGCCCAGCGCTTTCGCCTTATCAGCAAGCGCCTTGATCTGGGCAAACGCCATATTCAGCTCAGGCTGGATGGGTTTATCCGCCCCGGGGAGCAGCTGTCGCTCTTCTAATCCCCCTGCTCACTCCCTTCACACATCAGGCGTGCCAAGAGGTTGAGAGGAAGGCCTGCCGCAACACATCCTGTGGAAACCCCGCTTTTCAGAATTTTCCAACGGAGTAGCCATGTCACGTCAGGATCGCGCTATCCGGTAAAGAGAGGGCTAACGCCTTAGCCTGCGCGCTGATCCCGACCCTGTTGCACCATTTCAACCGGCAGTCGCGAGGGTTCATGAGCCACTTCGTGCTCATCCTCTTCATACTGCGGCACCTCTGATTCGCCCCATACCCGGCTCCACCAAATTTCCCACGTGATCCAACTGGTCATATGCAGCTCCTGACGGTGAAGGTGATGGCAACAACGCACCACTCGCCCGGCAGGATAGCGGCTGGGAATGACAGGGAAATGACAAAAAAATCACTTGTAAAAAGGCAACTGGCCGTGACAAGGAAAAGCCGAAATAGCTCACATAATCGGCGAAATCATCCTGAAAGCGGTCACAAATCTGCAGGTTGTGGATTGCAGCACATTCTGTTCCCGCCAAAGCTGGGTTGCCCATTCAGGCATCTATAAAAACAGGGACACAATAATGAAACACACAGCGGGAATATGGGCGATCGCAGGCATGCTGATCGCCCCCTTGGCGCACGCCGACGTCATACTGCACGCCTTCAACTGGAAGTACAGTGAAGTGACCGCCAAAGCCGACCTTATCAAATCAGCTGGTTACAAACAGGTACTCATCTCACCACCTCTCAAGTCATCAGGCAACGAGTGGTGGGCTCGTTACCAGCCGCAGGATCTGCGCCTTGTCGACTCCCCTCTTGGCAACAAACAGGATCTCGAGCAGCTGATCGCCGCCATGAAGGCGCGGGGTATCGCCGTCTATGCCGATGTGGTGCTCAACCACATGGCCAACGAAAGCTGGAAACGCCAAGACCTCAACTATCCCGGCAACGAGCTGCTGCAAAGCTACGCCAGCAACCCGGCCTATTTCGAGCGCCAGAAACTGTTTGGCGATCTGGGACAAAACTTCCTCTCCGGTCAGGATTTTCATCCCGAAGGGTGCATCAGCGACTGGAGCGATCCGGGTCATGTCCAGTATTGGCGACTCTGTGGCGGTGCCGGTGACAAGGGGCTGCCGGATCTGGATCCCAATAACTGGGTGGTCAGCCAGCAACAGGCCTATCTCAAGGCACTCAAGGGGATGGGGATCAAGGGTTTTCGGGTCGATGCGGTCAAGCACATGAGCGATTACCAGATCAATGCCGTGTTCACCCCCGAAATCAAACAGGGGATGCACGTGTTTGGCGAGGTGATCACCACAGGGGGGGCTGGCAGCACTGATTACGAGCGCTTCCTCAAACCCTACCTCGACAGCAGCGGCCAGGGAGCCTATGACTTTCCGCTGTTTGCCTCCCTGCGTGGCGCGCTGGGGTATGGCGGCAGCATGAACCTGCTGGCGGATCCGGGCGCCTACGGTCAGGTGCTACCGGGCAGTCGCGCCGTCACCTTTGCCGTGACCCACGACATCCCCACCAACGACGGCTTCCGCTATCAGATCTTAAGCCAGACTGACGAGAAGCTGGCCTATGCCTACCTGCTCGGCCGCGATGGTGGCTCGCCGCTGGTCTACTCCGATCACGGCGAGACCCAGGCCAAGGATGGACTGCGCTGGCAGGATTACTACCAGCGCGCCGATCTCAAGGGGATGATCCGCTTCCACAATGCTGTGCAGGGTCAACCCATGCTGTTGATCGGCAGCGGTGACTGCTTCGTGCTGTTCAAACGGGGCAAACAGGGGCTGGTCGGCATCAACAAGTGCGACTATGAGCAGGAGTATTGGCTCGATACCGCCAAATTCGAGATGAACTGGTATCGCAACTATCGTGACGTGCTCGACCAAGGCGCCGTGGTCAACGTGCAGAGCCAGTGGGTACGGGTCGCCATTCCCGCCCGCAGCGCCAGAATGTGGCTGCAGGAGTGATCCAGCCGTAAGATCAGCGGAGAGTCATAAAAAGCAGACAAATAAAAAGAGCGACCACCAGGGTCGCTCTTTTTGCTCAGAGACGTTGCTCGGGTAACAGGTGACGATTACTCGTCGCCCGCTTCCCCAGCATCGACCGCATCAGTGCCGGTCGCGGTATCGGTACCTTCAGATACCTCACCGCCAACGGCCAAAGCGTCGTTTTCGTCTTCGTCGCTCTCGGCGATACGCTGCAGGCCAACCACGGTCTCGTCTTCACCGGTACGGATCAGACGGACACCGCCGGTGTTACGGCCAATAACGCTCACCTCGGCAACACGGGTACGCACCAGGGTGCCGCCGTTGGTGATCAGCATGATCTGGTCAGTATCTTCGACCTGGATCGCATCGATCACCTTGCCGTTGCGCTCATCCACCTTGATGGAGATAACGCCCTGGGTACCACGACTCTTGGTCGGGTATTCGGCCAACGCAGTCCGCTTGCCGTAACCGTTCTCGGTGGCGGTGAGGATGGCACCTTCGCCGCGCGGAACGATGAGGGAAACCACCTTGTCGCCGGCGCCCAGCTTGATGCCGCGCACACCGGCGGCGGTACGACCCATGGGACGCACGCCCTTGAAGGTGCCCTTGCTTTCGGTGCCTTCGCCGTTGTCGCTGCCATCATCGTCATTGCCGGCATCGTCGTCGGTTTCAACGTCATCGCTGACATCGGCATCGGCGCGACCGCTGCCTTCGGCGAAGCGAACAACTTTGCCCGCGTCGGAGAAGAGCATGATCTCGTTGCTGCCGTCGGTGATATCCACCCCAATCAGCTCATCACCCTCTTTGAGGTTGATGGCACGAATACCGGAGGAGAGCGGACGGCTGAAGTCTGAGAGGCTGGTCTTCTTCACGGTACCGTTGGCGGTGGCGAAGAACACATACTTCTCGGCATCATACTCCTTCACCGGCAGGATAGCGGTGATACGCTCACCCTCTTCCAGCGGCAGCAGGTTGATGATCGGACGACCACGGGCGCCACGGGACGCTTCCGGCAGCTGGTAAACCTTGAGCCAGTAGACCTTGCCACGGGTGGAGAAGCACAGAATGGTGTCGTGGGTGTTGGCCACCAGCAGACGCTCCACAAAGTCCTCTTCCTTGATCCGTGTGGCCGACTTGCCACGACCGCCGCGGCGCTGGGCCTCGTAGTCGGAGAGCGGCTGATACTTCACATAGCCCTGGTGAGACAGGGTAACCACCACGTCTTCCGGGGTGATCAGATCTTCGATGTTGATCTCGGCACTGGACATGCTGATCTCGGTGCGACGCTCGTCGCCATACTGCTCACGCACGGCCAGCAGTTCATCGCGGATCACTTCCATCAGACGAGCCGGGCTCGCCAGGATGTGCAGCAGCTCGGCGATGAGATCCAGCAGAGATTGGTACTCTTCCAGGATCTTCTCGTGCTCGAGGCCGGTCAGCTTGTGCAGACGCAGGTCAAGGATGGCCTGGGCTTGTTGTTCGGTCAGGAAGTATTGGCCTTCACGGATACCGAACTCGGGCTCCAGCCACTCGGGCCGTGCCGCGTCGTCGCCCGCTTTTTCCAGCATGGCGGCCACGTTGCCGAGTTCCCAGCCCTTGGCAACCAGGCCCGCTTTCGCGTCGGCCGGGGTCGCGCTGTGGCGGATCAGCTCGATGATGGGATCGATGTTGGCCAGCGCAACCGCCAGACCTTCCAAAATGTGTGCCCGATCCCGCGCCTTGCGCAGTTCGAACACGGTCCGGCGAGTCACCACTTCACGGCGGTGCAGCAGGAACGCATCCAGGATCTCTTTAAGGTTCATCACCTTGGGCTGGTTGTTATCGAGCGCCACCATGTTGATGCCGAACGTGGTCTGCATCTGGGTGTGCTTGTAGAGATTGTTCAGCACAATCTCGCCGGACTCGCCGCGCTTGATCTCGATAACAATGCGCATGCCGTCTTTGTCAGACTCATCGCGCAGGGCACTGATGCCCTCGATCTTCTTCTCTTTGACCAGCTCGGCGATCTTCTCGATCAGTCGAGCCTTGTTCACCTGATAGGGGATCTCGTGAACGATGATGGTCTCGCGACTGGTCTTCTCGTCCACTTCCACTTCAGCTTTGGCCCGCACATAGATGGAGCCACGACCGGTACGGTACGCCTGCACGATGCCGGAACGACCGTTGATAATGCCGCCGGTGGGGAAATCCGGGCCGGTGATGTAGGTCATCAGCTCGTCAATGGTGAGGTCGCCGTTTTCGATCAGCGCCAGACAGCCATTGACAATCTCGGTGAGGTTGTGAGGCGGAATGTTGGTCGCCATGCCCACCGCAATACCGGAGGAGCCGTTGACCAGCAGGTTGGGAACCTTGGTAGGCATGACCGCCGGGATCATCTCGGTGCCGTCATAGTTCGGCACCCAGTCCACGGTCTCTTTGTCCAGATCAGCCAGCAGCTCGTGGGAGATGCGGGCCATCCGCACTTCGGTATAACGCATCGCCGCGGCGCTGTCGCCGTCGACTGAACCGAAGTTGCCCTGACCATCGACCAGCATGTAACGCATGGAGAAATCCTGCGCCATCCGGACAATGGTGTCATACACAGCGATATCGCCGTGCGGGTGATATTTACCGATTACGTCACCGACCACACGGGCCGATTTTTTATAGGGCTTGTTCCAGTCGTTCCCCAACTCGTTCATAGCAAACAGAACGCGGCGGTGAACCGGTTTCAAGCCATCACGCACATCCGGCAGAGCTCGTCCTACGATCACGCTCATGGCGTAATCAAGATAGGAACTCTTGAGCTCTTCTTCGATGTTGACCGGCGTGATCTCTCTGGCCAGATCGCTCATAGAAAGCCTTATCCCTAATTAGTTGTTCTTTGGCTTAAACAGCGCGACATGGTAACACACTGAGCCAAATACCTTAAGCCACAAATCGGGTATCAGATCGGGCTGGTGTGACAAAGTCCGTCCGTTATAATGCCCGCCAGGACAATAGATTGCGCCCATGACTCAGAAGCGGGCGCCCTGCCACAGGATCTTCGAAAAATGAACAGTGATGCCAATGTCGATCTGACAGAAATCGCCAAGTTTGAAGCCATCGCCTCCCGCTGGTGGGACATGGAAGGTGAATTCAAACCCCTGCATCAAATCAATCCGGTACGCCTTGACTGGATCACCGACAAAAGTGGCGGTCTGTTTGGCAAGCGCATTCTCGATATCGGATGTGGTGGCGGCATTCTCTCCGAGAGCATGGCCCGCCGTGGCGCCAAGGTCACCGGCATCGACATGGGCAAGGAGCCCCTCGGCGTCGCCCGCTTGCACGCCCTGGAGCAGGGTGTCGAGCTCGAGTACCGCCAGATCACCGCCGAAGCCCATGCTGCCGAAGTGCCGGGCCAGTATGACGTGGTCACCTGCATGGAGATGCTGGAGCATGTGCCGGACCCCGCCTCCGTGCTGCGCGCCATCGCCACCTTGGTGCGCCCGGGCGGCCGGGTGTTCGTCTCCACCATCAACCGCAACCCCAAATCCTATCTGATGATGATCATCGGGGCCGAATACCTGATGAAGATGGTGCCCAAGGGTACCCACGATCACAAAAAATTCATCACCCCGGCCGAACTGTGTCGCATGGGTGAAGCAGCTGGCCTGCTGGTGCGGGATATGAGCGGCGTCCACTACGCCCCGCTCACCAACCAGTTCAAGCTCGGCAAAAATGTCGACGTCAACTATATGGTGGAGTTTGTCCGCCCGGAGCACGGCTGATGAGCGCCTCTCGCCCTCTTCCCCTGCGCGGTGTGCTGTTCGATCTGGATGGCACCCTGCTCGACACAGCCCCGGATCTGGGTGCCGCCGTCAACCACGTGCTGATCAGCGAAGGCTTTGCGCCGCTCTCTGACGACATCATTCGTCAGACCACCTCCCACGGAGCGCTCGGGCTGCTGAAAGCGGGCCTCGGCGATGAACTGCTTGAAGAGCTGGGGGCCACGCGCCTGCGCAATGCCCTGCTCGACTACTACGCGGCCAATCTCTGCGTCGGTACCCGCACCTATGAGGGAATGGTGGATCTTATCGAGTGGCTCGACGAGAAACAGCTCCCCTGGGGCATAGTCACCAACAAGCCGGGCTTTCTCACCGAGCCACTGCTGGCAACCCTGCCAGAGCTTGCCAGCTGCGGCGTCACTGTCAGTGCCGATACCCTGCCGGTACGCAAGCCCGACCCCGCCCCCATGTTCTTTGCTTGTGAGAAGCTGGGGGTCGAGGCGGCTCACTGCCTCTATGTGGGGGATCATGTGCGGGACATCGAAGCGGGCCGCAATGCTGGCATGCGCACCGCGGTCGCTGGCTGGGGCTATCTCAATGATGAGGAAGATCCCGCCCAGTGGGGCGCCGATCTGCAATTCGACACCGTGCAGGCCCTGCACCACTGGCTGCGCTATGAGTTGACCGTCAAGGTGTAAGGCGCAGCCTTAACGGCTGACATGCGATAACGGGGCGAAGAGACTCTTCGCCCTTGCATCTCTTCCTTTACGCTCCTGCGCCACCATCACTCGTCTATTCATGGATAATAAAGGCAGCTTTCTGCCTGTTGGATACCCATTTGACAAGCTCGCAGCCGTCACAAAGCGGCCATAAACCACCGTCATCTGATGCAAAGCCCTTGCCACGCTGAGCCCGCGGCTGCGACAACTGGACAGCTTTTGACCCTTGTTGCATAAGGGATAATCAGCCGCCGTTTGCTAGTAAAAAGCCCCCCGTTTCGCAAGCAAAAAAAGTTATTTAAATTTTCCATCTTCGATCGGGAGACTTGCATTTAGCGGAGCGGACGAATGAAAACCCGCTCACTGTGAGCGGTCACTAACTGATGGGGCAAGACTCACAATTTATCCACAGCTCGTCACTTATCCACACATTGCAATAGCGGGCTGACCTCACTATCTTGTAGCTCGAACTTAAAATAACACTACATCTTGTGATTCATCGCACAATCTCTACCCAACTCCCGCACACCGCCGGAGCCTGGGTGGCGCCATTGTGCGATGGTTTTTCGGGAATCAACTGAAGGTCATCAGCCAATGAACTTGTTTGTGACGAAGCGTAACGGACACAAAGAACCCATCGATCTGGATAAAATTCACCGCGTGCTGGACTGGGCCGCCGAAGGGCTCGACAACGTGTCGGTCTCCCAGGTAGAGCTCAAATCCCACATCCAGTTCTATGACGGTATCCGTACCGCCGACATTCACGAAACCATCATCAAGGCGACGGCTGACCTCATCTCCGAGCAGACCCCGGACTACCAGTACATGGCAGCCCGTCTGGCCATCTTCCACCTGCGCAAGAAGGCCTACGGCCAGTTCGAACCGCCCCACCTCTACCAGCACGTGGCTCGTCTGGTGGACATGGGCAAGTACGACAAGCACCTGCTGGAAGACTACACCCAGGCCGAATTCGAAGAGCTGAACGCCCATCTGGATCACTGGCGCGACATGGATTTCTCCTACGCGGCAGTCAAACAGTTGGAGGGCAAATATCTGGTCCAGAACCGCGTCACCGGCGAGATCTACGAGAGCCCGCAGTTCCTCTATATGCTGGTTGCGGCCTGCCTCTTCTCCAAGTATCCGAAAGATACCCGTCTGGGCTACATCAAGCGCTTCTATGATGCGGTCTCGACCTTCAAGATCTCCCTGCCGACCCCGATCATGAGCGGCGTGCGCACCCCGACCCGTCAGTTCAGCTCCTGCGTACTGATCGAGTGCGATGACAGCCTGGACTCCATCAACGCCACAGCCAGCTCCATCGTGCGTTACGTTTCCCAGCGCGCCGGTATCGGCATCAACGCGGGTCGCATCCGCGGTCTGGGCAGCCCCATCCGTGGCGGCGAAGCGTTTCACACCGGTTGCATCCCCTTCTACAAATACTTCCAGACTGCCGTGAAGTGCTGCTCCCAGGGCGGCGTGCGCGGCGGTGCGGCTACCCTGTTCTACCCGCTGTGGCACACCGAAGTAGAAAGCCTGCTGGTGCTGAAGAACAACCGCGGCGTGGAAGAGAACCGTGTTCGTCACATGGACTACGGCGTGCAGATCAACAAGCTGATGTACCAGCGCCTCATCAAGGGCGGTGACATCACACTGTTCTCCCCGTCCGATGCGCCGGGTCTGTACGATGCCTTCTTCGCCGATCAGGACAAGTTCGAAGAGCTCTACGTCAAGTACGAGCAGGATCCGGCCATTCGCAAGAAGACTCTGAAAGCGGTAGACCTTTTCTCCCTGATGATGCAGGAGCGTGCCGGTACCGGTCGCATCTACATCCAGAACGTGGATCACTGCAACACCCACAGCCCGTTCGACCCGAGCATCGCGCCGGTACGCCAGTCCAACCTCTGCCTCGAGATTGCGCTGCCGACCAAGCCGCTCAACAACATCGACGACGAGAGTGGCGAAATCGCCCTGTGCACCCTCTCCGCCTTCAACCTCGGTGCCATCGAGAAGCTGGAAGATCTGGAAGAGATGGCCGATCTGGCCGTGCGAGCCCTCGATGCCCTTCTCGACTATCAGGATTACCCGATTGCCGCCGCCAAGAAGGGCAGCATGGGTCGTCGCACCCTGGGGATCGGCGTCATCAACTACGCCTACTACCTGGCCAAAAACGGTGCCCGCTACTCTGACGGCTCCGGTCTAGCGCTGACTCACCGCACCTTCGAGGCCATCCAGTACTACCTGCTGAAAGCCTCCGTGCAGCTGGCCCGCGAGTTCGGCCCCTGCCCGCTGTTTGGCGAGACCACTTATGCCCAGGGCATCCTGCCCATCGACACCTACAAGAAGGATCTGGATGCGCTGTGCAACGAGCCTCTGCATCTGGATTGGGAAAGTCTGCGTGAAGAGATCAAGTCCGTGGGCTTGCGTAACTCCACCCTGACCGCCCTGATGCCGAGCGAGACCTCCAGCCAGATCTCCAACGCTACCAACGGCATCGAGCCGCCGCGCGGGCTGGTGTCGGTCAAGGCCTCCAAAGACGGCATTCTCAAACAGGTGGTGCCCGAGTATGATCGCCTGAAAGATCAATACGAATTGCTCTGGAAGCAACCGAGCGTTGACGGCTACCTGCAGCTGGTCGGTATCATGCAGAAGTTTGTGGATCAGGCGATCTCCGCCAACACCAACTACGACCCGGCCCGTTTCGAAGGCAACAAGGTGCCGATGAAGCAGCTGCTGAAGGACTTGCTGACCGCCTACAAATACGGCCTCAAGACCCTGTACTATCACAACACCCGTGATGGTGCAGACGATGCCCAGACCGATCTGCAAGATGACGGTTGCGCTGGCGGGGCTTGCAAAATCTAAGTCACGGCAAGAACTGATAACCGGGCGGGAGCATGAAGCTCCCGCTCTCCTGTTTTCTCTATTCACATATTCTGGTAACCATGGCCTATTCAACTTTCTGCCAAACCCAAAACGACCAGCTCAAAGAGCCGATGTTTTTTGGCCAATCGGTCAACGTAGCCCGTTATGATCAACAAAAGCACGAAGTGTTCGAGCGGCTGATCGAGAAGCAGCTCTCCTTCTTCTGGCGCCCGGAAGAGGTGGATGTCTCCCGTGATCGCATCGACTATCAGGCCCTGCCGCCCCACGAGCAGCACATCTTCATCTCCAACCTGAAGTACCAGACCCTGCTGGACTCCATTCAGGGTCGCAGCCCCAACGTGGCCCTGCTGCCGCTGGTCTCCATTCCGGAGCTGGAAACCTGGATTGAGACCTGGGCCTTCTCCGAGACCATCCACTCTCGCTCCTACACCCATATCATACGCAATATCGTCAACACCCCCGCCCAGGTGTTTGACGACATCGTGACCAACGAGCAGATCTTGAAGCGCGCCGGCTCCATCAGCCACTTCTACGACGACCTGATCGAAGCAACCGCCCTCTACAACCTGCACGGTGAAGGGACCCACACCGTCGCTGGCCGCGAAGTGACCATTACATTGCGCGAGCTCAAGAAGAAACTTTATCTGTGCCTGATGAGTGTCAACGCGCTGGAAGCAATTCGCTTCTACGTCAGCTTCGCCTGCTCCTTTGCCTTCGCCGAGCGCGAACTGATGGAAGGCAACGCCAAGATCATCAAGATGATCGCCCGCGACGAAGCGCTGCACCTCACCGGCACCCAGCACATGCTGAACCTGATGCGCACCGGCCAGGATGACCCGGAGATGGCCGAGATCGCTGCCGAATGCGAACAGGCCTGCTTCGAGATCTTCAAGGAAGCGGCCATTCAGGAGAAAGAGTGGGCCGAGTACCTGTTCCAGGACGGCTCCATGATCGGCCTGAACAAGGACATCCTCTGCCAGTACGTGGAGTACATCACCAACCTGCGCATGAGTGCGGTCGGCCTGCAGCCAGCCTTTGCCGGCACCAAGCAAAACCCGATCCCCTGGATCAACACCTGGCTGTCATCCGACAACGTACAGGTTGCCCCGCAAGAGGTAGAGGTCAGCTCCTATCTGGTTGGTCAGATCGACAGCGAAGTCAATGCCGACGACCTGGGTGATTTCGAGCTGTGAGTGACGCCACCAACACGCTGACCCCCGCCCCGCACGCGCCTGCTGAACAGCATGCGGACGTGGCACCACGGGTACATACCCGGAATGGTGCCGTGCTACACGCCCATCCCGGCGAAAGCGTGTTGGAGACCCTAGAGCGCCATGGTCATCATGTGGAATTCCAGTGTCGCAGCGGCTATTGCGGCGCCTGCCGCACTCCGCTGATGGCTGGCAAGGTGCACTATCCTGCGGTGCCGCTGGCATTTGTCGCCCAAGGGGAGTGTCTCCCCTGCTGCTGCAAACCGGTCGGCGCCATCCGGCTGGATATCCAGAAGAGCTGACACCGCCACAGGCTGGCAACTCGCGCAAAATAGAAAGCCGCCGGAGCAATCCGGCGGCTTTTTTTGTCTCTTCACATTGCTCGGGCGCCCGATGACAGACGCGCGAACCCTCAGAGGATTACAACCAGGGGGCGGCAGTCGGCCCGTGGTGCAGACCCAGCTTCCAGACCCGGCCAAAGTGCTTGTAGTGACCGGCTGCGACGCCAGCCTTCTCGCCCATGCCGTGGTATAGATCGAGGTGGCCCTTCTTCACCGCCCCGCCCACATCCAGCGCAATCAACAGCCGCAGCTGGTGCTTGCCGGTCCAGTTGCCCTCTTTGTCTAGCAAAGGGACTTCAGCGAGGATCGGGGTCCCCATCGGCAGCAGGGTCTTGTCGGCAGCGACAGCCGCCAGTGGCAGCAGCGGGATACCGGCGGCGCCGATCACATCATTGGTGGGGCGACGCTCGAAGAAGACATAGGAGGGGTTCTGCTCCACCAGCTCCTTGACGCTCTCCTCCGGCTGTCGGTTGGCCCACTCCTTGATGGCCTTCATCGACATCTGCTCTTTGGGCACTTCACCGCGGTCGATCAGTACCCGACCGATACTCACGTAACCATGGCCGTTCTTGCCGCTGTAGCCCAGATATTGCAGCCGGTCGTCATCCCCGTAGTGGACAAAGCCCGAGCCCTGCACATCCATCAGGAAGTTGTCGATAAGGGATTTGCTGTAACCCAGCTCCAGCCCGCGGTTGGCCAAGGCCCCCTGATGGATCTCGGCCCGGGTCGGACAACGACCGCCACATTTGGGCATGGCATAGATGGGGTATTTGTACTTGGCATCCGGGCGGTGGCGCACCTCCAGCACCGGCGAGTAGTAACCGGTAAAGAGCACGTTGCCCATGCGATCGGCACCGCCCAACTGGGCCAGGCTGATACCGTAACGGGTGATGTCGGCAGGATTGCCACCGCCCGCCACCCAGCGGGAGAGCTGGTGATAGAGCTCGCCATAACGGCGGGTCATCTTGCCGGAGCGCTCCAATACCAGTCTGCTTTGCGGGCCAAATTTACTGTAGTCGGCACGCGCACGGCTATTGACCCGCTCCACCCTCACCAGATCCTCTGGCAAGGTTCCGTCCAGATACTGCTTGCCCAGATTTTCCGGCACCTCGCAGTTAAGAAAGCATCTGTTGTCGGTCTGTTTTTTGGGCACTTCTGCTTTGTCAGAGTTGCCCGCACAACCGGCCAGTCCCAGCACTGCGGCGGTCAGCCAGTACACGTGTTTGTTCATATGTCCTCATATAACACCAAGAGCCATGCTCGGCGGGGAAGATGCCAAATTTGCAGGGGGAAAGCAAACGACATCAATCACTTGAAGCAGGATTTCTCCAAAGGGGATCCGCTGGGTTATAACAAGGTGACAGGATGTGCGAGGTGATGGATGGAACAGCTCGAAATCTTCCCGCTGCAGAGCCCCTGCATCGGGGTCTGCGAAGTGAACAACAAGGGATACTGCAAGGGGTGCCTGCGCAATCGCGAAGAGCGTTTCAACTGGCTCACCATGACCCCTGCCCAGCAACAAGAGGTGATGCGCCTGTGCCGGGATCGCAAACGCCGGGTCGAGGCTGCCCGCCGCAAGGCTCATGAAGGCGATCAACCTGAACCGATGCCGCAATCTGGCTGGGATTTCTGACCCGCTCCTAACATCCCTGCAAACCATACTCCTGCGCTCACGAGACACGACCTATCCAGCATATAAAAAATGCCGCCCGATCTTTCGACCGGGCGGCATTGACATTGCGATGCGCGTTATGAGCGCGGCAGATCAACCAAACAGATGGTGGCTGACGATAAACAGGCCGCCGGAGAGCAGCATGGTCAGCGGCAGGGTCAGCACCCAGGCCATCAGGATGGTCTTGATGGTCTGGCTCTGCAGGCCGGATTTGTTGGCAATCATGGTACCCGCCACCGCAGAAGAGAGGATGTGGGTGGTGGACACCGGCATACCGGTCAAACTGGCAACCCCGATGGAGGTAGCAGCAGTGATCTGGGCCGCAATGCCCTGGCTGTAGGTCATGCCGGTGGTGCCGATCTTCTCGCCCACGGTATGGACGATACGACGCCAACCCACCATGGTGCCGCAACCGAGCGCCAGCGCGATGGAGACGATCACCCAGGTCGGTGCGTATTCAGCGGTCGCGGTCAGATCCTTGCGCCATTTGGCCAGATCGGTCAGCTCCTTGGCTGGCAGCGGCAGCTTGGCAGCCTTGCGGGCGGTGTCATCGATACAGAGCAGCAGACGACGCACTTCGCGGCGGTCGGTCAGGCTCATCTGATCATAAGTACGCACGGCACCCAGACGGGCATCCAGGGTGGCCATCGCCTGCAGCACGCCATCTGCGGAGCAGTGGGTCATCAGCTCTTCCTGAGCCGTTGCCGGTGCAGAGAAGTTGATGACACCAGAGAGGGCGGACTGGTTGCGCTGGTAGATCTCCATGATGCGCTGGTTGGCATCCTGGGTCCGGTCCAGATCATAGGCGCGGCTGTTCATGTCCAGTGCGAAATAGGCGGGTGCCATACAGATCAGCACCAGCATCACCAGACCGATGCCCTTCTGGCCATCGTTGGAGCCGTGTACGAAGCTGACGCCCATGGCCGAGGCCACCAGGGTCAGACGCGCCCAGAATGGCGGGTGCTTCTTGCCATCCACCAGCTGACGCTCTTCCGGCGTTTTGTGGATCTTGTTGCTGGTCCAGATGCGCTTCATCGCCAGCAGCAGCAGCGCCGCGATGATGAAGCCGATGGTGGGAGAGATGATGAGGGAAAGCATGATGTCGATTGCTTTGCCCACGTTAATCCCTTCTGTCACCGGTTTATGGGTGATCCAGGCATAGGCGCCGCCGACCCCCAGAATGGAACCGATCAAGGTATGTGAACTGGAGGCCGGGATCCCGAAGAACCAGGTGCCCAGGTTCCACACGATGGCGGAAAACAGCAAGGAGAAGACCATGATCAACCCTTGGGTGGAGTCCATCCCAAGCAGCAGGTCGATGGGCAGCAGATGGACAATGGCATAGGCCACACCCAGACCGCCGAACATGACGCCAAAAAAGTTGAAGATCCCCGATGCAACGACCGCCAGGTGAGCTGGCATCGCCTTGGTATAGATAACCGTTGCTACCGCGTTGGCGGTATCGTGAAAGCCGTTGATAAATTCATAGGCAAGCACAAAAAAAACGGCCAATACCAAACCGATTGACCACCACAAACCCAAACCACTAAACATTTCAAACATAAAAAAAAGCCTGTTTATGAGTTGCGGCGGATTATGCCAGATGGCGGCCAACACCATAGCCACCATTGAAATATTTCAGCCATAAAAAAAAAGAGCTTTTTGGAAAAAAATATCCTAGAGCCAGTCTTCATGCGGCTTGCCATCGATTAATTAAAGCCGCTAATGATTGCGGGAAAGGGCAAAAATAGCTGACAATTAAGCCAATAATTTCATTTTTATGACGTTTTTATGACAGAAAAACGGGCAAAAGTGGTGATAAAACATCCCTGCCCCGCCAATCTCATCCGACCAGCACCATCAATCCCATATCCGTTTGATTCCAGATGCAAAAAAGGAGCACCTTGTGCTCCCTTGAATCGTTGCCGTGTTGCCAGTTATCAGTCCTGATTGATGCGACTGGCAACGGCGCCCTGTTGGCTCTTGTACTTGGCATTTTCCCGCTTGTTGTAGGGGCGGGCCGCGACGCCGGAGAGCATCTCGAAGTTCAAGGCGCCGATCTTCATCTTGGGGCGCAGTGCCAGCGGCAGTTTGCCGCCGTTGTAGAACTCCAGCACGATGCGACCGGACCAACCCGGATCGATGCGGTGCGCCGTCACGTGCACCATCAAACCCAGGCGCGCCAGTGAAGAGCGGCCATCCAGCCAGCCAACGATATCGGCAGGCAGAGTAACGGATTCGTAGGTCACCGCCAGCGCCAACTGACCCGGGTGCAGATAGAAGGCTTCGCCATCGGGGATATGGATCTCGTCACTCATCACCCGATCGATGGCATCGGCCATCTCGCTGCTCGGGCCACTCAGGTCGATATAGGGAGCGGTATGATCGCGAAACACCCGAAACTCGTTACCCAGCAGCACATCGACACTGACACCACTGATCCGCTCTACCCCGGGCCGTGGCTCAATGACGATCTTGCCTTCATCCAGATGGCGTTCAATATCGGTATCACACAGACGCATTGGGCGACTCTCCTGACAAATTGTGCTTTTAAAAAAGCCGGGCATCACCCGGCTTGTTTCATCTTAACCAATCAACATGTGGCGAATACGCGCCTTGAGCATGTCGATGGCGATGCGGTTCTTGCCACCACGGGGCACGATCACATCGGCATACTGTTTGGACGGCTCGATAAACTGCAGGAACATCGGACGTACCGTCTTCTGATACTGCTTGAGCACGGAGTCCATGGTACGGCCACGCTCCTGCACATCACGCACCAGACGGCGAAGCAGGCAGATGTCGAGCGGGGTATCCATAAAGATGGAGGCATCCATCAGATCCCGCAGACGGCTGTCGGTCAGCAACAGGATCCCTTCCAGAATGATCACCCGGCGCGGCGCAAACGGGGTCACTTCGCTCATCCGGGTGTGTTCGGTGTAGGAGTACTGGGGAATGGCAACCGCGTCACCTTTGACCAGCTGGCTCAGGTGCTGTACCAGCAGGTCGTGATCCAGCGCGTTAGGGTGGTCATAGTTGGTTTTTACCCGCTCTTCCATGGTCAGGTGGGTCTGATCACGGTAGTAGCAATCTTCGGTGATCACACCAATCTGACCTGCGCCCAGTTCGGCCACCAGCTCTTCATAAATGGTCTGGGCTATAAGACTTTTGCCAGACGCAGATGCGCCCGCAATACCGATGATCACACACGAATGTTGAGTATCAGACATGACAAATACCTAAAAGAGAAGAGCAGTGGGGATGGTTTAAACCGATCCATTATATAAAAAAGGGTGGGTCATGCCCACCCTCAATTCCCTTTCAAGTGACCGACCGCCGATTATTCATCCAGCGCCATGGCATAGAGGGGGGTCGCAATCGGTTTTGCGCTGAAAAAGAGTTCAGCCCCTACCCTACGCGCCAGCTTCAAATAGGCCTGAGCCAGGCTCCCTTCCGGTGCGCCGAACACCGTCGGGCAGCCATCATCCATGTGCTGGCGGATGTCGATGTGCAGCGGCAACTGGCCAAGCAGTGCCACTTGATACTGCTCTGCCATCTTCTGGCCGCCACCGGTACCAAACAGCGGCTCATGATGACCACAGGCGCTGCAGACGTGGTAGCTCATGTTCTCGATAATACCGAGCACCGGCACATTGACCTTGTTGAACATGGCGATCCCCTTGCGGGCATCGGCCAGCGCCACATCCTGCGGGGTTGTGACGATCACCGCCGCCGAGGTGGGCACCTGCTGAGCCATAGTGAGCTGGATATCGCCAGTGCCCGGCGGCATGTCCACCACCAGATAATCCACCTCGCCCCAGCGTGTCTCATGGAGGATCTGCGCCAACGCCTTGCTCGCCATCGGGCCTCGCCAGATGGTGGCATCCTGCTCGGAGACCAGATAGCCGATGCTGTTGCTCTTGAGGCCACAGGCCATCACCGGCTCCATCAGCTTGCCGTCATGGCTGACCGGGCGCTCTTTGAGGGTGCCCATCATGGTGGGAATGGAAGGGCCATAGATATCGGCATCGAGAATGGCGACCCGCGCCCCCTCTTTTTGCAGCGCCAGCGCAAGATTGACCGCGGTGGTGGATTTGCCCACCCCCCCCTTGCCGGAAGCAACCACGATGATGTTGCGAATGCCCTGCACGGCATTGAGGCCCTGCGCCCTTGGCATGCTGGCGACGTCAATCTCCAGTGCCCAGTCGATACGGGAGGCACCGGTGGCGCTACGCAGTCTGGCATCGTAGTTCTCTTTGAGCTGATCGAGCAGCGAGAGACCGGCAAACGGCAAGACCAGCCGGATAGTAAGCCCCTGACCCTGATTGATGATCTCGCGAACGAATCCGGCATCCACCAGATCCTTGTACCAGCCTGCTGGCTTAAATTCGGCGAGGATCTGTTTTACTGAATCAATCACCATTAACTCCTCATTATCTTGTCATTATCTTGAGGTGAACGGTTACCGCACACAAATCAGTGGCTTGCCTGCCATCGTAACAGCAGGTGCTGCCAAGGTTGGCACAGCCACAACCCTAGGCAGGCTACCCCCAATTCGGGTAACATGCACGGCACTCTATCATCCCAACAAGCACATCAAGAACGTAATATGGCAACTGATCCTCGTAAAATGCTGGTAACCTGCGCCCTCCCCTATGCCAATGGCTCCATCCATCTTGGCCACATGCTGGAACATATCCAGGCCGATATCTGGGTTCGTTATCAGCGAATGCGCGGTCATCAGGTGCACTTCATCTGTGCCGATGATGCCCACGGCACCCCGATCATGCTCAAGGCACAGCAGATGGGGATCACCCCGGAAGAGATGATTGCCGCTGTCTCCAAGGAGCACCAAGCCGATTTCGCCGGGTTCAACATCAGCTTTGACAACTATCACTCTACCCACAGCGACGAGAACCGCGAGCTGGCGGAGCTGATCTATGGCCGCCTGAAAAATGGTGGTTTTATCAAGAGCCGCACCATCTCCCAGCTGTTCGATCCGGAAAAATCGATGTTCCTGCCGGACCGTTTCGTCAAGGGAACCTGCCCCAAGTGCAAGTCTCCGGAGCAGTATGGCGACAACTGCGACAGCTGCGGCGCCACCTACAGCCCGACCGAGCTGATCGATCCGAAATCTGCCGTCTCCGGTGCCACTCCGGTGATGAAGGACTCCGAGCACTTCTTCTTCGACCTGCCGCAGTTTGAAAAATGGCTCTCTGAGTGGGTGCGCGGCTCCGGCGCCATTCAGGAAGAGATGGCCAACAAGATGCAGGAGTGGTTCGAAAGCGGCTTGCAGCAGTGGGACATCACCCGTGATGCCCCCTACTTCGGGTTCGAAATCCCCGGCGCCCCGGGCAAGTATTTCTACGTCTGGCTGGATGCTCCCATCGGTTACATGGCCTCTTTCAAGAACCTGTGCAACAAACGTGGCGACATCGACTTTGACAGCTACTGGAAAGCGGACTCCGACGCCGAGCTCTACCACTTCATCGGCAAGGACATCGCCTACTTCCACTGCCTGTTCTGGCCGTCCATGCTGGAAGGTGCCAACTTCCGCAAGCCGACCAAGGTCAACGTACACGGCTATGTGACCGTCAACGGCGCCAAGATGTCCAAATCCAAGGGCACCTTTATCAAGGCATCTACCTACCTGAACCACTTGGATCCGGAATGCCTGCGTTACTACTACGCCGCCAAGCTCAACAGCCGCATCGATGATCTGGACCTGAACCTCGAAGATTTCGTGCAGCGCGTCAACGCCGACGTGGTCAACAAGCTGGTCAACCTCGCCTCCCGCAACGCCGGTTTTATTGCCAAGCGTTTTGGCGGCAAGCTGGCTGCCACTTGCGCCGAGCCCGAACTCTACGCCGAATTCGCCAACGCCCGTACCGCTATTGCGGAAGCCTATGAGAGCCGCGAGTTCAGCCGCGCCATCCGCGAAATCATGGCGCTGGCCGACAAGGCCAACCGCTACGTGGACGACAAGGCGCCCTGGGTTATCGCCAAGCAGGAAGGCGCTGATGCCGAGCTGCAAGCTGTTTGCTCCGTCGGCATCAACCTGTTCCGTGTGCTGATGGCCTACCTCAAGCCCGTCATGCCGCTGCTGGCCGAGCGTGCCGAAGCCTTCCTGGCTGAAACCCTCAGCTGGGATGGCATCGAAATGCCGCTGGTCGATCACACCGTTGAGCCGTTCAAGGCCCTCTTCTCCCGCATCGAACCTGCGAAGATTGAAGCCATGATCGAGGCATCCAAGGAAGACCTGGCCAAGGAGCAGGCACCGAAAGTGACCGGTCCGCTGGCTGATGACCCCATCAGCGAAACCATCACCTATGACGACTTTGCCAAGATTGACCTGCGCGTAGCGCTGATCAAGAAGGCCGAAGCGGTACCGGAAGCCGAGAAGCTGCTCAAGCTGCAACTGGATATCGGCGGCGAAACCCGTCAGGTGTTTGCCGGTATCAAGTCCGCCTACAACCCGGAAGATCTGGAAGGCAAGCTGACCGTGATGGTGGCCAACCTGGCGCCGCGCAAGATGCGTTTCGGCATGTCCGAAGGCATGGTGCTGGCTGCAGGCCCGGGCGGCAAGGATCTCTGGATCCTGGAGCCGCAGGAAGGCGCCCAGCCGGGTATGCGCGTCAAGTAAGCGTATCGCTGACTGCGACCACAACCAGATAGAGAAGAGAGGCCAAACGGCCTCTCTTTTTTGTCTCACCTGTTTGACCTGGATAGTTTTTGTAGATGCTGGTCGCGGATGACTTTCGCAGATTGCGGTCTCGGAGCTATCCACAACAGGGATTCGCGGGCGATACATTTTGTTCTGAATACCTGACCAGCCGACTTGGCATGTCATTCATGTTGTGGCCTGCCTGCATCGCCAGTTTGAGCGCCACCAGCTCCGCCTGCTGGCAGTCCAGTTGACGCAAACGGGTGGTGATCTTCCCCTTCAACTGCTGCCGCAGTTTCGTCTGCTTCTGGGTGTTCCCCTGCTCTGCTCGCAACCTCCGCCGCCATTGTCGCCAATCCTGCAACTGGCCGAGTCGCTCCTGCCAGTGAGTCAGGGTGCTCAACCAGCCGGGATCTCCACTCCCCAGATCCAGCAACAGTTCCACGCCATAACGGGCCTGTTTGATCTCGAGGCGCAGCCGATGCCAGCGGCGCAACCGTTGCTGACAGAAGCTGACTGATTTCCCAACGCAGGGTATAGGTTCATCGAGAGCGCTCTGCGCCTCATCAAGGCGCAGGGCCAGATGCTGCTGATAGAGGAACGCCAATGCCCGCGCATCCTGCACCTGCGCCACCGCCGCAAGCCAGCGGGCCAGTCGCCGCGGCAACAGGGGCACGCGACAGGCCGATTTGTGGGTATTACCCGTGCTGGCAGGCGGCTTGCCAAAACGCTCGGCATAGACCTGAGCATCCCGCAGTGCCGAGAGCCGCCCGACCGAGCGCAGCAGACGCCGCTCCAGCTCGGGATGATAGGTGAGTGGCCGCCACAGGGCGAGCAGCGCCAGCAAGCGGCGCGCCGCGATACGGTAGCCATGTACGGCCGGTTCGCTGGCCTCTTTGCGCACCGCCCGTGCCGCCTCCTGATAACGGGCGACCCAGCTTGTTGCCTGAGTCAGCAACAGACTTTCCTTGTCAGCGTCCATCTCGTCCCCGCCCCTTCAGTTGGTGTGAAAGCCCTGGCCGGTGGGCGGCAGCGCCTCTTCATACTCCATCCGGGTCACCCGGGCGGTGCGCGGGCCATGCTCCAGCCACCCCAACATCATCTGCACCCCCTGTGCGGGGCCACTGATGAGGATCTCCACCGAGCCATCCTCCAGGTTGTAGGCATGGCCCCGCAAACCCAATTGCAGCGCCCGCTCGCGGGTGAAATAGCGAAATCCCACCCCCTGCACCTGCCCCCACACCCGAATGACAAACGATTGCTCTCCCATTTCTCACACCTTCCGCTTAAGAAAAAAATTCCCGAGACGATAATGTGCCCGACACTCTATCTCTGCAGGATGCAGCTCCATTATGAAAGAAGTTAAATTCCGGTGGGTTGACCGCTATCTCATTCACCTCACCATCAGTGAAAAATTCCATATCGCGTTCTGGTTACCTCTCTTCATCATCGCCTTTCTCAGCTGGTATATGCTGGCGGCCAGCCATCAGCAGGAGATCTCCCTGCGGGTAGCGCAGTTGCAGCAACGGGTTGAGACCACAGCGCAGCTGGTCAGCCAGCAGCCCACTCTGGTGTTGCCTGCTGATCTGCGTCTGACCCGGCAAGGCAGCAGCGGGTTGCAGCAACAAGGAGAGCACTACCTCTTTACCGCGCCAGCGGGTCAGGCGGGCTATGTCACCGGTGATCTCGACACCGGCAACCTCTCCATGTGGGAGGGTCAGGGCTCGACCCTGCTCCTCATCGGCGCGCTGGCCGCCCTGATGGCGCTGGTGATCCACTACATGATGACCTTTGTCTCCGGTGCGCTCTACTCCACCAACAAGGCGTTGCAAACCGTGGCGGATGGGGATCTCACCTTCCGACTCAACTTCATCCCGGTGCGGGATGAGTTCTCAACCCTGGCGGGCAGCATCGACCGCTTTACCGACCGCCAGCACCAGATCGTCAAACTGGTGGAGGAGTCTGCCGAAGCGCTGACCATGGCCGCCGACGAGTTTCGTGACCATGCCCGCGAAGGCGAGAGCATGGCGCGTTCCCAGCGCCAGCACATGGATTCGCTGGCCACCGCCATGGAGCAGATGTCAGCCGCCATTCGCGAAGTAGCGCGCAATGCCAACGACACCCTGCAGCAGACCCGCCAGTCGAGCGAAGAGGCGGCCAATGGCGCCAACCGGGTAGCTCGTACCATAGAGGCGATCCGTACCCTGGCCGACGAGATTGGCAACGCCTCCGGCGCGGTCGAGCGGCTCACCCACAACGCCAACCGGATCAACGAAGTGGTCAACGTCATCAACGCCATCTCCCAGCAGACCAATCTGCTGGCCCTCAACGCCGCCATCGAAGCGGCCCGTGCCGGTGAGCAGGGTCGCGGCTTTGCAGTGGTGGCGGATGAAGTGCGTACTCTCGCCAGCCGTACCCAGCAGGCTACGGTGGAGATCCAGCAGATGATCGAAGAGCTGCAGACCGGTACCGGCGCACTGAACGAGATCATGGAGAAAACCGTGGGGCGTGCCGCCAGCAGCCAGCAGCTCATCAGCGAAGTGGGGCTAGATATCGAAAAACTGAGCAACCACAGCGATGCGGTGCTGGAGATGAGCACCCAGATCGCCACCTCCAGCGAGGAGCAGAGCTCGGTCGCCGCCGAGATCACCCACAATCTGGATCAGGTACGCCATGAAGCGGCCCAGGTGGAAGAGTCTGCCAGCGCCTCGGTAGCCGGTACGCAGGGACTTAAAGCCACCGCCAGCGAGCTGACCCAGGCACTCAAGGGGATTAAGCTATGACCATATGAGGTGTCAGATCAGGGCAACCCCATCCATTACACAGGGTTGTTTGAGTTTTACCTGCGGGCCACATAGAATGTGGCCCCTTTTCTTTCTACCATCGGCAAACATCCATGAGCGCTTCCATCTATCTCGTCAAAGGCCGCGAAAAATCCCTGCTGCGTCGCCACCCCTGGATCTTCTCCAAGGGGATTGAGCGGGTTCAGGGCAACCCCATTGACGGCGATACCGTCGAGATCTATGCCAACGATGGCAAGTGGCTCGCCCGTGGCGCCTGGTCAGGCAGCTCCCAGATCCGTGCCCGAGTCTGGACCTTCGACAAGGATGAGACCGTTGACCTCGACTTCTTTATCCGTCGCCTCAAATATGCGCAGGAGTCCCGCGATCCGCTGATCAAACGTCAGGGGCTCACCGGCTATCGCCTCTGCGCCGCCGAATCCGATGGCCTGCCGGGTCTGACCATCGACCGTTATGCCGATTTTCTGGTGTGCCAGATCCTCTCTGCCGGTGCCGAATTCCAGCGTGAGCTGATAACGCAAGCACTGCGTACCCTCTACCCAGAATGCAGCATCTATGAGCGCTCCGACGTGGCAGTGCGCAAGAAGGAAGGGCTAAAAGAGCGCACCGGCGTTATCTATGGCGAGACCCCGAACGAGCCGGTGGTCATCGAGGAGAACGGTGGCGTCAAGATCCTGGTGGATATTCGCAACGGCCATAAAACCGGCTTCTATCTGGATCAGCGGGATAACCGTCAGGCTGCCGCCAAGTACACCGAAGGCAAGCGGGTGCTCAACTGCTTCTGCTACACCGGCGGTTTTGGCGTTTATGCCCTCAAGGGCGGCGCCAAGGAAGTGGTCAACGTCGATCTATCCCAGAATGCGCTGGATATCGCCCGCCAGAATGCCGAGCTGAACGGGCTGGATACCAGCAACACCCAGTTTGTCCGTCACGACGTCTTCAAGCTGCTGCGTGAATATCGCGAGAAGGGCGAGAAGTTCGATGTCATCGTGCTGGATCCGCCCAAGTTTGCCGAGAGCAAGGCCCAGCTGCTGGGTGCCTGCCGCGGCTACAAGGACATCAACATGCTGGCGTTCCAGCTGCTGGCGCCGGGTGGCGTGCTATTGACCTACTCCTGCTCCGGCCTGATGGAGCAGAGCCTGTTCCAGAAGATCGTCGCCGATGCGGCGCTCGATGCCGGTCGCGATGCCCAGATCCTGGAGCTGCTCTCCCAGGCGTCTGATCACCCCATCGGTACCGCCTATCCGGAAGGCTTCTACCTCAAGGGACTGGTGGTACGCGCCCGCTGATCGGCTACCCCCTCCCCTTGTGATCAATCAGGCCCCTTGTGGGCCTGATTGCTTTGCATCGTATGGTGCCTGAGCCTGACGCTCGCTCCGATTCCCCCTCTCTGCTTTATGGGTGTTCTCTCTCCTCCTCTTTCCCTGCCTGCGTCCCACGTCTTTATCTGTTTAAATTTTTTTGCACAATAACTGCGCATTTATGATTCAAATCACACCCGTATGACTCTCTTTTCCGTAGTGTGATCCCGCCTGCGGCAGCCGAGCCGGGGCAACCGTCCCGTCAGGATTGATGGGCGGTACAACAACAAAATAGATGTCAGGCCAAGCTGAACATCACAAGGGATCCCGATATGAATCAATCATTGCCGCTGTTAACGCCGCTGCGGGGCATCGCTGCCCTGATGGTGGTGCTGTTCCATGCCCGATTATTGCTCTTTCCCCAGTGGATGGAGCCGATCGCAGGCCACACCCAACTCATCGAGAACGGCTACCTCTGGGTCGATCTGTTCTTTATTTTGAGCGGCGTGGTGCTGGCACATGTCTATGGGGAGGCCTTCACCCGCACGCCCCGCACCGTGAGCTATGGCCGCTTTCTCTGGCTACGGCTGACCCGCGTCTACCCCCTCTATCTTGTAACCCTGCTATTGCTGGTTGGTTGGGAGCTTTACAAGGCGCAACACGGGGTGGGCTTCTACGCCGGCCCCTTGTTCAAAATGTGGGAGTGGGAAGGGATGCCGCCTTTCGGTTCCCCCTTCACCCCGGCCGAGGCGCTGCCAAGCGCCTTACTGCTGCTGCAGGTGGTAACCGATCACGGGTTGACCTGGAACTTCGCCGCCTGGTCCCTGAGCGTAGAGTGGATTAGCTACCTGCTATTCCCGCTGTTGATTCCGCTGGCGGTGACCCGCAGTCGCTGGAGCCATCTCGCCCCCCTGCTGGCGCTGACGGTGCTGGCCTTTATCGTGCACAGTCGCGGCACCCTGGATGTCACCAGCGGCGCGCTTGCAGTGGGGCGCGGGGTGAGTGAATTTGTGCTCGGCCTCTGGCTGCTGCCGAGGGTGAAGGCCGCGAAAGGCTCGCCCATGATGAAGCATGATCTGCCGCTCTTGATCGCCTTTGTGCTGCCCTTCGCGTTGATGCAGTTCGCCATGACGCCCCAGCTGACCCTGCTGCTGCTCAGCTCCTACGTGCTGCTGATCTGGATTGCCGCCGCCCAGGGGGAGCGCCAGAGCCCGCTGCTGCACCTTTTGGATAACCGCTTCACCAACTGGCTGGGGGATCTCTCCTACTCCATCTACCTGCTCCACGCGCTGGTACTGCTCACCGGCTGCGAGCTCATTCATTATCTGGCGCCGGGGCTCACCGAGTGGTGGTATAGCCAGACCAACCCGCTGCTTTGGGCTGTGGCAACCTTGCTGATGCTGGCGGTGCTGATCGGGCTCTCGGCGCTGAGCTACAACCTGCTGGAGCGGCCACTACAACGGCGCCTGCGCCGCTGGGGCAAGTCACGGCAACCGGCGCTGGAGCGGGCCGGATAAGCTAATCTCGCCCTATCTGGATGAGTTGACGGTTTTATGCCAACTCATCCAGTACCAGTTCATCCAGACTGCTCATCACCCAGGCGCTCGGGTGCTGGCTAAATCCGAGCTTGGGGTAGTACGCCACCGCCTGCGGTGCGGCCAGCAGGATCAGCTTGCAGCCGGGCTGCAATTGCAAAAACGTCTCGCGAATAAGGGCTTTGCCAATCCCCTGCCCCTGCACCGACTCGGCCACCGCCAAATCCGAGAGGTAGCAGCAAAAATGAAAATCGGTCACCGAGCGGGCCACCCCGACCAGGGTCTCGCCCTGCCAGGCGGTGATCAGCAAATTGGCGTTATCCAGCATGCCCTGCAGGGTGGCCGGATGGTCCAGCGGCCGTCTCGCCCCCAGCGAGGTCTGCGCCAACAACTCCGCAAACTGTGCCGTGGTGATGGGGTGGTTAACCAAAAATGTGGTGGTCACTAAGCTCTCCTCCGCGGGGTTGTGGTTGCACGCGCTGTTGCACTTTGACGTTCTCTTTGTTGCATCTGTACTGCAATCAATCAGCCAGCGCCGGATCCAGACCGATGACAGGCAAGTGCGGGCAATTCCCTGCTGTTTATGTGAATTCCTGTTCGAACCCCAAGGGGCAAATGTGGCATAATGCCCCGTCCTGTGGCCCTTGGCGGGGCTGCGCTGGCGCACCTTGTCGCCCTTTTCTTCCCCGTCCGGCCTGGCGGTCTTTCATAACTGCCAGTCATCGCTGCCCCTGTTGGCACCGAGGCCACCCATATTTGCGGCTTCTTGTCTTCCTTTCTACAAGGCCGCCCATTGACCAAGACGGCTCCACAGAGCCTCTGCTCTGTTTGCAAATAAAAGGGGTAAGTATGTCTTCCATTCGTCTGACCCAATACAGCCACGGCGCTGGCTGCGGCTGCAAAATTTCTCCCAAGGTACTCGACACCATCCTCAAGAGCCAGATCCCGGGCTTCAACGACCCGACCCTGATCGTTGGCAACAGCAGCAAGGATGACGCGGCCGTGGTCGATATCGGCAACGGTCAGGGCATTGTCTCCACCACCGACTTCTTCATGCCCATCGTCGATGACCCCTTCACCTTTGGCCGCATTGCCGCCACCAACGCCATCAGCGATATCTACGCCATGGGCGGCAAGCCCATCGTCGCCATCGCCATCCTCGGCTGGCCCATCAATACCCTGCCCGCCGAAGTGGCCCAGCAGGTGATCGACGGCGGCCGTCAGGTGTGCCATGAAGCGGGGATTTCGCTGGCCGGTGGCCATAGTATCGATGCCCCCGAGCCCATCTTCGGCCTCGCGGTCACCGGTATCGTGCCACTTGACGCCATCAAGCAGAACGACACCGCCAAGGTGGGTGACACCCTCTATCTGACCAAGCCCCTTGGTATCGGTATCCTCACCACCGCCCAGAAGAAGGGCAAGCTCAAGCCCGAACACGAGCAGCTGGCCCCCAACGCCATGTGCACCCTCAACAAGATTGGTCAACGCTTTGCCGAGCTGCCGGGTGTGCACGCCATGACCGACGTCACCGGTTTTGGTCTGGCTGGCCATCTGCTGGAGATGTGCGAAGGATCCAATGTCAGCGCCCGCCTCGACTTCAAGGCGCTGCCGCTGCTGGATGAGGTGGATTACTACCTCGCCGAGGGCTGCGTACCGGGCGGTACCCTGCGCAACCACGACTCCTACGGCCACAAGCTGGATGCCATGGACGATCGCACCCGCAACATCATGTGCGATCCGCAAACCAGCGGCGGCCTGCTGGTTGCCGTGGGTAAAGAGAGCGAAGCCGAGCTGCTCGCCATCGCGCGCGAAGCTGGGCTAGAACTCTCGCCCATCGGTCAGATCAAGCCCCTTGAGGGCTCCCGCTTTATCGAGATTGTCCAATGAGTGAATTGCCACTGGCCACGGACTACGCCCAGATTTTTTTAGGCGATGTGCCGTTGATTGATGTGCGCGCCCCCATCGAGTTCAAGGAGGGGGCCTTCCCCTGCTCGACCAGCCTGCCCTTGATGACAGACGATGAGCGCGCCCAGGTGGGGACCTGCTTCAAGAAGCAGGGTCAGGCCGCCGCCATTGAGCTTGGACACAAGCTGGTGGGGGGAGCAGTGCGTGCCGAACGTATCGAAGGCTGGCTGGCGCAGTTGCGCAAGCAGCCCGATGCCCTGCTCTACTGCTTTCGCGGCGGCCTGCGCTCGCAAACCGTACAACAGTGGCTGGCTGAAGCGGGGGTGACTCGCCCCCGCGTCGCCGGTGGCTACAAGGAGCTGCGCCGTTTCCTGATCGACACCCAGGACAAGGCCTCTGCCGAGTGCCGCTGGACTGTGCTGACCGGCATGACCGGCTCCGGCAAGACCCATATGCTGGACCACGTGGCCCAAGCGCTCGATCTGGAAGGACACGCCCATCACAGGGGCTCGTCGTTTGGTCAGCTGCCCGGCGGCCAGCCCAGCAACATCAACTTTGAAAACAACATGGCCATCGAACTGCTCAAGCGCCGCCATCAGGGCGAGCATGCCTTCGTGGTCGAGGACGAGAGCCGCCTGATTGGCCGCTGCTGCCTGCCCCTCTCCCTCCATGAGGCCATGAGTCAGGCACCGCTGGTGGTGGTAGATGTACCGCAGATCGATCGCGCCGAGCAGATCCGTGAAGATTACGTGCACGATCTCTGGCTGCGCTATCAAGCCATGTATGGCCAGGAAGCCGGTTGGCCGCTGTTTGCTGCCTATCTCACCGATGCGTTGGCCCGTCTAAAGCGCCGCCTCGGCGATCAGGCCCACCGTGAGCTGGATGCCCTGATGCAGACCGCCCTCACCGAGCAGGAAAAGAGCGGCGATACCGCGCTGCATCTGGCCTGGATCACGTTGCTGCTGACCCGCTACTACGACCCCATGTATCTCTATCAGCTTGGCAACAAGCAGGAGCGCATCGTGTTTCGCGGTGACAAGCAGGCCTGTCTCGACTATTTCGCCGAGCAGCAGAGTAAAACCTAAAGATTCGGAAGATGAATAGCATGCAGAATGTAGATTGAGGAGAAATGCTTGTATGACAAAGAGCGTTCAGCTATGCCTTTTAATTCTCCATGCAATATTTCCTCTTGCCATGCTAATCATTTTCCCTGAATTAGGTTTTCTAACTCTGATTGTTCTTGGCATGGCCTCTGTATGCTCAGCAGGAATAATGCAGGCCGTACTAAGATTGCCTTTTATCACTGATGGTGTAAGAGCATTTGTGCTCATTGTCATTGCTACATTACCACTCACGATATGGCTTTTCTGTCCTACTGTAAGTTTCATTTTTCTGATTAAAGTTGCTTTTTGTGCCGTTATAGCTGCTGGAGTTTTTCTTTCCTTACCTAGCGATCACAACTAACTCATCTATAGGACCTCACATGTTGAAATTCGAGGTGATCCCGGTCACCCAGTTCGCCCAGAACTGCTCCCTCATCTGGTGTGACGAGACCCATCAGGCGGCCCTGATCGATCCGGGCGGCGAAGCGGACAAACTGCTGGCAGCCATCGCCAAACGCGGCCTGACCCTGACCCACATCCTGCTGACCCACGGTCATCTGGATCACGTCGGTGCTGCCGCCGAGCTGCGGGAAAAAACCGGCGTCGCCATTACCGGTCCCCACAAGGAGGACGCCTTCTGGCTCGACATGCTGCCCCAGCAGAGCCAGATGTTCGGCTTCGCCCATACCCCCGCCTTCACGCCGGATCGCTGGCTGGAGCAGGGTGACAAGGTGCTGGTTGGCCAGTGCGAGCTGGATGTCTACTTCTGCCCAGGCCACACCCCGGGTCATATCGTGCTGCTGAACCAGGCCGAAAAACTCGCCTGGGTTGGTGACGTGCTGTTTGCCGGCAGCATCGGCCGCACCGACTTCCCCCGTGGCGATCACGGTACGCTGATCAAGTCGATCACCGAGACCCTGCTGCCGCTGGGGGACGAAATCGTCTTTATCCCGGGCCACGGCCCCAGCTCCACCTTAGGTCGCGAGAAGGTGAGCAACCCCTACCTGACCCAGCCTATCTGGTAATCAAAAAAGGCAGCGGTATTAGCCGCTGCCTTTTCCTTTTTTCTGAAGTGCTCATTGCTATAGGTACAAGCGAGTCTTTATTATTCACCATGATTTGTCTCTGACCATCAAAACTTGGGAACAAAAATGTATCTTGCTTTAGCTATTGCCATATTGTTATTTATTTTTTTCCTGAAGAAGTCACGAGCCAGATATAGAATCAGAGATTACAAACGCCCAACAATCATTCATGGGATAATAATACTACTCGTTAATATCGTATTTGAGATAATATATAGAGCTGAGTTTGTCCCCATTCAGGCCAGTTACAGCAGCTTACTAACCTATGTACTGCCTCAAGTTATATACTACCTATTGTTGATCACCATTTTTTTAGTTATGGCATATAGATATGGTTTCTTCATATGGCCAGATGATAGAAATGCAATAAATAGACAGCATACAATCAATATCCCCATGTGCTTCTTGTTGACTATTTTTATAGTATGCCCATCTGCCATACGAAATGGAATTATTGAAGCATCACCCTATCTACATGTTTGCTGTCTTATTGGTAGCGGACTTACCTCTATTTATCTTGTAAGAATTTTCACTATCAAGTTTAACAAGACAATTAATGATATATAACTTTTATTGCCAACACAGTCACGAAAAATAAGCTCGTTTATTTCGAACTCTTGTTCTTGAGCCACAATTATTTGATAAGCGACCGCAAGATATTCTGACATTTTAAATCATAAATTTCCCCTGAAAATAATAAATCCCCACCCTGGGGTGAGGATTTATTTATAGGTGCAACCGTCTGGTGGCTTATTGTGCCAGCAGGTGACCGACCAGCTCATGACGCCACCCTTGCAGCAACATCGGTTTGTCGCTGCGAGCCCGCTCTTCGTCGTTCATCCGCCAGCTCCAGGTGAAGTACTGGTGAATGATCTTCTTGCTGGCAATCAGCTCGGGCGGAATATTGCTCGCCTTGGCCTTCTCTTCCACCATGGCCTTGATGCGCTTGAGCTCGGCCTTGTACTGGGGGAAGTCCACCAGCCGGCGAATGGGCTCGGGCCAGCTGTCAGGATCGCTCTGCTGCGCCTTGGCGACGATATCGAGCATCCGCTTGCCGTGGATCTTGATCTCGATGGGCGAGAGGCCGAGCTCGTTGAGATCCCGCAGGGAGGCAGGACGACGCTCTGCCACCTTGAACAGGTGCAGCTCTTTGACCACGAAGTTCAGAGCCAAATCGCGGCGCACCGCCTCTTGCTGGCGCCAGGCTGCCAGTTCACGCAGGATGGCGAGCTCGCGGCGACCCAGTTGCCAGGCGTTGACGATTTCAAGATATGCCTGACGGGGATCGCTACCCTGGGTCTTGCGGGCGGAGTGGTTCTGACACTCCTGCTCGAACCAGGCAAACTTGCCGCTTTCCCGCAGTTTGGCCATCACCTTCTCGTAGAGCGGCATCAGGTAGAAGACATCCGCCGCCGCGTATTCGAGCTGACGTGGCGTAAGCGGGCGGGCCAGCCAGTCGGTGCGCGCCTGATCTTTTTCCAGCTCGACCCCGAGGAATTCATTCACCAGCGCACCAAAGCCGACCGAGACGCCGTAACCGAGAAAGGCGGTAGCCAGCTGGGTATCATGCATCTGGTTGGGCAGGTGGCCCGCCTGATGCTGGATAAGCTCCAGATCTTCGCCAGAGGCGTGCAGGATGGCGATCTGCCCTTCCCGGCCCAGTCGCTGCCAGAGGGCGGAGAGATCCAGGGTCAGCGGATCCAGCAGCGCCAGATGCTCGCCGTCATAGATCTGGAACAGGCCAAGCTGGGGGTAGTAGGTACGGGTGCGAACGAATTCAGTATCGATAGCCAGGGGAACGTCGGCCAGAGAAGCGAGATACTGCTCAAGTTCGTCTTGCTGAGTGATAAGTTGATAGTGCATCTGTGCCTGCGCGGTTGATCAGGGCCAAAAAGAAAAAACCGTGGGATGACCCACGGTTTTGCATAACGACGGTGCTGGTTTGCAGAAGATTCTGCAGCCGCAGTCCGGTTATTGCTTGGCAATCTCCTCGTCGCGCAGTACGCGGCGCAGGATCTTGCCCACATTGGTCTTGGGAAGTTCGTCACGAAATTCTACCAGTTTCGGCACCTTATAGGCAGTCAGATGTTTGCGGCAGTGGGCAATAATCTCGTCCTCCTGCAATTTTGCATCTTTCTTGACCACAAAGATCTTCACCAACTCGCCGGAGACCTTGTGCGGCACACCCACGGCGGCCACTTCCAACACTTTCGGGTGCAGGGCAACGACATCTTCGATCTCGTTCGGATAGACGTTGAAACCGGAGACCAGGATCATGTCCTTCTTGCGGTCAACGATCTTGAAGAAGCCCTGCTCGTCGCACACCGCGATATCACCGGTACAGAGCCAGCCATCCTGCATCACTTCAGCAGTCGCCTCGGGGCGCTGCCAGTAGCCCACCATCACCTGCGGGCCGCGCACCTGCATCTCGCCCGGGGTGCCGAGGGCGTGGATCACCTGACCGTTGTCATCCACCAGCCGGATCTCGGTAGAGCAGACCGGCAGACCGATGGAACCGTTGTAATCAGTCAGATCGTAGGGGCAGACGCTCACCAGTGGCGAACACTCAGTCAGGCCATAGCCTTCCAGCAGCGGGGTATCGGTCAGCGTCTTCCACTTCTCCGCGACCGCGCGCTGCACCGCCATGCCGCCACCGATGGTCAGCTTGAGCTTGTCAAAGGCGATCCCCTGAAACTCTTCGTTGTTGACCAGCGCATTGAACAGGGTGTTGACCCCGGTAATGCAGGTGAAGGGGTACTTCTTGATCTCTTTGACAAACCCCGGGATGTCGCGCGGGTTACTGATCAGCAGGTTGTAACCGCCGATACGCATAAACAGCAGGCAGTTCACGGTCAGGGCGAAGACGTGATAGAGCGGCAATGCGGTGACCACGAACTCCTTGCCACGCTCCAGCATGGGGCCATAGACGCCGAGGCACTGCTCGACGTTGGCAATCATGTTGCGATGAGTCAGCATGGCCCCTTTGGAGAGGCCGGTGGTGCCACCGGTGTACTGCAGGAAGGCGAGATCGTCGTTGGTGATCTCCGGCTTGATGTACTGCAGGAAACGCCCCTTGGAGAGGGCCTGACGCATGGTGGTGGCGTGGGGCAGATTGTATTTCGGCACCAGCTTCTTGACGTACTTGACCACGAAGTTGACCAGGGTGCCCTTGGCCAGCCCCAGGTTATCCCCCATCCGGGTCAGGATTACGTGCTTGATCGGGGTGTCGTAGACCACTTTTTCCAGGGTATGGGCGAAGTTGGAGACGATGACGATGGCCTTGGCACCGGAATCTTTGAGCTGATGCTCCAGCTCGCGCGGGGTATAGAGCGGGTTGACGTTGACCACAATCATGCCGGCGCGCAGGATGCCAAACACGGCGATGGGATATTGCAACAGGTTAGGCATCATCACCGCAACCCGATCCCCTTTCTCCAGCTTCAGCTCGTTTTGCAGGTAGGCAGCAAAGGCGCGGGACTGCTCTTCCAGCCGGCGGTAGGTGATGGTTTGGCCCATGTTGACGAAGGCGGGCTGATCGGCAAACTGGGTCACCGAGGATTCGAACATCTCGACCAGGGAGCTGTATTGGTCTGGATTGATCTCGGCGGGGACCCCTTCCGGATAACGTTTCAGCCAGACTTTTTCCACAAACTTCTCCTGCATAACTAGCACCTGTGCGCTCACTGTGTTGCCTCCGTCCCGGTTCACATCCATTTTAATCGGTTGTTTTAAGCTGATGCTCTAATGCCGCCCATATTTACACAGCGCAACATCAATTAACAGCAAATTAACAACAGAAAAATGTGAGGGAGAAAACAAACCTGGAATTATTGAAAGCTGGCGATTCTACCGAACTTGACAAAACTTTACGATACAAACGGCCGTATCAACCGAATTTTCCATATGAAAATGGTGGTTTCCACCCAATATGACCCGCTCGATCTGCTGGAAGGCATCCTGACGGGCCTGCCATTGGGCTTCAAGCGCAGCAAAGCCCTGCTCCCCCTGAATCAACAGCACCGGACAGCAGATAGCCGCCATCAATGCGCGAGCCTGTCCTTCGCTCATTCTCAGGGGCGACAGATCCCGCAAACGGGGGTCGCTGCGCCAGTGCCAGCGCCCTGCCCGCTCTTCAAGCTGCCGTTCACAGATAAGACGCGCCGACTGCGGCGTGATATCCGCCACTTTGCAACGGGCGGCGACAGCCTCATCGATGGAGGCAAAGCCGTTGGCACTGCGCTCCCGGGTGCGACTGCGGTTTAAAATCGCACGTCGCAGCTGGGCAGGTACCTCCTCATCGGGTTGGCTCAGCGGCCCCAGCCCCTCCAGCATGATCAACCGCTCCACCTGCTCGGGAAATACTCCGGCATAGGCCGAGGCGATCAACGCCCCGAGGGAGTGACCGAGCAGAGTGAAGCGTGCCCACCCTGCCGCCTGCACGATCTGGTAGAGATCGTCCAGCCAGTCGACAAAGACATAAGGGTTGGTTTTGTGATCGGAGTGACCATGTCCCGGCAGATCGACACAGATGAGGTGAAAATCCCCCAGATGCGGCGCCAGCGGCAAGAAGATGGCACTGTTGTCGAGCCAGCCATGCAAGGCGATCAGCAGGGGTTTGCCCTGTTGATCATGCTCAGCGGAGTGGTTCTCCAACAGGGCTACCCGCCGCCCATCCGCCAGGGTCAGCAGACGTTCGTGCAGAGTGCTTTTGATGCTCTTGATCATGGCAAGCCTTAGCGACGCAGCGGCCGTCTCGGCCAGAAGGGATCATAGAAGGGGTCGTAGAAGTAGGGGTCCATGTAGCGCACCTCCACCTCCTTGACTGGCGGCCACAGCTTGCTGCCCGTCACATTGAGCACCGAGAAGCGGTACTTGTGCTCGCCAATCTGGCTATCCACCGGTTGGCCTATGGTGCCAAGCACTGTCAGGCTGCGCCCCTTGGCGTAGAGGGTCGGATCGACAAAACCCTTCATGATGGCCAGAAAACGGCCCGGGCTCTGCTCGGTCTGCTCCGGCACACCGTTGGACTTGAGCGGCAGATAGACCACTTCAATAACGCTCTGATCCGCCTTGTTGTGCACCGCCGAGATAACGCCGCTCCAGCGGGCCGGTTTGCCCTCCATCCCGCCAAGGGCGGGCTGATAGGCCACCAGCTGGTTTTCAGGCTCATAGGCCAGCTCCTTGGGAACCGAGCTACAGGCCCCGAGCAGCAGGGCCAGCGCCCCGACCACCATACCGCGCTTCAGCATGTCGCTTCTGGTATTACGCATCATGTCACTCTCCTGTTGCAAGCGTGGCCCGTCGGGCCATCCGCTTGTGTTGCAGCTGATGAGCGGCAAGAGCGACATGACGTCAGTGCTCCTGCCCTTATTCGCGACCCGGCAGTTTTTTCCAGGTTACCTTGTCACGCAAATAGACCGGCGTCGCCTGCTCCACCGGCACCGCCTCCCCCGCCAGCCAGGCGGCGCGGGCCAGCGGCAGCATGTCCTCTGCCGCCGGGAAGCGCACCTGACTCACCGCCAGCTCATCGGCCAGACCACTCAGGGTCTCGCCATAGGTTTCAAAACCGGTGCCGACGCAGGTCACCCGACCCGCCAGCTTTCCACGGACGTCAACCAGTGCCGCGGGCTCGCTCACCACCTCGTCCCCCACCAGCTGCATGCGGCCATCAATGAGCTCATAGCGGCCGAAATAGACCTCGTTCATCCGCGCATCGATGGCGGTCAGCACCTGCTCGGCGCCATCCAGTCGATAGGCGCCTTGCGCCATGGCGGCCAGGGTCGAGATGCCGATCAGCGGCACACCCGCACCAAACGCCAGCCCCTGTGCCACACTGATGCCGATCCGCACGCCGGTAAAGGAGCCCGGGCCGCGGCCGAACGCGATGGCATCGAGGTCACTCAAACTTATCCTGGCATCCTCTAACACAGCCTGAACCATGGGCAGGATTTTTCGGGTGTGATCCCGTGGCGCCTCCTCCCAGCGGGAGAACAGCTTGTCACCCACCAGCAGGGCGGCGGAGCAGGCTTCAGTGGCGGTATCAACGGCCAGGATCTTCAACTCGTTCATGCTTTCCAATCTCTATAAAATCAGTCAATTACATAACCGGCAAGCGAGATATGCTCACCCGTTGTTCAAATCTGTTAGCTGGCGGCACACTTATTCACCGCGTTCAGTGCGATCGAAAAAGCTCCCCAACGTTCCCAACTCCCGGGTACGGGGGATGGCGGGCAGACTCTTGATAAAGGTGGCGCCGTAAGGTTTGTTGACCATTCGTGGATCACAGATCACCAGCACCCCGTGATCACTGCGATCACGAATAAGCCGCCCCACCCCCTGCTTGAGGGCAATCACCGCCTTGGGCAACTGCAGCTCGGCGAAGGGATCACCCCCCTTGAGCTTACAATCATCCACCCGCGCCTTGAGCAGCGGATCATCGGGGCTGGCAAACGGCAGCTTGTCGATGATAACACACGACAACGCCGCCCCTCGCACGTCGATCCCCTCCCAGAAACTGCTGGTCGCCACCAGCACGGCGCGGCCATTCTCGACAAACTCCTTGAGCAGCCGCTGCTTGTTGTCCTCCCCCTGCAACAAGACGGTACGGCCAATCTCCCGGCGCAGCACCTCGGCTACCTGACGCATCACCTGATGGCTGGTGCAGAGGAAGAAACAGCCCCCCGGCGTCTTGTTGATCAGCGGGATCATCAGATTGGCCAGCTGCTCGCCACGGCCAAAGGCATTGGGCTCCGGCAGATAGCGGGGCACACAGAGCCGCGCCTGCTCGCCATAGTCGAACGGACTGTCGAGAATAAGCTCGGCGCTGCCCGCCAGCCCCAGCTCGGCCTTGAAGTGGTCAAAACGCATATCCACCGTCAGGGTGGCGGAGGTGAAGACCCAGGCCACTTCCGGTCTTTGCACCTCGGCACTGAATCGCTCGGCCACCGAGAGCGGGGTCAGATTGAGGGTGAAATGAAGCCGTGAGCAGTCGTACCAGTATGAGAAACCGGTCTGGTTGACCGCCAGCACTTCACCCAGGCGGGTGCGCAGTTCACTGATGCGCTCGAAGGCATGATCCAGCTGCTCGCCCCGCCCGAGAGCAAGTTTCAGCACTTCGTAGCAAAGCCCGATGGCATCGTTGAGACGAGCCAGGGCCTGCCCCCAAAGCGGCTGGCGCAACATGTCGCGGGTATTGCCGCGACCGCCATCCACTCCGAAGGCGAGCCGTAAATCCTGACTGGCGATGGCAAGCCTGTCCGCCGCCTTGCCGAGCTGGGCCATGTCGTGGGCCTCGGCCCGATAGGCCAGCTGGATATCCTGCGCCAGATCCTGAATCGTTCGGCTGCCCACCGACTTGCCGAAGTAGTTGGTGGCGATCTCCGGCAGCTGGTGTGCCTCGTCAAAGACATAGACTTGCGCCTCCGGCACCAACTCGCCAAATCCGGTGTCTTTCACCGCCATATCGGCGAAGAAGAGGTGATGATTGATCACCACCACCTGGGCATCCATGGCGCGGCGTCGGGCCACCACCAGATGGCAGTCATCGTAATAGGGGCAGTCGCGACCGAGGCAGTTGTCGTTGGTACTGGTGACGTGGGCGAGGATCTCGGCGTTCTCCTGCAATCCCGGAATATCCCCCACATCGCCGTTATCGGTAGCAGTGGACCAGGATTTGACCTTAACCAGATCGTTCAGGATTTCAGGCTTTTGCAGATGGGATTCGCTCAAGAGCCGGTTCATCCGCTCGATGCAGAGATAGTTGCTGCGTCCCTTGAGCAGGGCCACCGGCGGGGTGTAGGAGAGCGCCCCTGTGATGGTCGGAAGATCCCGATAGAAGAGCTGCTCCTGCAGGTTCTTGGAGCCGGTGCTGATCACCACCCGCTTGCCGGACTCCAGCGCTGGCACCAGATAGGCGTAGGTCTTGCCGGTACCGGTCCCCGCCTCCACCAGCAGACGGCCACCACTTTTGATGGCGCGCGCGACCGCTTCGGCCATCTCCAGTTGGGGAGCGCGGGCTTTGAAACCGTCGATATGGCTGGCCAGAGGGCCATCTGGCTTGAACAGGGTCTGGATGGTCAAAAGGGCGTCCCGCAGCAAAAGCGGCCATTATGCCAAAAGCGCGGCAAAAGCGGGACAGATAATCTGCCTAGACGAACAGATCGATCTGATGCTCGGGGTCCGGCTTGTGATCACCTTCCTCCGCCTTGGGCTGATCACGCTTGGCTGGCGTGCTATACGCCTGCTGGCGCTGCTGGGAGTCACTGTTGTCAGTGCTGGTCTTGCGCAGCTGGTGCTTTTTGCTGATCTGGTTCACTTCCCGCTTGATCTCTTCGCTGCCGGGCGCAGCGGGCGCCCGGGGCAAAATGGGGAACAACAGGTCCTGGCTGGGCATGATGGCGACTCCTGCAGGGGTTATTGTCTAGTTATCGACCAGAAAACCGTTTTCGCCACTTTAATCGATCAAATCACAATTTCGGGTTGCATTTTCTGTCAAGGCAGGTAGTTTAAATCAGGCGTCAATTACGACATCTTATTTTGTAAAGGATTGATTACATGAAGTTCACCACCCTGAAGACTCATCACCACCATCATCATCCCGACTAGTCTTTCAGGAGGTTGACTGCTGGAAGACACTTAACTGGTGACTTCCAAAAGGACCGCAAGATTCATAAACCCTCGGAAGCACCCACTTCCGAGGGTTTTTTCGTTTTTGACTAGAAGGAAATCGAGCAATGGAAACACAACGTCTGCGTATCGCCATGCAAAAGTCCGGTCGTCTGAGCCAGGACTCCCAAGCCCTGTTCAAGAGCTGTGGCCTCAAGATCAACCTGCGCGAGCAGCGCCTTATCGCCCATGTCGAGAACATGCCCATCGATATCCTGCGGGTGCGTGATGACGACATCCCTGGATTGGTAATGGAAGGGGTGGTCGATCTTGGCATCATCGGCGAGAACGTGCTGGAAGAGGTGCAGCTTATTCGTGCCTCACAGGGACTGCCCTTCGAGGTCAAAACCCTCAAGCAGCTGGACTTTGGTGGCTGCCGCCTCTCGCTGGCGGTGCCGGAAGATGTGAACTACACAGGGCCAGCGAGCCTTGCCGGCAAACGCATCGCCACCTCCTACCCCGGGCTGCTCAAGCGCTTCTTTGACGACAAGGGGCTCGGCTTCAAGAGCGTGATGCTGGGCGGCTCGGTGGAAGTGGCACCCCGCGCAGGCTTGGCTGATGCCATCTGCGATCTGGTCTCCACCGGTGCGACCCTGGAAGCCAATGGCCTCAAAGAGGTGGAGGTGATCTACCGCTCCAAGGCGGTGCTGGTACAGGCCCCCAACCCCTTGTCCGATGCCAAGCAGAAGCTCATCGACAAACTGCTGCCCCGCATTCAGGGGATGCAGCAGGCCCGCGAGAGCAAATACATCATGCTGCACGCCCCCAAAGACAAGCTCGATGCCATCACCGATCTGCTGCCGGGTGCCGAGCGCCCCACCATCATGCAGCTGGCCGGTGACACCAATCAGGTGGCGCTGCACGTCGTCTCCAGCGAGACCCTGTTCTGGGAGACCATGGAGCAACTCAAGGCCCTCGGTGCCAGCTCCATTCTGGTGCTGCCCATCGAAAAAATGATGGAATAAGGAAGGGACATCATGCAGACCCTGATCTGGAAGACCCTCTCCCCAGCCCAGCAGGCCGACGTGCTGACCCGCCCGGCCTTGAGTGACGAGGCCGATATCGGCCTCGTGGTGCGGGATATCATCGCCGCGGTGCGTAGCCGTGGCGACGAGGCCCTGCGCGAGCTGAGCCAGCGCTTCGAGCGCGCCCCCCGTGAGCAGTTGCGCGTCAGCGAGTCCGAGATTGAAGCTGCCTGCGCACAACTGGATGACGACATCAAAAGCGCCATAGAAGCGGCCATTGCCAACATTCGCACCTTCCACGCCGCGCAAGTGCAGCCGGTGGTGCGAGTCGAGACCCAGCCCGGGGTGGTGTGCGAGCTGCGCACCCAACCCATCAGCCGGGTCGGCCTCTATGTACCGGGGGGTAGCGCGCCGCTCCCCTCCACCGTGATGATGCTGGCTATTCCGGCGGCTATCGCCGGTTGCCGTGAAGTGGTGCTCTGCACCCCGTCCCCCGCCAGCGACGAGATCCTCTTTGCCGCTCGCGCCTGCGGGGTCGAGAAGGTGTTCGCCATCGGCGGCGCCCAGGCCATCGCCGCCATGGCTTACGGCACAGAAAGTATTCCCAAGGTGGACAAGATCTTTGGCCCGGGCAACGCCTACGTGACCGAAGCCAAGGGGCAGGTTTCCCGCGACTGGCGCGGCGCCGCCATCGACATGCCAGCTGGCCCCTCCGAGGTGCTGGTCATTGCCGACGAGAGCGCCAACCCCGCCTTCGTGGCAGCGGATCTGCTCTCCCAGGCCGAGCACGGCCCCGACAGCCAGGTGGTGCTGGTGACCACCTCGCCCCTGCTGGCCGATGCCATCGCAGGGGAAATCAAGAGCCAGCTGGCCAAGTTGAGCCGCCGCGATATCGCCGCCCAGGCGCTCGGCAGCAGTCTGGTGATCCTCTGTGACGATCTGGCCGAGGCGTGTGCCATCTCCAACGCCTATGCGCCGGAGCACCTGATCGTTCAGACCCGCGCCCCCCGCGAGCTGCTGGACCAGCTTGAGAATGCCGGTTCCATCTTTCTGGGAGCATGGACCCCCGAGTCAGTCGGCGATTACGCCAGCGGCACCAACCACACTCTGCCTACCTATGGCTATGCCCGCACCTGCTCCAGCCTTGGCCTCGCCGATTATCAGCGCCGCTACACGGTGCAGGAGCTGAGTGAGCGCGGCATTCAGGGCCTTGGCCCCATCGTCGAGCGCATTGCTCAGGCCGAAGGGCTCGATGGCCACAAAAATGCCGTGACGCTGAGATTGAACGCCCTGGCCGCCGCGCCCCAACCAACAGCACAGCAGAAGGATTTGTCATGAGCATTGCCAATCTGGCGCGCCGCGTGGTGCGGGCCCTCACCCCCTATCAATCCGCCCGCCGCATCGGCGGCAAGGGCCACGTCTGGCTCAACGCCAACGAGGCGCCGCAGGCCTATCCCTTCACCATCGAGGGAAGCCGCCTCAACCGCTACCCCGAGTGCCAACCGGCCGAGGTGGTGAACGGCTATGCCGCCTACGCCGGTGTCAATCCCGATCAGGTGCTGGTCAGCCGCGGCGCCGACGAGGCCATCGAGCTGCTTATTCGCACCTTCTGCGAAGCGGGTGAGGATCAGATCCTCATCTGTCCGCCCACCTACGGCATGTACGCCATCAGCGCCGAGACCTGCGGCGTCGGTATCGTCGAGCAGCCGCTCACCGCCAGCCGCCAGCCCGACTGGTCCGCCATCGCGGACCGTCTGTCTGATGTGAAACTGGTGTTTCTCTGCTCCCCCAACAACCCTACCGGGGATCTGGTGGGACGTGACGGTCTCATCGCTTTGCTGGAAAAAGCCCGGGATCGCGCCATCGTGGTGGTGGACGAAGCCTATATCGAGTTCTGCCCCGAGGCTTCCGTGGTGGACCTGCTGGCCCGCTTCCCCAATCTGGTGGTGACCCGCACACTCTCCAAGGCTTTTGCCCTGGCGGGGATCCGCTGCGGCTTTACGCTGGCAAGCCCCGAGGTGATCGCCATGCTGGCCAAGGTGATCGCCCCCTATCCCATCCCCGAGCCCATCGCCCAGATCGCGGCGCAGGCCCTCTCCCCCATGGGGCTGGAGCTGATGCGCGAGCGAGTAATAGAGCTCAACAAGCAAAAAGCCGCCTTCAAGGCAGAGCTGGCAACGCTTGCCTGCGTGAAGGAAGTATTCGAAGACAAGGGCAACTTCGTGCTGGTGCGCTTTGTGGATGGCGCCGCCGTCTTTGCCGCCATGAAGGCCGCCGGCATCATACTGCGGGATTTCTCGACCAAACCCGGCCTTGATAACAGCATTCGCGTCACCATCGGCTATCAGGGCGAGATGGATGCCGTGCTGGCGGTACTGCGTGATCTGCCCTCTCCCACTTTGTAAGACAAGGATGTAGCGATGAAGACCCCGTTTTTGTTTATCGACCGCGACGGCACCCTGATTGAAGAACCGGTGACCGACAAGCAGGTGGATAGCCTCGCCAAGCTGCGCTTCGAGCCCATGGTCATTCCGGTGCTGCGCGAGTTGCAGACCGCCGGCTACGTGCTGGTGATGGTGACCAATCAGGACGGGCTGGGCACCGCCAGCCTGCCGCTGGAGAACTTCCAGCCCCCCCACGACCTGATGATGCACCTGTTTGAATCGCAAGGGGTGAAGTGGGAGCAGGTGTTGATCTGCCCGCACTTCCCCACCGACGGCTGCAGCTGCCGCAAGCCCCACCTCGGGCTGGTAAAGGAGTACCTCGCCTCCGGTCGCATCGACTTTGCCAACTCCTTCGTGATTGGCGATCGCCAGACCGACCTGCAGCTTGCCGAGAACATGGGCATTGGCGGCATTCGCTACCACCCACAGGATCACGACTGGCTCGCCATCCGTGATCAGCTGCTATCCAAGGGGCGTGTAGCCGAGGTAGAGCGCTATACCAAGGAGACCCGCATCCAGGTGGCAGTGGATTTAGACAAGAGCGGCGGCAACCAGATCGCCACCGGCATCGGCTTCTTTGATCACATGCTGGATCAAATTGCCACCCACGCCGGTTTCCAGCTCAAGCTGAACGTCAGCGGCGATCTGCATATCGACGATCACCACACGGTGGAAGACGTCGGACTGGCCCTAGGTCAGGCGCTGCGTCAGGCCCTTGGCAACAAGCGCGGTATCGGCCGTTTCGGCTTCGTGCTGGCGATGGACGAGGTACAGGCGGTGATCGATGCGCGCCCGCTGACCGAGCAGGAGGTGAGCACAGCGCTGGACTTGAGCGGTCGCCCCTACTTCGTGTTTGACTGCCCGAGCGGCTTTGGCCGCGACAACGTGGGCCAGATGGCCACCGAGATGGTACCCCACTTCTTCCGCTCGCTGTCGGACGCCATGGCCATCACCTTGCAGATGAAGGTGGGCAGCGGCAATACCCACCATCAGGTAGAGGCGCTGTTCAAAGGCTTTGGCCGCGCCCTGCGTCAGGCCATTCGGGTGGAAGGGAGCGAGCTTCCCTCCAGCAAGGGAGTGCTGTGATGGATGTGAGCAAGCAGAAGCTGGTCATCATCGATACCGGCTGCGCGAATCTGGCCTCGGTCAGGATGGCGTTCGAGCGCCTCGGCGTGCAGCCGCTGGTCTCAAGCCAGGCCGCCGATATCGAGCAGGCGGACAAGCTGATCCTGCCTGGCGTCGGCACCGCGGTAGCCGCCATGAAGAACCTCAACGAACGGGGGCTGGTGCCCCTTATTCGCGCCGCCAAGCAGCCGCTGCTGGGCTTTTGCCTCGGCATGCAGATGCTGGCGGAAGCCTCCGAAGAGAGCATGGATACGGATGACTCGTCAGAGCGGCTTATCGACTGCCTTGGCATTGTGCCGGGCAAGATCCGGTTGATGGAGATGGGCACCTTACACCAGTCAAGCATGCGCCTGCCCCATATGGGCTGGAACCAGATTGAGCATGACGAGACCCATCCTCTGCTCAAGGGGATCCCGAGCGGCAGCTACTTCTATTTCGTTCACTCCTATGCGCTGGAGGTGACCGACGCGACGCTGGCGACCTGCGACTATGGCCAGCCGTTTACCGCCATCGTCGGTGGGGTTGCAGAGCACAGCAACTTCTTTGGCGCCCAATTCCACCCGGAGCGCTCAGGCGCAGCCGGTGCCCGTTTGCTGCAAAATTTTCTGGAGCTGTGACTAGCATGATCATTCCCGCAATTGACCTTATCAACGGTCAGGTAGTTCGCCTCTATCAGGGGGACTACGAGCAGAAGACCGAATACAGCAGCAGCCCGCAGGCCCGCTTCGATGAATATGTCTCCCAGGGGGCGGTGCAGCTCCATCTGGTGGATCTGGACGGTGCCAAGGATGCCAAGGCGCGCCAGCTGCCCCTGCTGACCCAGCTGCTGTCGGCCACCGAAGCACCGGTGCAGGTCGGCGGCGGCGTGCGTACCGAGCAGGATGTGGCAGATCTGCTGGCCGCCGGTGCCAGCCGGGTGGTGATTGGCTCCACCGCCGTCAAATCCCCGGATCTGGTTGCCAGCTGGATGGAGAAATATGGCCCCGAGCAGATCGTGCTGGCGCTGGACGTCAATATCGATGAGCAGGGCAATCGCCATATCGCGGTGGCGGGCTGGCAGGAGAACAGCGGTGTGACCATCGAAGCGCTGATCGAGCGCTTCCTCCCCGCCGGGCTCAAACATGTGCTCTGCACCGACATCAGCCGTGACGGCACCCTGGCTGGCACCAATGTCGAGCTCTATCGGGATCTCTGCGCCCGCTACCCGAGCGTTGCCTTTCAGGCCTCCGGCGGCATTGGCGGCATCGCTGATATCGAGGCGCTCAAGGGCTCCGGCGTCAAGGGGATCATCCTTGGCCGCGCCCTGCTGGAGGGCAAGTTCTCGGTGGGTGACGCCATCGCCTGCTGGCAAGCCCCCGCTGCTGATACCACAGGAGGCAACTGATGCTGGCAAGACGCATTATCCCCTGCCTCGACGTGAAAGATGGCGTGGTGGTCAAAGGGGTGCAATTTCGCAACCACGAGGTGATGGGCGGCATTGTCGAGCTGGCGCGCCGCTACGCCGAAGAGGGCGCTGACGAGCTGGTGTTCTATGACATCACCGCCTCCAGCGATGCCCGGGTAGTGGACAAGAGCTGGGTGAGCCGGGTGGCGGAGGTGATCGATATCCCCTTCTGCGTTGCCGGTGGCATTAAAAGCGTGGAAGATGCCCGCCAGATCCTCGAATTTGGTGCCGACAAGGTCTCCATCAACTCCCCTGCCCTTGCCGACCCGACCCTGATCAGCCGACTGGCCGAGCGCTTTGGCGTGCAGTGCGTGGTGGTGGGCATTGACTCCTACTTCGACGCCGAAACGGGCCACTATCAGGTCAAACAGTTTACCGGTGACGAGAGTCGCACCCGCACCACCGCCTGGCACACTCTCGACTGGGTGCAGGAGGTGCAAAAACGCGGCGCGGGTGAAATCGTGCTGAACGTGATGAATCAGGACGGCATGCGTCAGGGTTATGATCTCGACCAGCTCAAGCTGGTGCGCAGCGTCTGCAAGGTGCCGCTGATCGCCTCCGGCGGCGCCGGTGCCATGGCACACTTTCGCGATGCCTTCACCCTCGCCGACGTGGACGGGGCGCTGGCCGCCTCAGTGTTCCACAAAGGCCTTATCCCCATTCCCGAATTGAAACGCTGGCTGAAAAACGAAGGAGTCGCCATCCGTGAATAACTTCTCAGATAACACACAAACAACCGCCAGCGCGCGCCCCCTTGCCGAGCGGCTCGACTGGGAAAAGTGTGACGGTATGATCCCCGTCATCGTCCAGCACGCCGCCAGCGGCGAGGTGCTGATGCAGGGCTTTATGACCCGCGAAGCGCTGGAGAAGACCCAGACCACCGGTCAGGTCACCTTCTTTAGCCGCAGCAAACAGCGGCTCTGGACCAAGGGTGAAAGCTCGGGCAATGTGCTCCAACTCGTGGCCATCAGCACCGACTGCGATCAGGACTCTCTGCTGATTGCCGCCAACCCCGTCGGCCCCACCTGCCACAAAGGGACAACCTCCTGCTTCCATGGTCACCCGCTGCCGCCCCTCGGTTTTCTGGCCGAGCTGGAACAGGTGCTGGCCGCCCGCAAAGGGGCCGATCCGGCCACCAGCTACACCGCCAGCCTCTACGGCAAAGGCACCAAGCGCATCGCCCAGAAGGTCGGTGAGGAAGGTGTCGAAGTGGCGCTGGCCGCCATGGCCAAGGATCGGGAGGAGCTCATCAACGAATCCGCCGATCTGCTCTACCACCTGACCGTGCTGCTGCAAAATGAAGGGCTGGGATTACAGGATGTGGTGCAGCGGCTTTATGAGCGGCATAATACACATAAATAATTTAACTCGTATTAACTGATGTTTTTAGGGTGGGTACCCCACCCTAAGTTAAACCATGAAATAGTTATTTAAACATCGTGGCTAATACAAGTAAGTTATAGTAATCAACAATATCAACCTTACTTTCCATCTCTAACTTTGCCTTAAGCAAAGCCAACCCTAGTTCCTTGTCATTACGTAATGAATTGTTTTTAATACATTCTATTAACTTTTCCTTGGCAGCCTGACCAAATCCATCACCATTTTTCAAAACCTCAATTCTTGCAGATATCATTTCATATAAATTAACTGTTATAGAATATTCATTCACAAAATTATCAATCGTTCTGACCCCTCTATTAGGGGAGAATTCAAAAAATTCAAGTTCTGTCCCAAACATATCTACCGTGTTCATTATTATTTTTATTTTATCTAAGCTTATTAACTGTTCCTTTATCATCTCGATGGCATCAATGAAACACTGCAATACATGCTCGCTCTTGATTGATACACTTTTGCCGTTTGCAATGAGAATTGCCATTAATAATATGTCTGGTTTTCTATCATTAGAAGCATGACGATACGTAGCAACCAAGCGATTCAATAAACTCTGTGTATCTCTAAGTTGTAATTCGAATCGTTTGATTATCAACACTAAGAACTCACTAAATTGTTCTGATGTAATACCATAATTAATATGGCACATAGATGGAAAGTCATCGAAACGATTAGATAATTCAAAAATATAATTGAATATTTCCGATTTTGGTAGTTCGTAACGATCTGTAAAAAATCGCTCCAGATACTTAAATGCATTGAATTCATCACCATAAACAACCTTTATAGCATGCTGCAATTGCTCAGTATCCGTTGCCAGTACAAATACCACACCCTGAATATCAAAGATATGCTTGATGGTTTCCAGCATCTCTACCGCATAAGAAGGGCGACAACGATCCAGCTCATCAATCAGGATAAACGCAGGTGCCTGTTTCTTTTTCTTGCCAATGATTGCCCCAACCCACTGCTGTATTTCGTGTTTGAGCAACTGTACTGCTTCTGTCTTTTTACGCGTGTCTTGAAAGAGTGATTCAACCAGCTTCCCCGCATCATCAGCCGTAATGACCTCCTGGACTTCATCGATATTGATGCCAGAGACTTTTTTAAACAGAGCCTTGGTTACTATCGGCGCAGTTGCTTTTAGCAATGAAGCCAACTTGGTCGATAGATAGGGGGAAAGCTGAGGGCTACCCGCTTCTTCTTTCAGCTGTTCAATAATCGACGAAATAACCGTCAATAAGGGATCATCGGAAAAATCCTGCTGCCAAGCATCGATATAAACGGTGGGATAGTGCGCTTTCAGCTCCATATACCAGCGCTTGATAAACCAAGTTTTACCCGCCCCCCACTCGGCATTAAGGTTAAGCACATAGTTGCGCTGCTTACCTTCGGCGGCGAGGTAGTTGGTCAGAAATTCAGCATAGCGGGCGCGATCCAGCCGATCGGCACTCAAGTTCTCTTCGCTACCCGCAATGGCCCCCGGCCCGTCCCACTGAACTTCGTCATCCCAATTAAACGGTGCCACTGCCATCTCGTATCTCTCCATATTGCGTTGCTGAGGATGATATCAGGGGCACAGTGAAAATAGTTTGATTAAAGACCTGTTTGTTGCCCTTTCTGCCGCTCGGGGTGGCGTATTTGATTGCCGATTAATTTCTCTGCTGCTAACCAATAATGCCGGGCCGATAAAGGGGGGAACAGGGTGATCTGCACAACCACAGACTCGGTTGATAGCCTTTGAGCTCGACAACGATGACAATCGTGTGACATGGCGCAGAACTTGCGGAAATAAACGCGAAACCTGACCTGTTCGGTGCTTTATTTAAAGCTGTTGATCTCTGTTGCACGTCTTGTTCAACCGACCCATCGTAGCGACCCAAGGATGGCTAGCCCCATGAAGGATGAACCCTTCTCTATCCAGTTACAGCATGAGCTGGATCACCTCAAAGCCATCTTCAACGAGACGGACGCCTATATGTTTACCAAGGATCTGGCGGGCCGTTACACCTATGCCAATCAGGCGGTGCTGGATCTCTTTGGCTGCACCCTCGCCGAGTTGCAGGGGCAGGATGATCGGGCCTTTTTTGATCTCGAATTCTCCGACACCATTCAACGCAACGACCGGTTGGTACTGGAGCAGCAGCTCGCCATCGCCCAGGAGGAGATCAACTACCTCAAATCCACCGGGGAAAAGCGCTGCTACTGGACCGTTAAAAAGCCCATCCATGACAAGGATGGCAACCTGATCGGCCTGTGCGGCATCTCCACTGATATCACCGAACACAAGCTGATTGAGGCGCGGCTGGCGGAGCAGCATCAGCTGCTGGAGATCATCCTCGCCAACGTGGATGCCCATATCTATATGAAGGACAGCCTGCACCGCTTTCTCTACGTCAACCAAAAGGTCGCCGATCTGCTGGGCCTTCCTGCCGAGCAGATCATCAACCGGCGCGATGACGAGGTGATCCCGGCTGCCAGCGCCTGCCAGCTGTGGCGACTGGACAACCGGGTATTCGAAACCGGCGAGCTGCAAGCCGGGGAAGAGATGCTGACCGATCCCGAAGGCAATCAGCACTATTACTGGTCGGTCAAGGTGCCCTTTCTGCTGGGGGATGGCACCCCCACCCTGATCGGTATCTCCTCCGACATTACCGAACTGCACCAGCTCAAGGAGCAGCTGCACCAGCAGTCGGTGCGTGATGGCCTCACCGGTCTCTACAACCGCCGTTTCTTTTTCGAGATGTGCGAGAAGAACCTCAGTCTGGACATGCGCCACCACCTCACCTCGGTGCTGATGGTGCTGGATGTGGATCAGTTCAAGTGCATCAACGATCGCTTCGGTCACCCCCTTGGGGATAGCGCGCTGATGCATCTGGGCAGGGTGATGCAATCGGTGCTGCGCAGCGAAGATGTGTTGGCCCGCATCGGTGGTGACGAGTTTGCCATCTTGCTACCCAACACCACCCTCTCGGCCGCCGCATCTCTGGCCGAGCGGCTGCGCCTGCAGGTGATGCAAAGCCCGCTGCCCTTGCCCGATGGGGATAAGCTGGTTATCACCATCAGCGCCGGACTGGTGGAAAATGGCGAGGGGGAGCTGATGGAGAGCCTCTACGCCCGCGCCGATCAGATGCTCTATCAGGCCAAACAGAGCGGCCGCAACTGCGTTGCCTGCAAGGCTCCCTAGCCACACAATGGGAGGGCCAGCAGCCCTCCAGACCCCTTGTATCTCCCTCCTATGAATGGCTGTGCTGGCTCCTTACGAACAGACCGCTACCCCAGCTGTTTGCGCAACACGAATTTTTGCACCTTGCCGGTCGAGGTCTTGGGCAACGGGGTGAAGATGATGCGTTTGGGGGCCTTAAAGTGAGCCATCTGCTCCCGGCAAAAGGCGATCAACTCCGCCTGGGTGGTCTCTCGCCCCTCTTTCAGTTTCACGAAGGCGCAGGGCACCTCCCCCCACTTCTCATCGGGCATGGCGATCACCGCCGCTTCATCCACATCGGGATGACGATAGAGCACATCTTCCACCTCCAGACTGGAGATGTTCTCCCCGCCGGAGATGATGATGTCCTTGGATCTGTCCTTGATCTCCACATAACCATCCGGGTGCCATACCGCCAGATCGCCACTGCGAAACCACCCCTCCGCCATCGCCTCGGCGCTGGCCGCCGGATTCTTCAGATAGCCTTTCATCACCACATTACCGCGCAGCACTATTTCTCCCATGGTTTTGCCATCTTTGGCCACCGGCTCGCCACTGACCGGATTGATAACCCGCATCTCCCCCTGCAGAGGCGACGCAACCCCCTGCCGCGCCTTGAGGCGGGAAAGCGCCGTGGCATCCTGACCTTGCCAGCTTCTTTGCGGTTCGCACAACACGCAGGGGCCATAGGTTTCGGTGAGGCCGTAAACGTGGGTTACGTTTATCCCCATCGCCTCCATGCCAGCGATCACGGTGGCGGGGGGCGCAGCCCCGGCGGTCATCACCTTGATGGGGTGATCCAGCCCCTGCTTGAGCGCCGGATCGGCATTGTTGAGCATATTGAGCACGATGGGCGCTGCGCAAAAATGGCTCACCTTGTGCTCGTGCAGCGCCTCATAAATGGCGGACGCCTGCACATGACGCAGACAGACGCTCACCCCGGCGGTAGCCGCCAGCGTCCAGGGGAAGCACCAGCCGTTGCAGTGAAACATCGGCAAGGTCCAGAGATAGACGGGATGTTTGGGCAGCTCCCAGGAGAGCACATTGTTGATGGCGTTGAGGTGGGCACCGCGATGGTGATAGACCACCCCCTTGGGGTTGCCGGTGGTGCCGGAGGTGTAGTTAAGGGAGATCGCCTGCCACTCATCCTCTGGCAACCAGCCGGGTTCATCGCCGTTACCAGTGGCAATAAAGGCCTCATAGGTCAGTTCACTGACAAGCGCCCCTTCCCGGTAAAGGGGATCGTCGATGGCGATAACCAGCGGTTGGCTCTTCAACAGATCCAATGCCTTGCGCACCACGGCACCAAACTCCCTGTCCACCAGCACCACCTTGCTCTGGGCATGCTGGAAGATAAAGGCCATCGACTCGGCATCGAGCCGGGTATTGATGGTGTTGAGCACGGCGCCGCTCATAGGCACCCCGAAGTGCGCTTCAAACATCGCCGGGATATTGGGCGCAACGATGGAGACGGTGTCCCCCTCCCCGATACCGCTAAGCCTCAGGGCCGAAGCCAACTGGCGGCAACGGCGGGCGGTCTCGCCCCAGCTCTGGCGCAGCAAGCCGTGGATCAGCGCCGGATAGTCGGGATAGACCCGCTCCGCCCGCCCCAAAAAGCTGATGGGGGTCAGGGTCTCGAAATTGGCGGCGGTTTTGGCAAGATCACGCTCATAGATGTTCTGCACTGTCATCGGATTCCTTCCTCACAGGTGGCACAAAACGGGCAGTTTCGGGATGATTCAGAGATCAGTAAGCGACATGGGCATCCTGCCCGTCACTGGTCTCTTATGGGGATGACAGCCTAACAGCGAGCCTGCGGCGGCAGGTATTAGCAAAACGTCTTAGACAGGAGCTGCCGCCTACCAACAGGGCCCCCTGTTTTCGTTGCAAAAAATATTTCGTTACTGGAAAGCGTGCCATTTTTTTCACAGGCTGTTTTTGGCGAATAACGAAAAATGGCGATAGTGGAATATTATTCCGTCAAAGCTGCTTTATATGTTATTTCATTCATCTCGGCACGCACTATTTTCATGCCATTTATTTAAGGCAAAGCGCGTAAAATGAAAGCTGAAATAGTTATTGCATAACGCCATTTATTTCACCCCAGCCATTAAATCCATGGAAAATAAATTTTGTGAGCCATCCCATAAAGCGAGCATGGCACCATGTTCATCCAGCCGCACACGGGTTACGGTTACAACGTGAAACAATCCACCGGATGTTCAATATCAGGCCAGATTTCTCGCCAATCACTACGCAATATACAGTGAGTTTGCGTACCTTGGATGTATGACGCAGAAACCCTATCGACCAGATATTCCGCCGAGCCCAAACCTGCTTTATCAAGGAGCATTTTATGTGTGCCGTGCCGAATACCACACCACGCAGACAATTCCCTACTGCATTTACCATTCTGTTTCTTATTATGTTGCTGGCCATTGCGCTGACCTGGATAATTCCGGCGGGTGCCTATGCCAAGCTCTCTTATAATCCGGCCAGTGAAAGCCTGATGGTCAATAGTCCACAGGGGGAAATAAGCAGACTTCCCGCAACCCAGGATGCCCTGGCAAAACTCAATATCAATATTGCGGTGGAGCAATTTACCAACGGCACCATCCGCAAGCCCATCGCCATTCCCGGCACCTATGCCCGGCTGGAACAAGCACCCAAGGGGCTCGGTGACGTGGCGGTCAGCATGGTCAAGGGCACCATAGAGGGGGCGGATATCATTGTCTTTATTCTGGTGCTCGGGGGGCTGATCGGCGTCATCAACAAGACAGGTGCATTCAGTGCGGGGCTTGTCGCCCTCTCACACAAGACCCGGGGCAACGAGTTCCTGTTTGTGGCGCTGGTCTGCTTCGTAATGGCGCTGGGAGGCACCACCTGCGGACTGGAGGAAGAGGCGGTCGCCTTCTATCCCATACTGGTGCCCATCTTTCTGGCGCTCGGCTATGACTCCATCGTCTGCGTGGGAGCCATCTTCCTCGCCGCCTCCATGGGCACCACCTTCTCCACCATCAATCCCTTCTCGGTGGTGATCGCCTCCAATGCCGCCGGCATTCCCTTTACCGAGGGGCTGATCTTTCGCGCCATTGGCTGTCTGGTGGGCACCCTGGTGGTGATCAGTTATCTCTACTGGTACTGCAAGAAGATCAAGGCCAACCCTGCCTTCTCCTACACCTATGAGGACAGAGAGAGTTTTCGCGCCCGTTTTCTCAAAGAGGGCTCTATGGACGAAGGGGTGCCCTTCACCCTGCGCCGCAAGCTCATTCTGACCCTGTTTATCCTCGCCTTCCCGCTGATGGTGTGGGGCGTATCCATGGCCGGTTGGTGGTTTCCGCAGATGGCAGCTTCCTTCCTGACCATCGCCATCATCATCATTTTTATCTCGGGTCTCAAAGAGAAAGAGGCGGTCGAGGCCTTCACTCAGGGGGCGTCGGAGCTGGTGGCCGTCTCCCTCATCATCGGGCTGGCGCGGGGGGTCAATCTGGTACTGGATCAGGGGATGATCTCGGACACTATTCTGGCCTACGCCTCCGATCTGGTCTCCGGCATGCATGGTGCCGTGTTCGCGGTGGCGCAGATGCTGGTGTTCACCCTCTTGGGGCTGGTGGTACCCTCCTCCTCGGGGCTCGCGGTGCTCTCCATGCCCATCATGGCGCCGCTGGCAGATACCGTGATGATCCCCCGCTATATCGTGGTGTCGGCCTACAACTGGGGGCAATACGCCATGCTGTTCCTGGCCCCCACCGGACTGGTGCTGGTCACTCTGCAGATGCTCGGCATTCAGTTCAACAAGTGGGTCAAGTTCGTGCTACCCATGGTGGGCTTTGTGCTGGGATTTGGCGCCCTGATGCTGGTAGCGCAAGTGATGATGGCCTGATGGGCCTTTGATACATGAGTGACAACACCCCGTGCCTGGCGCGGGGTTTTTATTCAGCCTTAGTGGCGTACCCGCCCCTGCTGGCGAAAGCAGTAGAGCTTGAGGCTGATGTCGGCGATATCGGCGGGAAGCTCCTCTCCCTGCTCGGCCAGGGGACGGTAGAGGGATGAGAGCAGACGTTCGGCCTGCTGCACCGTGATGATGTTGGCCTGGATGGCCGGGGTGATCCAGCTGGGTAACATTGACATATCTCCCCCTCGTTGATCCGGTGATCTCGGGTGAAGTCTTCATTTCAGGTCTTACGCAGTTGTCTGCCGGCCCGTTCACCCTCTGCTTCACCCAATCAAAGCAAAATGCTTGCCGTGATCTCTTATCGGCCAACATCCGATGGGGCTGGAGCCATTTATCAACCACTTGCATGGCCATCTCAACGAACAGCGCGCCCGTTCAAAACCTCTCCCTTGACCTGCCCCCGTCAGCACTTTGCCACTCTGGCATTCTGCTCACCGCCCGCCTTGCAAATTGCGACTCGAATTGCTCCTTATCACACTGGCAGAGTCCACCAGACGCCGGAAACTGGTCACTTTTAGTCCGTTGTCGCCAAAGCCAGACACTTTTTCACGGTGGCTGTTTTTGACCTTGCCAGTGCCTGTCGCAGGCCCATCCCCCTCGCCTTGTCCGGCCAACCGGTTATGACAAGATGGCGCCAGATTGGAACAGCCCGTATGGGTATCCAGGAGAACCATAAAATGAACAGATCCATGATGGCAGGTATCGGTATTGGCATCGCCTCGGCCCTGGCACTCTCGGCGGCGGCCAGCGGCTCCCTCTTTACACCCCAACCCACCTTTGCCGAGGTGATCGCCAGCAAGCCGATCACCGAGACCATCAAGACTCCCCGACAGGAGTGTCGCAACGTCACCGTGACCCACCGCAAGCCGGTACAAGATGAACACAAGATCCTCGGTACCGTGGTGGGTGCAGCGCTGGGTGGCGTGGTTGGCCACCAGTTTGGCGGCGGCAGCGGCAAGAAGGTGGCCACCGCAGCCGGGGCCGTCGCGGGGGGTTATGCCGGCAATCAGGTGCAGGGCAATATGCAGGCGGGCGACACCTACACCACCACCGAGCAGCGCTGCAAAACCGTGCAGGATACTAGCGTCAACACCATTGGTTATGACGTGACCTATCGCCTCGCAGGTCAGGAGGGGGTGATCCGCATGAAGCAAGCCCCCGGTGCCACCATTCCGGTCAAAGATGGCAAATTGGTGATCGAACAGCCAAAAGTGTGATGTCTCCTGGCCCCACTCAGCAGCAGGCCCGCCTCTTTCGAGGCGAGCCTGTGTTTTTGGGCGGCTTGTTTCCTTTCTCACACAACAGCACGCACCACTCACGGCACCCGAACTATCACCCCTTGCAGCACTTCTTCACCGCCCGCACCACGTTCTGATACCCGGTGCAGCGGCAGAGGTTGCCCGACAGCCCGCGGCGGATCTCCGCATCGGTCAGCGGACGACGTGCGGTCTTGTCGAGCAGAGCTGCGCTCGCCATCACGAGGCCCGGGGTACAAAAACCGCACTGCACCGCCCCCTCGTCGATAAAGGCCTGCTGTACATCGGAGAGCTCATTGCCTTTGCGCTCCCCCTCCACGGTGCGAATGGATTTGCCATCGGCCCACACCGCCAGATAGAGGCAGCTGTCGATGGCAGTGCCATTCACCCGCACGGTACAGGCGCCGCACTCACCGACACTGCACCCCTCTTTCACACTGATCAGCCCCTGCCCGCGCAGGAAGTGGAGCAGCGACATGGTGGGCGGCACTGCATAGGAGTAAGGCTTGCCGTTGATCTCGCACTGGATCTCCACGGCGGGACAGCTTTGCGGTTGCATCATAGGATCTTCCCTCCGGCACGTTCGACTGCGCAGGCGACCACCCGCTGCGCCAGGGTTTTGATAAGGTGCAGGCGAAACTCCTTTTCCGCCCGCCAGGAGGATCGTGGCGCCACATCGGCCACCACAGCCTCGGCAATGGCGGCCAGTGTGGCGCGAGTCAGCGGTTGCCCTTCGGCTGCCGCTTCTGCGTGCGGGGTACGCACCGGGGTCGGGGCCGCCACCCCATAGGCCAGCCGCAGACTCTTGAAGTGACCATCCTCAATCTGACAGTAGGCGGCGCAGCCGATGGTGGCGATATCCATGGCATCGCGCATGGCGTATTTGAAGTAGTGGGAGCCCACATGGGGGTGAGAATCCGGCGCAAAGTGGAATGCCACCAGAATTTCCGCCGGTTGTAGCGCCACCTTGCCGGGACCGGTGTGAAAACCGGCGATGGATATGCGGCGCGTACCATCGGGGCCGGCGATTTCCAGCTCTGCTTCCAGCGCGACAGTCGGCGCCGCCGAGTCTGCACTGGTGGCGCCATTGCAGATATTGCCGCCATAGGTGGCGACGTTGCGGATCTGCGGACCGGCGATGGTGGCGGCCGCCTCGGCCAGCATCGGCAGGCGGCGCTGCACCAGCTCGTTTTCGATGAGCTCGGTAAAGGTGGTGCCGGAGCCGATGCGGATCGACCCATCAGGCAACTCGCTCACCCCTTTGAGCTCGGGCAAGTCGTGAATATCGACGATATGGCGATAGGCGGCGTTGAGGTGATGCAGCTGGATCATCACATCGGTGCCGCCAGCCAGCAGGCGCGCCTCGGGGTCAGCCTGACGCAGGGCGATCGCCTCGGCCACGCTGTGCGCCTTGTAGTAACGGGCAATATCAAACATGGTGTTGCTCCTCCCCTGATCCCTCGCCAATCAAACCCGCTGCGACAAACTCCCGGAACAGGGTTTTGGGGGTGATGGGCAGCTCGTTGATGGCCACCCCGGTCGCCATTCGAATGGCGTTACGGATGGCGGGGCCCGGCGAGATGATGGGCGGTTCCCCCAGTGATTTGTGGCCATAGACCGACTGGGGCTCATAGGTCTGCACGAAGTCGCATTCAAGCTCGGGCAAATCCAGCATGGTGGGGAACTTGTAGTCGAGCAGGTTGGGATTGCGCACCACGCCGCTCTTGGCATCGATGATCATCTCCTCGAACAGCGACCAGCCGATCCCCATCCCCATGCCGCCATGCACCTGTCCCTCCGCCAGTTGCGGGTTGAGGATCTTGCCTGCATCGTGCAGGTTGATGATGCGATTGATGGTTACCTTGCAGAGATCGATATCGACGCTGAGATCGACAAAGGTACAGCCGAAACTGGGCGGGTTGGTGGTGGTCTTGTGGGAGACCTCGGAGGTGATCTGGCCACCGATAGTGAGGTGGTAGTAGGCGTTGACCGACACCTCGGCGACGCTGATCAACACCTTGTCCGGCGCACCAGCCAGCACCACATAGCCGTCAATCAGGGTCAGCGACCCGACATCCTGATGGCAGAGCTGGGCTGCCAGCGACAAAATGCGGGCCCGCAACTGCAGCGCCGCCTGATGGATGGCGGGCGCCGCCACATAACTCTGGCGCGAAGCGAACGAGCCAGGATCATAGGCGGTAATGTCGGTATCCTGAGTCGAAATGACCCGGATCTGCTCAAACGGAATGCCCAACGTCTGGGCCGCCATCTGGGCAAAGACAGTGTCCGACCCCTGCCCTATCTCGGTGGCGCCGATCTGCAGATTGACGGTGCCATCCTGATTGAGCAGCATGCGGGCGCCGGCAATTTCGACCCCCACCGGATAGGTGTTCGAGCCGTAGCTAAAGCACGCCACCCCGATGCCGCGCCGCACCCGGCTTGCAGGATCCTGCCCCAGACACTCGGCCTTGAGTCGATCCCACTCGAACATCTCGCGGCCACGCAGCAGGCAGTCCGGCAACCCGGCGCTGTAGATGGTCTTCTGGTTGACCTGATTGACATCTCCTTCCCGCGCCACGTTGGCGATCCGCACATCAAGCGGATCCAGCCCCAGTTCGGCACAGGCGTCATCCAGCATGCACTCAAGGGCAAAAATCACCTGCGGCGCGCCGTAACCGCGCATGGCACCGGCGGTGGGCAGGTTGCTGTAGAAGGTTTTGGCGTCATAACCGAAGGCGCTGCGCGGATAGAGGTAGCTGATCTTGTTGCCCCCGGCACTGGCGATGGAGTGGCCGTGAGAGGCATAGCCGCCGGTGTTGGAGAGCACGTCGAGCTGATAGCCCTTGAGGGTGCCGTCGCGGTTGAGGCCCATCTTGCCATCGATGGCAAAGCCGTGGCGGGTGCGGGAGGCAAAGAAGCACTCCTCCCGGCTCAGGGTCACCTTGACCGGCACGCCGCCGAGCTTGTAGCTCAAAAACGCCGCCATCGGCTCTTCCAGCACGTCCTGCTTGTTGCCAAAACCGCCGCCCATATAGGGCTTGATCACCCGCACGCTCGACCAGGGCAGACCGAGGGACTTGGCCACCCGGCTGCGCACTATCTGGGGGATCTGGGTGCTGCTGACCACGATGATGTGGTCCGGCTGATCCATGTAGGCGTAGCAGGTCACCGTCTCCAGATGGCAGTGCTGCACCACAGGTGTCCGGTAGTGCCCCTGAAACTGCAGATCTGCCGCCGCAATGGCCTGCTCCGGGTCATTGGCGCGAAGCTGGCTTTGGCGCAGCAGATTGCCGCTCGGGTGGATGGGATAGGCTCCGTCGGCCAGCGCACTTTCAGCATCCGTCATCACCGGCAGTGGCTCGTAGGTTACATTGACCAGGGCGGCAGCCTTCTCGGCCACCAGCGGATCGCGCGCCACGACTATGGCGACCCCATCACCAAAGTGGCGTACATGGTCGGTGAGCAGGCGGCGGTCTTTCACATCCCGTTTGGCCTCATCGAGGGACCAGGCGTGACCGGCAGTGCGAAAGCAGGTGGTGGGCACATCCTCATGGGTAAACACGGCTTCGACCCCGTGCAGGGCCAGTGCCTCGGTCGCATCGATGGCAAGCACCTTGCCATGGGCGATATTGCTTCGCACGTACTTGGCGTGGCGCATCCCGAGCATGATGTTGTCATCGGTATAGCGGGCGCTGCCGGTCACCTTGGCCTCGGCATCCACCCGCTTGAGCGGTAATCCTATGGACATATGCAAGTCCTTTTTCGAATGGAAAAATCTGGAACCGGCATAAAAAACAGCAAGATATGCGCCTGTTTCCCGTCATCGTCAGGACAATGGGGAGAAGTGTGAAGGGGATCCCATCTAGCCCGCTTTTGTTGGCCCGAAGCGACAAGCCAAGGGCAGCCCCTGAGCAAACGGGGCACATCAGCGGTGAAAAAAGCGGCAGAGCGAGGAGAGCAAGGGTGGAAGCCTATCAATCTGGTAGGATGATTTATCAAAATGGTATCGCGATGAGACCACCCAACTGCGGAGACGGCCGAGACGTGATAGCCAGCATGGGTGGGCTAAAAATAACAGGCATAAAAATGGGGCCGCCAGTGCGGCCCCAAACGGGCGGGTTATCCCTAAATAGCCCACCCCCCAGCATAAAAGAGCACCAGAGCCAGGGCGATGATCACGGTGCCGACGTTGAGCTTGTGCCACTCCTTCGAGCAGATGCGGCCGATCACCAGTGAGCTGAAGCCAAGCATGATGCCGGTCACGATGTTGCAGGTGAGTACGATAAAGACGGCGCATACCAGCCCAGACATGGCCCCGACAAAGTCATCGAAATCGAGCTTGGTGACGTTGCTCAGCATCAAGAGCCCCACATACATCAGCGCCGGTGCGGTGGCATAGGCGGGCACCAGATAGGAGAGCGGCGAGAGGAACAGCATCAACAGGAACAGGCCGCCGACCACAGTCGCGGTCAGGCCGGTTTTGCCCCCCGCCGCCGTGCCTGCTGCCGATTCGATATAGACGGCAGCCGGGGCCGCCCCCACCAGACTGGAGAAGATGCTGCTGACCGAGTCGGCACTGAGCGCCTTGCCGCTGTTGATGATGTGACCATCTTTATCGAGCAGGTTGGCCTGCCCCGCGACCGCCCGGATGGTGCCGGTGGCATCGAATACCGCCGTCATCACCAGCGCCAGCACGCTGGGCAACACCAGCGGCGAGAGGGCCCCCATGATATCCAGGCTGAAGATGAGGGACTGACCCTGCCCGTCCGAGAGGCTCGGCAGGGCGAACAGTCCCTGATACTTCACCGCCGGATCGAAAATCAGGCCGAAGATGGAGATGGCGATGATCACCAGCAGGATCCCCCCCGGTACTCTCAGCTTCTCCAGCCCGAAGATCACCGCAAGGCCAATCAGGGACATGATGACCGGCATGGAGGTGAAGGCCCCCAGCGCCACCGGCAGTCCCTCCAGCGGGTTCTTGATCACCAGCCCCACGCCATTGGCGGCGATAAGCAGCAGGAAGAGACCGATCCCAATGCCGGTGCCATGGGCAATGCCCATCGGCAGGTTGTCGAGGATCCAGCTACGCACCCCTGTCACCGAGATAGCGGTAAAGAGTACCCCCATCAGGAAGACGGCCCCCAACGCCACCGGAATGGGGATTTGCTGCCCCAGCACCAGACTGAATGCAGTAAACGCCGTGAGGGAAATAGCGCAACCGATGGCCATCGGCAGCTTGGCCCAGAGCCCCATCAAGAGCGAACCGAACCCCGCCACCAGACAGGTGGCGACAAACACGGCGCCGGGAGGAAAGCCCGCCTTGCCGAGCATGCTTGGCACCACGATCACCGAGTAGACCATGGCAAGGAAGGTGGTGAGGCCCGCCAGCACCTCCTGTCTGACGTTGCTGCCCCGCTCGCTGATCATAAAGTAGCGATCAAGAGCCGTGAGCGGCTGTTGCTTTGCTGCGCTCTGGCTGGCGTCATCATTGGCCAGCTGTTCCACGCTGTTTGTCCTGCTGTTTGCTTGGGTCATACCCAACTCCTTCACACGCGCCTGAATGTTCCATGACGAAATGGCGACAGGATCTGCGGGTCTGCCGAGCGCCAGTCTGATGAGAAACAGGCGATGGCGGCAGAGGATGCGACAGACAGACCAGGGCAGGCAGCCTTGACTCAAACGTTTGCCTTGCTGGTCAAAAAACCGGGCCATTTCACGTTCTATGCGGGGAGATCCCCTGTGGTGCGGCAAGACTGGCGCCCCTGTGGGGCACGCCAGCCGCCGTATTCGTTGGGGCTGCGCCGCGGCAGCCCACTACAAGCCCTACCCCCGTTCATGCACCAGTTGGCCATCCACATAGGTGCGGTAGATGGATCTGTCATCCCCCAGGGTCAACAGCACAAAGAGCTTGTCGCGCAGGGTGGTGGAGTTGTCATAACGCAGCTGCTGCAGCGGGGTGGCGACCGGGTCGAGCACCACGAAGTCCGCCTCCTTGCCCACCGCAAAGCTGCCGATCTTCTCGTCCAGCCCCAGCGAATGGGCGCCGCCCAGGGTGGCCAGATAAAAGGCCTGATAGGCCGAGAGCCGCTCGCCCTGCAACTGCATCACCTTGTAAGCCTCGTTGAGAGTCTGCAGCATATTGAAGGTGGTACCCGCGCCGATGTCGGTGCCCATCCCCACCTTCACCTGCTTGCGCCACGCCTTGTGCAGCTTGAAGAGACCACTGCCGAGATAGAGGTTAGAGGTGGGACAAAACGCGATGGTGGAGCCGGTCTCCTTCAGGCAATCCCACTCCTGCTCTTCCAGATGGACACAGTGGGCAAACACGCAGTTGTGGCCGGTGAGCCCATGCTGGTGATAGACATCGAGATAGCCCTTGTGCGCCGGGAAGAGGGATTTGACCCAGGCGATCTCGTCCTTGTTTTCGCACAGATGGGTGTGCAGATAGGTGGTGGGAAACTCTTCGCGCAGTCGCCGCGCCATCGCCAGCTGCTCGGGTGTCGAAGTGGGTGCAAATCGTGGTGTGATGGCATAGAGCAGGCGACCATTGCCGTGCCAGCGCTCGATAAGCTGCTTGCTCTGCACATAACTGCTCTCGGCGGTATCGAGCAGATAATCGGGCGCATTGCGATCCATCATTACCTTGCCCGCGATCATCCGCATATTGATGCGACTGGCCGCCTCAAACAGGGCGTCTACCGACTCGGGGTGAACGGTGCCGAACACCAGCGCCGTGGTGGTGCCGTTGCGCAGCAACTGCTTGATAAAGAAGGTGGACATCTCGCGGGCATACTCGAGATCGTTGTAGCGCCGCTCGGCGGGGAAGGTGTGGCGGTTGAGCCACTCCAGCAGCTGCTCGCCATAGGCCCCCACCATCTCGCTCTGGGGATAGTGAATGTGGGTATCGACAAAGCCCGGCACTATCATCTTGCCGCGGTAATCCCGCACCCGCACTTCGGTCGGAATGCGATCCTTGCCCTCCTCCCACTCACCAAACCAATCGATGCAGCCGTTGCGAATGATCAGCAGACCATCCTCGATAAGACGTGCGTTGGACTCAATCTCCTCGGGCTGATCTACCACCCGGGTGATATCGAAGAAGCTGCCGCGTACCGCTTTGACAGAGTTGTCGTTTTTCATAACCGTTTCCCTGTTTTTCTTGTTCTGTTGACGTTTTTTGCCGGTTTAACCGTCAGATCCGTTCCACTTGTGGCGCCACCGCCTGCCCGGGCACTGGCTCTGGTGAACCCTCCCCCTTGCTGGCCGATGGCTGGCCTGCACTGCGGGCGGTAAAGCTCACATCCGGCTTGTCGCTCAGCTGGATCACCTCCACAGCCTCGGCATCCCTGACGGCCGCCTTGCGCTTTCGGCTTTGCGGCAACACCAGATTCATGATGATGGCGGTGATGCCGCCGGCGCAGATGGGGTTCTCCACCAGCATGTAAATACCCGCCGGCAGTACCTTGAAGACGTTCGGGTCATAGGAGACCCCGAGCCCAAGACCCAGCGAGGTGGCGACAATCAGGGTCTCCCGCCGATCGAAACCGTGGCTGATGATGATGCGACCACCGGCGATGGCGATCATCGAGAACATGATGACCATGGCGCCCCCCATCACAGGTGACGGTATGGTGGTAAAGAAGCGTCCCACTACGGGGAAGAGCCCCAGCAGCACCAAAATGACGGCAATGAACTTGCCCACATGGCGTGAGGCCACCCCGGTCATCTGGATGACGCCGTTGTTCTGGGCAAAGGTGGTGAGTGGCAAAGAGCCGAGGGCCGAGGCAATGACCGAGACCAACCCATCAGCCAGCACGCCGCCGGAGAGCCGTTTTTGAAACTCGGGACCCTGAATATCCCGGTGGGAGACCATGGCGGTGGCGGTGATGTCCCCCACCGCCTCCAGCACGCTCAACAGATAGATGGTGCCCGCCAGCATAAAGGCGTGAAAATCGAAGGAGAAACCGTACTTGAACGGGATCGGTACCGTAATAAGCGGCAGGTTCTCAAGGGCGGAGAAATCCACCATGCCAAGCATCAGGGCCACCGCATAGCCCACCATCAGCCCGATGGCGATGCCGCTCATCCGCAGCAGCGGGCTTCGGCTGCAGTTGAAGGCGACGATGACACAGAGCACCAAGAGCCCCAGCCCGATGTTCTCGTATTTGCCAAAGGTGCCGCTGCTCATGGCAGAGAAGCCGCCGCCAAAGTCGATGATCCCCACCTTGATAAGGCTCAGGCCAATCATCAGTACCACTACCCCGCTCACGGTCGGGGTGATCACCCGCTTGAGGTAGGGCAGCACAAAGGAGGAGCCCATCACCAGAAAGGCACCGACAAAAGAGACCCCGAGCAGGGTCGAGACGATCAGCTCCTCATGGATGCCATCTTTTTTCATGGCGCCGCCGAGGGCGATCATCACGGTCACGAAGGAGAAGTTGACCGACTGGATGGAGAGCAGCCCAGACCCGATGGGGCCATAACGGTTCACCTGCAGCCAGGTGCCGATACCGGAGGCGATCATCGCCATGGAGACCAGATAGGCGGTGGTCTCGGTGGAGAGGCCCAGGGCGCCGCCGACGATCAGCGCCGGGGTTACCATGGGAACAAAAATGGCCAGCAGATGGGTCACTGCACCCATCAGGGTTTGATAAAACGGGGGTTTGTCTTCCAGCTCGTAAATGAGATCCGAGTGCTTGCGTGTTGTTTTAGACATCGTGTTTGTCCCATCACACAGAATGTAGGCGGAGTACTCATTCCGCCGTCAGGCGCTGGGGGCGAGCTGGCGCCCGCCCCTCACCTTTTCTTTTGTTATGCCGACACTTTTTGCTCCAGCTTGCCCAGTTCGCGCAGGATCTGCTCCGGCGTGAAGTGCCACTTGCGCAGCCAGACACCGCAGGCGTCGTGGATCGCGGTGGCGATGGCAGGCGCCGCGCCGTTCACCCCGATCTCCGAGATGGACTTGGCGCCGTAAGGGCCAACCTTGTCATCACTCGGTACCAGGAAGGCCCGGAAGTCGCGCGGAATGTCGCCAATCTTGGGCGCGCCATAACTCTTGAGATCCCGGGTGAGCGGGATGCCCTTGCTGTCGTAGCAGATCTCTTCGGTCATGGTGTGGCCGATGGCCCGCATGGTCGCCCCGTAGATCTGGCCGAGGGCCAGCTCCGGGTTGATGGGGGTACCGCAGTCGAGCAGGGCGTAGAACTTGTCGAGGCGGATCTCGCCGGTTCTGACGTTGACCGCCACCTCGGCGAAGTTGGCCCCATACGGGAAGGCAAGCTCAGAGGTGATGTAGCTGGCAGTGCCCACCAGAATACCGAAGCCGGTACCGGTCTCCGCCTTGTGGGCCAGCTTGGCGAGGCTCACCTCCCCCTGCTTGCCGCGCACTATGCCCGGATGAACCAGCTCTACGTCTTCGACCGGCTCGCCCAGCATGGCGGCGCCGTGGAACAGGATCTTCGCCTTGAGGTTCTCGGCCGCCATCTTGGCCGCATTGCCGGAGAAGCAGGTGCCTGACGAGGCGTAAGCCCCCTTGTCGAACAGGGCGTGGTCGGTGTCGCCAGAGATCACATGCACATCGCTGAGCGGGCAACCGAGCACCTCGGCGGTCAGCTTGGCCACCACGGTATCGAGGCCGGTGCCGATATCGGCGCCACCGGAGTGGACGATAAAGGTGCCGTCCGATTCCAGCTTGACCATGCAGTTGGCCTGATCGATATCCGGGATCCCCGATTTTTGCATGATGATGGCGACGCCACGGCCGATGCGCCAATCCCCGTCAGCGGGTTTGGGGCTATCCCAGGCAATCAGTTCGCGACCCAGCTTGAGGATGGGTTCGAGGGCACAGCTGGCTGCATGGGGTACCGAAGTGGGCATCTTGCCCTCGCCGATGGCACCCAGCACCTTGAGGATGTCCCCTTCGTGCACCCGGTTGTGCTCCACCATGTCGAGCTGATCGATGCCCAGTTTCTCGGCAAGTTCCGCAATCGCCATGGTCAGCGCGAAGTTTCCCTTGGGCGCGCCATAACCCTGATAGGCGCCGGTCGGGCAGATGTTGCTGTAGTAGGTGTTGACGGTAAAGCGCACGTTGTCGCACGGATAGAGCGGCAAAGAGAGCGCCGGGCCGTTGCTCGGCACCGTCAATGAGTGGTTGCCATAAGGGCCGGTATTGGCGCGAAAATCCATGTCGATGGCGGTGATGGTGCCATCTTTTTTGGCCCCCACTTTCACCTTTACCTTGGCCACGTGGCGGGAGGTGTTGCTGATGAACTCCTCTTCACGGGAGTAGCGGAAGGTGACGGGACGGCCGGTGACCTTGGTCGCCCAGGCGCACACCTCTTCCAGCAGGATGTCCTGCTTGGAGCCAAAGCCGCCCCCTACCCGCTCCTTGATCACATGCACCTGATGTTGCTTGAGACCGACGATGCGCGCCACCTGACGGCGCACGTGCCACGGCACCTGAGTGGATGCATGAATGACCAGACGATCCCCATCCATGTAGGTGAAGCAGATATGCGGCTCGGTCGGGCACTGCTGGGCCTGGGTCGATTCGTAGGTGCGCTCGACGATCTCGTCCGCCTCGGCAAAGCCTTTGGCCACGTCACCGATCTGGCCATGGACGCTGGCGGCCAGGTTCTCGTGGGGGCGGGAGCCGATGGGGAAGTTGATGATCATGTGCTCGTCGCCGCGGCGCACCGAGCAGGCGTTCTGCTGCTCGAGATCCGCCGGCGCACCGGCCATGTAGATAATGGGTTCGTCGTGCACCAGTGGTGCATTGGGGGCCATCGCTTCATCGATGGTCATGACCGCAGGCAGCACCTGATACTCGACATCGATGAGTTTGAGGGCCGCCAGAGCGACAGCTTCACTCTCGGCCACCACGGCGGCGACCCTGTCACCTACGTGGCGCACCTTGCGGCTGAACATACGGCGATCAAGCGGTGACGGCTCGGGGGCACTCTGGCCACCCGGGGTGTAAAACACATCCGGGCAGTTGAGATAGGTAATGACATGCACGACACCCGGCAGCGCCTCGGCGCGGCTCACATCGAGTTTGGTGATCACCGCATGGGGATGGGGACTGCGCAGCATCTTGATGATCAGCGCATCTTCAGTAACCCGATCCTCCACGTAGCAGGGCTTGGCCTGCACCATCTTGGCGGCGTCCACTTTTGGGCAGCTCTTGCCGATATGGCGCAAATCGTCGCGAAACTCGGGGGCGATCTGGCACAGGTAATCGGGATCCTTCATCCGTGAGCAAGCGAGCTCGATGGCCTGATAGAACTGCTGATAACCGCCATCGCGGTGAAACAGGCCCGAGAGGGCATCGTCGATTTGATCACGGGTCGGTTCGGGATGGCGATCAAGCAGGTCGGTGACGATGAGCGCGGCGGCCGGATCGTTGTAGCCGGACTGCACCACGCCCACATCCACCATTGCCTGCTGTACCAGACTGAGCTGGTTCCAGCTGCCCAGCGACTCGGCGGTGCGCACGTCTGCTCCATCCAGCTGGGCGGCGATCAGCAGGGAGGCGTTGATCACCTTGCCATTGAAGAGAATGGCGTCGGAGCCGGCAAAACCGAAGCCGTCGTCACTGTTGCGCACCGAGTGCATCCGGCATTGGTTGAACAGCACCCGTTGGGCATTGTCACCGGCCTTGCAGATGACGGTGCGCAGGGCACCGTTCAGGGTAAAGTTGAGTTCCATCATGCTTGCACCTCCTGCTGCTGGCAGTCCACCAGCAGATCCGCCACTACCACGCCGGTGATATACCGCTTGTAACTTATGCTGCCCGCCAAATCCTCACGGGGCGCAATCAGCTCGCTCACGGCGGCCTCCAGCGCGGCATCGTGCAGTTCGCGGCGCTCCAGATCCCGCAGACGCATCGGCTGCGGAGTAACGCCAGCGACGGCCACCCGCATCTCGCCAATGCTGTCGAGGGCCACGGCGGCGGTCATCACCGCCAAGCCGTCGGCGTTGCGGCTGATGCGGCGAGTGGCGCAGCGCAATTCAGGCTCCGGCAGCACAATCCCCAGCACCAGGGCATTGCGCTGGCCCGCCAGATAGGCGTCGATGGGTTGCAGCAGGTTGTTCTCCAGCACCACCACGGCTTCGAGTACCAGCAGTACCGGCAGCAGCGGGGAGTCCTGCTGTTGGCAGGCAAGTTCGCCGCCGAGGGTGGCCTGATTGCGCACATGGCGGGAGTAGACAAACCCCAGTGCCTCGCACAGGGCGGCCGGGGTACGGGGGTCGTCTTTGAGGGCTTGCAGGGTGACGGTGGCGCCGATATGGAGCTGGCCATGCTGTTGCTCAATCTGGTTCAGTCCCAGCTTGTCCAGTGAAATAGCGACCTTCTTGTCGGTGCGAGTCGGAGCGGCGTTAAGCTTGCTGCCGCCCCCCATGTAGACGGCGTCGTTGCCGAAACTGGCCTTGAGTTCCAAAGCCTGACCCAGTTGCTCGGGTCGGAAGAATTGCTCAATCATGTGTCGTCCTTACTCTTGCTGCCCGCCGCCGGGAAAATCCACAGGGCGGGCAATCCGGTCCAAAACTGTGGAAGGTGGCCTTAGGCCAGCTGATCCATCCGTTGCCACAGGCGGCTCGCCACCTTGCTGGCCTGCTCGTAAATGGGCGCGACGTCAAAGGCGAACTCGCGATCCTGATAGACCATGCGCCCCTCCACCATCACGCTGTTGACGCTGTTCGATCCCATACCAAAGGCGAGATGGCCGCCGAGGTTGCGCGGCGCCAGCGGGGTCGGTGCGTCGTAGTCGCAAATGGTGAGGTCGGCCTTGTAGCCCGGCTCCAGGCGGCCAAATTTGGCACCGAAGTTGCGCTCCAGCAGGGTGTTGCCGTTCCAGAGGAAGCGGGCAAAGCTGTCGGGCCACAGGGCGCCGCCGGCATCCTTGTGTTTGAAGTAGGCGAACTTGAGCTCTTCGAGCATGTCGGAGCCGATACCATCGGTGCCAAGCGCCAGATTGCGATACTCCGGCAGGTGCATGTTGTAGCCCACGTGGTTGTTCATGTTGGAGCGGGCGTTGTGCACCAGGAAGGCATCGCGGCTGTTGAGCAGCTCAATGTCGGCCGGGCTCAGGTAGATGCCGTGGGCGACAAGCGACTTGCTGTCGATAAGGCCAAACTCGTCCAACCGGGCGATGGGCTCCTTGCCATAGTGGTGGTGGCCGTGAGCCATGTCGTAACGGTCTTCCGCCACATGGATATGCAGGCCGCGACCGGTGACCTGCACCGCTTCGCGCAGCATGGCCAGCCCCTCGTCCGGTACCGTAAAGGGGGCGTGGGCGCCGATATGAGCTTCCACCAGATAGGGTTCGTTCCCCTTGGCCTTGGCGGCATCGATGGCTTGGGCGAACAGGATGTTCTCCTCCACCCCGGCCTGCAGTTCGGCGAGGCCGCCGTTGCGATCCGTGGTCTCGAAGCAGGTCATGCCGCGCAGGCCCGCCTCCATAAACCCTTTGCGCAACACGTTCAGGGAGCCCTTGATGAAGTTGGGCGAAGCGTGGTGGTCGATCACCGCGCTGCAACCGCTCTTGATCGCCTCCAGTGAGCAGATAAGGCCGCTGTAGTAGAGGGACTCTTCATCGAGCGCCCGATCCAGCCGCCACCAGAGGTTTTTCAGGGTGGAGATAAAATCCGGGCAGGGGGCGATGTTGGCCATGATCCCCCGCGACAGGCCGGAGTAGAAGTGGTTATGGGCACAGACGATGCCCGGCATCACCAGCTTGCCCCCCATCTCCCGATAGTTGGCCTCCGGGTAGAGGGCACGCAGATTGGGCCCCACCGCTTTGATAAGGGTGCCTTCGATGGCAATATCCACCCCTTCCAGCACCCGGGTCGGCTCCAGCTGGACGGCGGTGACGTTCTTCAGAATAAACATGGTTTGCTCCTTCGCTTATTCGTTATTCGCTCAGGCCTCGACGGCCCCCAGCAGGTAGTGGTGATGGGCATGGACATGGCTGATGATGCGGCACATGTCGCCAAGGGCCGCTGGCGCATCCTTGATCCGGCTCTGGGCGTCGATGGTCAGGCGATAGGTCTCGCCGCCCTGACGCACCCGCAGTTCGCCACCATCCGCCAGATAGAAACCGGGGTTGCGGCTGTTGTCGAAGTCCTCGGGCAGGCTGAAGATGGTGACCTTGTCCTGATAGGGCTTGCCCTGCCACGGGCAGAACTGGGCGCAGTTGCCACATTCGTTGCAGTAGGCATCCAGGTGCAAGGTCTGGAACTGGTCTTTGAAGCCCGGCACCGCGATGGCGACGTTGGCCCGGTTGGGGCAGACATCCACGCACTTGCTGCAGAGGTAGTTGCACTCGAGGCAACGGTGCGCCTCTTGCGCCACGAAGGCATCACGCTCGTTCTTGTCGACCATGGTGACGGCGATGCTCCCCTTGCGGCGGTAGATCTCATCCTTGCCCGACGGCTGGATGGTCACTTCACTCTGCTGGCTGGCGATATGCTCGCGAGAGAGCACCAGATCCGCGGCGCGGCGGGCACCACCGATGGCACCGACGATGGAGGACGGGCCACTCTGCACGTCACCGATGAGGAAGACGTTGCGACGGCTGGTTTCGCCAGTCTGGCTATCCACCTCGGGCCAGCCATCGCTGCCAAGAGGAATGCCCATCGCTTTCAATACTTCGCAATCAGGCTGCTCGCCGATGGCGGTGATCAGCGCATCCATCTGCATCACTTCGGTCTGCTCGGTGGGCACAGGACGGCGGCGGCCCTGCTCGTCAGGATCCCCCAGCGCCATCATCCGCACGGTGAGCTTGCCATCTTTGTCAAAGCGCTCCGGATTGGTGAGGAAGCAGAAACGTACCCCATCCTCTACCGCTTCCAGAACCTCCTCGCGATAGGCGGGCATCTCTTTTTCGCTGCGACGGTAGATCACGGTCACATCGCTGACACCGGGCACCTTGAGGGCGGCGCGGGCGCAGTCCATGGCGGTGTTACCGGCGCCGATCACCGCCACATGGCGGCCCAGCGGCAGCGGTTTGCCCTGATTGAAGCTGCGCAGGAAGTGGAAGGATTTGTAAATCCGCTCGTGACCCCCCTCGAGGCGCATGCCGCCATTCTTGTCGGCGCCGATGCCGACGAAGACATAGGTAAAGCCCTGGGCGTGCAGCTTGTCGACGGTGAGCGCCGGATCGCAGCCAAACTCGAACTTGACCCCGTGAGCGGCGACAAAGTCGATGTCATGCTGGATAAGCTCCGCTGGGATGCGGAACTCGGGGATGATGTGCTTGACCACGCCACCGGCATCCGCTTCGCGCTCGAACACGGTGACCGGGTGACCGGCACGGGCCAGGAAGTAACCGGCGGAGAGACCGGCAGGACCGGCGCCAATCACCGCAACCGGGTGCTTGTCACCACTGCCTGCCGGTTTGTGCCAGCGGGCCTTGTACCCTTCCCAGCCGCGCTCCAGCGCCACTTTTTTCAGCTCACGGATATTGAGCGCGCTGTCGTAATCGAGACGGGTGCAGTTGTACTGGCACTGGTGATCGCAGATATGGCCGGTGATGGCGGGCAAGGCGTTGCGCTGATAAATCAGCTCAAGGGCCGCCACATACTCCCCCTCGCCCATCAGGCGAATGTACTCGGGGATATCCTGGTGCACGGCGCAGGCGGTGACGCAGGGCGCCACGTAGCAGTCAGTCAGCGGCAGACCGCCGCCCACTTCGATGCGATCCTCGGACTTCCACTCCTTCTGGGTATAATCCATGGTGAGCGCCTTGGCGGCCAGCGCCTCCAGCTTGGCCACATCCACCTGACTCATGCCCCAGCTGTCAGAGGCGTCGATCTCTTTGAGACACTCAATCTGGCGCAGGTAGCCACCCGGTTTGAGCAGGTCGGTGGCCATGGTGATGGGACGAATACCGGTCTCGAAGATCTCCGCGATGTTGAACTTGCTGGCACCACCGGAGTAGGAGATGGGCAGCTTGCCATCGAAGGCGCGGGACAGCACGGCAGCCACGTTGATGGAGAGGGGGAACAGCGCGCGGCCGGACATATACATCTCATCGCCGGGCAGCGCCCCCTTGCGGTTGATGGTGCCAAGGGTGTTGGTGAGCTTGACCCCGAAGGTGAGCCCCTTCTCGGCCCCCAGCGCCATCAAACGGGTCAGCATCGCCTTGGCCTGATCCAGCTTGAGGTCGTGATCGAACGACTCTTCGCTCAGACCAATGTAATCAAAGCCACAGGTATCGAGGATCTCGCGCACCCGCGGGTAGCCCAGCAGGGTCGGGTTCAATTTGACGAAGGTGTTGAGCCCCTTCTCTTCCAGCATGTAGCGGCAGATGGCCTCAATTTCGTTCGGCGGGCAGCCGTGCATGGTGGAGAGGGTGACGCCGTGAACCAGATTGGCCGGGATACGATCCACCAGCTGTTGCAGGCGATCGCGGCGCGCCCCCAGTCCCAGCTCGGCGATAAACTGCTCGTCGGCCACCAGCTCGCGCAGCACCTGCTGGTACTCGGCAAATTTCGGAGTGCTGCTGGCATCCATCAGACTGTGGATAAACTGCTGCATCGGTGGCTGTTTGATGCCATCGAGGTTGTAACCCACACTCATATTGAAGATGAAGGACTTGGCCTCTCCGTCGAGCCGCGGGTCGAACACCTCTTCCAGCAGGTAGAGGGCAAACCAGGCTTTCAGATACTCGTCAAATGCCTTGGGCAGAGTGAACTCGGTGGACCACTCTGTGTTGAAGCACTCATCCTCGGCATCGATACAGGGCTTTTCCAGTTCGAGACGGTCCAGGATCTGCACCGTCTTGAGCTCGATAAAGCGCCCGCCGGTCAGCCAGGAAGTGACGATGTTCTGGGCCAACTGGGTATGGGGGCCAGCTGCCGGGCCAATGGGGGTCTCGCAGGTTTCACCGAACACCTTGATCTTGCGCTCGTCCTGCTTGCGATAGAATTGCGCGGCGGGAATACCGAAAATGCTCTGACTCTCTTTATATTCCGCGAAAATACGGGTCAGCAGGTTCTTGAACGGAACGGGTCGCATAATATCGCCCATGGTTATCTCCTTGCAGCTGTTCTGCCCATTGGCAGCATGAATAAATGGGATATCCCGCACGGGCATTATCCCTTTGCAAGGAGAAGAGCAACAATCAGGCCACTACAGTTACAAAACTATTTTTTAGGGTGAAAGCGTGAGACAGCTCCAATTAATGATGAGAATTTACGATGCCACCATTATGGGTATTGCGAGTAGTTATCAATTACTCTGGAATTTACTTAATGAGCAATTCAAAAAGAACTCACTCTATCAGATCAAGTGCGAGAAATATCACTTTGATACGCCATTCATCTCCCCATTATCTTTTTAAAACAGGGTTATTTCGTGGGCTAACTCTCATTTTCAAGAATGCCATCCAGCAGCGCCTGATAGCGCTCCGGGGTATCCACATCAAACAGGATAGCGGGGCTGTCAACTGGCACCATACGGTGCGGATGCCCTTGCAACCAGCGCCGTACCGACGACTGCACCGGGGCCGCTGCCAACTCGCGGGCAAGGGATTTTGGCAGCAACACCGGATGGCCCGCCTCCCCCTGCCAGGTAGGGAAAAGAGCCTCACAGCCCCGTGCCTGCCAGAGCTGTTGATAGACCTCGCGCGGGATACAGGGGAGATCCCCGTGGCTGATAAAGAGGTAGTCAGCGTCACTGGCCGCCAGGGCGCAGCGGATGGAGCTACCCAGTCCCTGCCGATAGTCTGGGTTGTGGACGACAACAATATCCGGCCGTGATCCGTAGCGGGCTTCAAGCTCCTCGCCACGATGGCCCACCACCAGAATAACCCGCTGACAAAAGGCCAAGGCATTTTTGAGACTTGCATCAAGCATTGTCCCCTGGCAATAAGGTAGCATCATTTTCCAGGTACCCATTCGGGAAGATAAACCCGCCGCCGTTATTATACAGTCACACTGCACTTGTTCCTGGCAACGTTGTTTTCCACTCCCTTCGATATTTATTTTGGTCGTCATTATGTCGCTACCACACGTTGTTGCTGTCGCATTTCCAGATATAGAACCGCTATTAAACTCGCTCACCCAAAATATTGATAGCCATACTACCTTAATTAGCCTCTGCGGCGCCGGCGGAAAAACCAGCACCCTGTTCTGGCTGGCGGAATATTTTTATAAACAGGGTAAAAGGGTGCTAATTACCACCACCACCCGGATGTTTCTGCCAGCACCGTCACACTATCGGGAATTGATTATCGAGACGGATCCCGTTCGTCAACTTACCCGCTGTCAGGCTCTGCCGGATGGCCCGACCCTGGTTGCCCTGTTCAGCCATCTCGACGAGCGCACCGGCAAGGTTGCAGGGCCTGATCTGCGCCAAATCGACCTGCTCAAAGGACAGCAGCGCTTCGATCTCATCCTGGTCGAAGCGGATGGCGCCCATCACAAGTTATTGAAAGTGCCCGCTTTGCACGAACCTTGCATTCCACACCAGAGTGACTGGGTGATCGCCCTGCTGGGCGGCGCCATGGTGGGAGCCAATGCCGAACCGGCGCAGATCCACCGCTGGGCTGAATTGCAGGCCCTGTGCGGGATTGCGGCGGGTGAGCCACTTGACTGGGCACTGTTTGACAGGCTGCTCTCCCACCCCGAGGGGGTGTTCAAGGGCACCCCGCCCGGGGCGCGCCGGATCTGGTTTATCAATGGCGATTATCAAAATGAGGCGTCATGGCTGGCGGAATTGATAAAGCTGCAGAGCCGCCACCCCGAGATCCACGCCATCTGGCAGGGGGCCGTGCGCGAATCACCCCCCATCCGCCACCTGATCTGCACAGCTCCGCACGGGGAGGCGCTTTAGCCTCACCCCTGACGTTTTAAGGATGAAAAGAGGTACCTTATGAATCTGTTTGCACACGCAGCCCGACTGGAACAGGAGAACACGCCGTTTGCCATGGCCCAGATCATCGAGAGCCGGGGCTCCACCCCGCGCCATCAGGCCCAGATGCTGGTGATGGCCGATGGCCAGATCCTCGGTACCATCGGCGGCGGCATGATCGAGCGGCTGGTGATCGAGGAAGCGATGGCTGCCATTGTCGAGCGCAAGCCGCGCATCTTCCACGGCCGGATGGCACGCAACGGTGAGCATGCAGTCGGGTCGGATTGCGGTGGTGCCATGTCGGTCTATATCGATGTCTATGGTCTGCGACCACGGCTGGTGCTCATTGGTGCCGGTCACGTCAACCGGGCTGTGGCCCATGCTGCGGCGCCGCTCGGCTTTGATGTCCATGTAGGGGATTGCTTCGAGGGGAGCCTCAACCCTGACCTCTTCCCAGCTGGTACCCATCTGGTGCAGGCCGATACAATCAGCGCGGTGATCGAGAAACTGGCCATCGAGCACGCCAACTTCGTCATCATCGCCACCAACCATCAGGACAAGGAGGCGCTGGATCGGCTCATCAGCTATCCCCTCGCCTATCTGGGGCTGCTCGCCAGCAAGCGCAAGGTGCAGACCTTCACCCAGGCGCTGCGCCAGCAAGGGGTGAGCCAGGAGCAACTGCAGCAGCTGCACGCCCCCATCGGTTACAACATCGGAGCCGAGACCCCCGAGGAGATCGCCATCAGCATCCTCGCCGAACTGCTGCAGGTGAAAAACGGCAAAGCGGGTGGGCTGATGCAGGACGATGTGCGCCTCAAGCGGGATCAGCTGGTGGTGATGCGTGGCTCAGGCGATATCGCGACGGGGGTGGCACTGCGACTGCACAATGCCGGTTTCAAGGTAGTGATGCTGGATCTCGACAAGCCCACGGTGATCCGCCGCTCCGTCGCCTTCGCTCAAGGGATGTTCGATGGCGAAACCAGCGTCGAGGGTGTGCGCGCCAAGCGGGTCGAGAGCGTTGAGCAAGCGTTCGAGCAGCTGGATCGGGGCATCATTCCGCTGCTGGTTGACCCCGACTGCGCCACCCTCGCCGAGCTCAAGCCCCGCTATCTGGTGGATGCCATCCTCGCCAAGCAGAATCTCGGCACCCACAAGGAGATGGCCCCCATTACGGTAGCCCTCGGCCCGGGCTTTGAGGCGGGGCGCGACTGCGATGCGGTCATTGAGACCAACCGTGGTCACCATCTGGGGCGGGTTATCTATCAGGGCCCCGCCCAGCCCAACACCGGCATTCCCGGGGTGATCGAGGGGCACTCCGCACGCCGGGTGGTGCGAGCCCCCGTCGCCGGGGTGATGAAGAGCATTATCAAGCTCGGTGATCTGGTGCAGGAGGGGGATGTGATTGCCCATGTAGGGGATGCCCCCATTATCGCGCCCCTCTCCGGCATGGTACGGGGGCTGCTCAGTGATGGCATCGAGGTGCCAGTCGGCTTCAAGATTGGCGATATCGACCCGCGTGGCGAGCGCGCCGATGCCACCACCGTCTCTGACAAGGCTCGCGCCATCGGCGGCGCCGTGCTGGAAGCCATGATGCATCTGGCCCAGCGCAGATAAGAGAGTGTTCTTAAAACCAGAAGGGCCCGCCATGATGGCGGGCCCTTTTTATCTCTTCGCTGGCAATCGGCTCAACCGTGCTTGATGCGGGTCTCCCCCGCCACCGATACCACGGAGCGCTTGCCCTTGCGGCTAATCACCAACAACGCCAGTACGATAAGGGCGATGCCGCTCCCCTCCACCGGCCCCGGATTTTCGCCGAGCAGCCACCAAGAGAGCAGCACACCGGTCACCGGCACCGCCAGGGTGCTGAGGCTGGCGATCCCGGCCGGCAGCTTTTTCAGCACGAACAGCCAGAGGCTCCAGGCCAGTGCCGTGGCGAAGATGGCGCTGTAGGCGAGCGCGCCAAACACATAGGGCTGCCAGTCGATGGGTCGCTCCGGCACCAGAGCCGCCACCACTGCCATCACCATGGTGGCGTAGATCATCTGCCAGGTGGTGAGGGACATCAGATCCACCGCGGGATGGCGGGCATACATCCGCTTGGCGATGATGGCGCTGATCCCCCAGCAGATGCCGGAGGCAATCCCCAGCAGCGCACTCTTCATGGAATCGAGATGCAGCTGCCAGGGCTCGATCACCAGCAGCAGACCGCAGGCGGCCACCCCGACTGCCAGATAGTGGAGCTTGCGCATCCGCTCGCCGAGAAAGAGCGCCGCGAAAATCACCACCCAGAACGGCATGGTGTAGCTCAGAATAGCCACCTTGCCCGCCCCGCCGCTGATCAGCGCCCACTGGGCCAACCCCACCATGCCGCAGGTCTGGAACAGGGCGATGGCGAGGGTATAGCGAAACGGGGTGGGTTTGAGATAACGGCGCCCGCGCAGGGCCAATACCAGCAGCAGAACCAGAGATCCGCACAGGCAGCGCAGGGCGGTGAACTCGAACGCCCCCGCGTAGAGCATCACCTGCTTCATCACGATCCAGCTGTAACTCCAGATGGCGGTGAGCAGGATCAATCCCACCAACGCCGCCATATTGATCTTTCCGCTCATTTACTTGTTACTCACCTCTTGTCACTCATTCGCCGGATCTGCTCTCGGCGTCTTGCCCGCGCTTGAAGGCGGCCATCTTACGCCGCTCATCGTCCGCTGACCATGACTGCCCCAAAATGAACAAGGGGGCCGACGGCCCCCGCAATCACACTCAACCCGAGCTGGAACGCCTAGCGGCTGATAAGGGTTCCCGTCTTGCCGGCAATGCCATCGGCGGCCTTCTCCAGCAAGGTGATCAGAGATTTACGTCCCGGCATAGATGTGGCAAACGAGAGCGCCGCCTCCACCTTGGGCAGCATGGAGCCCTTGGCAAACTGCCCCTGCTCGATAAAGCACTGAGCATCCTCCACGCTCAGCTGATCGAGCCACTGCACATCGGGCTTGCCGAAGTTGATGGCCACTTTCTCTACCGCGGTAAGGATGATCAGCATATCGGCGTCGATAAGCTCCGCCAGCTTGGCACTGGCCCAATCCTTGTCGATCACCGCACTGGCACCACGCAGGTGATTGCCTTCGCGCAGCACCGGAATGCCGCCGCCACCGACGGTGATCACCACCTGACCGGCGGCCAGCATGGCGGAGACTGTCTCCTTCTCGATGATGTCGACGGGTTTGGGGGATGCCACTACCCGGCGATAGCCACGACCGGCATCCTCTTTGAGCCGCTCGCCCTTGGCTATCAGCGCCTCGGCCTCCTCCTTGCTGAAGAAGCCGCCGATGGGCTTGCTCGGGTCAAGGAAGGCGGGATCATTTTTATCCACCTCCACTTGCGTCACCAGCGTGGCGACCGGCTTGTGGATGCCGCGTTCCAGCAGGGCTTCACGCAGGGCATTTTGCAGGTCATAACCGATATAGCCCTGACTCAAGGCCACACAGACCGACATGGGCAGATGGGGGGATTTTGGCTCGTGGCGGGCCGCCACTTCGAACGCCTGCTGGATCATCCCCACCTGCGGCCCGTTGCCGTGGGTCACCACCACCTCGTGCCCCTGGGCGATCAGGTCGGCGATGGTGTGCGCCGTGCTCTGCACCGCCTTCATCTGCTCGGGCAGGTTGTTGCCCAGCGCATTGCCACCAAGGGCCAGTACGATTCGCTGTTTCATCTTGTGCTCTCCGATGATAAGGGTGGGCCGGCGTCATACCGGCTCGGTTGTTCTGTCTATCACTGTGCTAATTGCTGTTCTCGGGCCGCTTCGCCCAGCAGCGGATCAAAGGGTGCCCTGGCCAGAAAGCGGCCATGACCACGCCGCCCCAGAAACTCGCCATCGCGAGCGACTATCTCGCCGCGACTCAGGGTCATCCTGATCTGGCCGGGGCAGCGCATCCCCTCGTAGGGGCTGTAGTCGCCGTTGTCATGCAGCGCGGCATGGCGGATCAGGGTCTTGCCACGGGGATCCATCAGCACCAGATCGGCGTCGGCCCCCGGTTGAAGATTGCCCTTGCGCGGCCAGAGGCCAAACAGGCGCGCCGGGTTGGCGCTGGTGAGGGCCACGAAGCGGGACGGCGAGATGCGCCCGCCCAACACCCCGTGGGCAAACAGCAGCAGCATCCGGTTCTCGACGCCCGGCAAGCCGTTGGGGCAGCGGCTGAAATCGCCGCCCGAGAGGGTCATGCGCTGGGCGTGGGAGAAATTGCAGTGATCGGTCGCCACCGTGTCGATGTCACCCGCAGCGATGCCCACCCACAGCTTGTCCTGCTCGCGGCGCGAGCGCAGCGGCGGGCTGAGCAGATAGTCGACCCCGTTCTCCCGGTAGTAACAGCTGTCATCAAGCAGCAGATATTGCGGGCAGGTCTCCACCCAGACTGGCTGGCCCTGACGGCGCGCCAATTTCAGATACTCCAGCCCCAGTCCGTTAGAGAGGTGGACGATATAGAGCGGGACATTGCCCGCCAGCCCCGCCAGATTGATCATCCGGGCGATGGCCTCGGCTTCGCACTCCAGCGGGCGGCTTTGCGGGTGATACCAGGGCTCATGGTGACCCGCGGCCAGCAGGGCCGCCCGGCGCGCCGTGATGGCGGCATCATTCTCGGGATGGACGGTGGCGAGCGCCCCCACCTCTTTGAGGCGGGCCAAGGCACGCAGCACGTCATGGTCCCCCAGCTTGTACTGGTAGGTGAGATAGAGCTTGAAGCTGCTGATCCCCTCCTCCTGCACCATGGCGGCCATCTCATTAAGGATGGCGTCATCCACATGCTGGATCACGCCGTGAAAGCTGTAGTCGATCACCGCCTGATCGGCAGCGTAATCGTGATAGCGAGCCAGCTGGTGATGCAGATTGCACCCCGCCGGGCCAAATCCCATGTGGTCGATGATGGTGGTGGTGCCACCACAGGCGGCGGCACGGGTACCGCTGAAGAAGCCATCGCAACTGCGGGCAATCCCCACATCGATGTTGAAGTGGGTGTGGACGTCGATGCCGCCCGGCATCACATAGCAGCCGCTGGCATCGATCAACTCGGTTTCGCCATCGGGCTGGATATCGGCGGCACGGGCGCGGATCACCCCGTTTTCGCTCAGCAAATCCTGACGATATTCACCCTGCACATCGACCAACACACCGTTTTTGATCAGCCGTTTCATCCCCACCACCTCGAACATCACTTCAAACAGCAAAACCCCGCCTCAACACAGACGGGGCACTTGCCACACTTGCGACAGCCGGGCGGCGATGGCAGTCACCACCCGGCAGCCCCCTTACTTGTCCAGCTCGGCCAGATAGAGCATGGGGATCACGGCGTACATGGCGGCGCACTTGACCAGATGCTCTTTCCAGGTCTTCTCGTTCGGGGCGTGGGCTTCCGGCTCTTTACCCGGGCCAAAACCGATGACCGGAATGCCGTGGCGACCCATGATGGAGACACCGTTGGTCGAGAAGGTCCACTTGTCCACCACCGGCTCCTTGTTGAACAGCTCGCGATAAGCCTTGGAGAGGGTTTTGACGGTGATGTGATCCTCTTCCACCTTCCAGGTCGGGAAGTAGCACTCGGTCGGGTAGACCAGACCGGTGTAGGCCGGACGGTCGTACTGATACATGGAGACCTCGGCACCGGCGGCTTGCACCGCAGGCAGCGCGCGGATCTCGTCGAGCGCCCCTTGCCAGGTCTCGCCCCAGGTGAGGCGGCGGTCGATGGAGACGGCGCAGCTGTCGGCGACAGCGCAGCGGCTTGGCGAAGTGAAGAAGATCTCGGAGACGGTCAGGGTACCCTTGCCGAGGAAGTCGTCATTGCCGAGGTTGTGGCTGAGCGCCTGCAATTCGCCAAGGATCGGGCCCATCTTGAAGATGGCGTTGTCACCGCGCTCCGGCGCGGAGCCGTGGCAGCTGACCCCCTGCACATCGATGCGGATCTCCATGCGGCCACGCTGGCCACGGTAGATCTGGCAGTCGGTGGGCTCGGTACTGACCACAAACTCGGGGCGGATCTTGCTCTGCTCGATAATGTACTGCCAGCAGAGGCCGTCGCAATCCTCCTCCTGCACGGTACCGGTCACCAGCAGGGTGTACTGATCTTCCAGCCCCAGATCCTTGATAATCTTGCCCGCATAGACCATGGAGGCCATGCCGCCTTCTTGGTCAGATGCGCCGCGGCCACCGATGATCTCGTGATCTTCCATCCCCTCATAGGGGTCGAACTTCCAGTTGGCCATGTTGCCCACGCCCACGGTATCGATGTGGGCATCCATGGCGATCAGGTGCGGGCCGTGGCCGATATAGCCCAGCACGTTGCCCATAGGGTCGATCTCGACCTTGTCAAAGCCAACCTTCTCCATCTCCTGCTTGATGCGCAGCACGACGCGCTCTTCATCGCAGCTCTCGCTCGGGATGGCGATCATGTCGCGCAGGAACTGACTCATCTCGGCCTTGTACTGGTAGGCCTTCTCCAACACCATTTCAAACGGAATTTGCTTGCTCATTGTGATTCTCCATAACAACTGAGAGTGCGCGGCCTGTTCGTCGGCAGCGCCCTGTGCCCGTTACCGCGCCCCGTTGGCGAGGCGCGATCAGTTCTTCAATTCGTGTCTCTGCTCTCGCAGGGATTAGTCACAGCTGGGGTTAATCGCAGGCAGGATGTTTGCCTTCCCACACCACTTCCCGGTAGTGGGTCACATCGGTGTCCCCTTCGGTGTTGATGATGAGCACGACCGAGTTGCTATCCAGCCCGAGACGTTCCATCAGCGCCGCGCGATCCGGGTGGTGACGCACCGCCGCCAACACGCCGGTGCCGACCGAGCCGGATTCGCCGGAGATGATGCGGGGGTCATTGCCAAGGGGGTTGCCCAGCACCCGCATGCCCAGCGCCGACACCTTGTCGTGACAGGAGATGAACTGGGTGGTGCAGCTTCTTAGCAGCGGCCAGCCGAGGGGGTTGGGTTCACCGCAGGCAAGACCGGCCATGATGGTGCGCATATCGCCACCCACGTTGACCATCTCCCCCGCCACGCCGGAGCGGTAGATGCAGTCGGCCTGATCCGGTTCGACCACGATACTGTGCAGGTTTTTCGCCCCGAAGCAGTCCACCAGGTAGCCGAGCACCCCGCCCGCCAGCGCCCCGACCCCGGCTTGCAGCAGCACGTGGGTCGGCTGCTTGATGCCCATATCCTGCATCTGCTCGACCGCTTCGTCGGCCAGAGTGGAGTAACCCTGCATGATCCAGGTCGGGATCTTGGTGTAACCCTCCCAGGCGGTGTCCTGCACTATGTGCCAACCGCGCTCTTCGGCCATCTTCATGGTCAGGCGCACAGTGTCGTCGTAGTTCATGTCGGTGACGATGCACTCGGCACCTAGGTTGAGGATGTGGTCAACCCGCTCCTGGGCGGAGCCCTTGGGCATATAGACCACCGCATGCTGGCCCACCTGCTTGGCGGCCCAGGCAACGCCACGACCGTGGTTGCCATCTGTGGTGGTGGCGAAGGTCATCGGCTCCTTGATGGTGCGTTTGATGAGATCGAAGGAGAAATCCTCGATGGCCACCCCGTATTTTTCACAGAGCAGGTTGGCAATGGCGTAGACGCCACCCAGCATCTTGAAGGCATTGAGACCAAAGCGCTTTGACTCGTCCTTGACCAATATATTTTTTACCCCGATATAGGCGGCCAGATCTTTCAGGTCGCACAATGGGGTCGGCTCATAACCGGCCAGTTTTTTATGAAAAGCGCGAGCCTTTTGTGCTTCAACACGAGAAAACAGCGGAGATGGCTCGGCGGTAAAAAAGCGGTTATCGGCAATATCCATCTTCAAAGAAAATTGGGACATGCTTACCTCACTAGGCGTTACCTGACAAAGAGCTGCCTCGCCGGGAGATCCGTTATTCAGATACCACGGGGAGAAAACTCGAAATAATGAATTCAACAGTGTGAGCAGGATGAATATTCACCCTGCCCTGCCGTTATTTATTTCACCCGTTTTTGCGCCTCTTTAATCAGATTTTCCAGGGTTTCTGCCGGGGCGGAGAATTTACGGGCCATGATCATGGCGGCGATAATATAGGGCTTCCAGCTCGCCTCTTTGTAAGTGGCGATACGGTATTTCTCGAATACCCCTTCGGTTACTTCGCCCTCTTTGCAGGAGACACCGGAAATATCGGCCGGCAGACAGTGCATATAGAGCGCTTCGCCCCCCTTGGTGAGCTTCATCATCTCCTCGGTGCAGTGCCAATCCTTGTGCTTGGCGTTCTGCTCAAGGCAGTGTTTCTCCAGATCTTTGAGGCCGGCGTGGTCATTGGCACGCAGCAACTCGGTGCGCTGCTCCATCACCTTGTAGGGGGCCCAGGACTTGGGATAGACGATATCTGCGTCCTTGAACGCCTCTTCCATGGAGGTGACCTGGCGGAAGCTGCCGCCGGAGGCCTTGGCGTTCTCTTTGGCCACTTCGATCACGTCCGGGATCAGGTCATACCCTTCCGGATGGGCCAGGGTCACGTCCATACCGAAACGGGTCATCAAGCCGATGATGCCCTGGGGCACGGAGAGCGGCTTACCGTAGCTGGGGGAGTAGGCCCAGGTCATGGCAATCTTCTTGCCCTTGAGGCTCTCCAGGCTGCCGAAGTGCTCCTGCAACCAGGCGAGATCAGCCATCGACTGGGTCGGGTGATCAATGTCGCACTGCAGGTTGACCAGTGCCGGACGCTGGGGCAGCACCCCCTTCTCGAACCCTTCATCCAGGGCGGCGCCCACTTCGCGCATATAGGCGTTGCCAGCACCGAGGAACATGTCGTCACGGATCCCGATGGCATCGGCGCAAAACGAGATCATGTTGGCGGTTTCACGGACGGTTTCGCCATGGGCGATCTGGGATTTGCCCTCATCCAGATCCTGCTGGGCCAGACCGAGCAGGTTCAGGGCAGAGGCGTAAGAGAAGCGGGTTCGGGTGGAGTTATCGCGGAAAACCGAGATACCGAGCCCGCTGTTAAACAATTTGGTGCAGATATTTTCGGCGCGCAGGGTCTTGAGTGATTCGGCCAGTTTCAATACCAGCTCCAGCTCCTGAGGCGTTTGCTCCCAGGTCAGCAGAAAATCTTTTTCATGCAGGTTGGATTTGAGTGCTCTGATCTCTTTGATTAATTCGTTAACTGCTTTCATCGTTCGCCCCAATCATTGGATGAGATATGGATAGCTCCCCTTTCACTCACGATGTCACCAGCATCCCGGTTGTGGGTGAGCGCGTCGGTTAGCGTCGATATGAGGCAATCAATAAGCGTGCCAAACCAATAAAATGCAGGCAGATATTAATAAATGGTGAAAGTGTGTGATGCCACCCACAAAATCAGCAGCTATTTAAGCGGTTTATTCAATAAAAAGGTGGGCGGATCAGCCAAGCCATAAAATAACCGGGTGATAATAATCAGAGGCGATATCTCGGCATCGGTGAGAATTATCATCAAAGGTCAGTTTCAGGGGCTGAAATGATATCAGCGGGGCTTTCGTTATCATTATGATAATGCCGTGCAGCGACTTGATCTTTTGTTACGACCTCTTCTGCAGAAATGTCTCGGCCATCTCGCCTCCCCTGCACTCCCGTATCACCTCTCGCCTTATCTTCCGGCCACATCGCTGGGCGCGGTTGGCCCAAGGTGCTAACGTGAATACGCCAGCTGCGCATCTGTCTCGGATGCTCAGGATAGGCCGACGTTCACTGCCGCAACTGCGCGGATGAACCTGCATGACTTACATCTTTGAGGGATTATCTATGTCCAGGAATGCTGCTCTGCTCATCACCCTGACCCTGCTCGGTATCACCCCTGCCCACGCCATCAGTGCCAAATATGCCGAGCAACTGGAGCGATCCGGTTGTACCCAGGTTACCGAGGCGCAGGGCTGTGACATTCACAAAACCAAAGCGGAAAATGCCAAGGCGGGATTTGGCGCGGCCGCCCCGGCCGCGGAGGGCGGTCTGAATCTGAGCTATGAGCAGAAGCTGGAGCGCTCGGGTTGCACTCAGGTGAGCGAGCTCAATGGCTGCGATATCAAAAAAACCAAGGCTGAGAACGCGGCTGCCGTTGTTGGCAATGCTCCGGCCGCGGCAACCAGCGGCAGCCCCTATACGGGCAACTGGATCGCCACCTTCCCCCAAACCGGCGCCACCGTGGCCAATATCCGCATCGATGGCAAGGATCAGGTGTGGGTCAACGACAAGAAGGTCAATGCCAAGAAATCCGATGGCGCGCTGGTGTTCAAGGATGGCATGGTCATCTACACCATTCAGGGTGATCGCCGCATCAAGGGTGAAGACGGCTGGGTCGATAATGATGCCGGCACCAAGGGGCCCATCAACGCCAAGTAAGCAGCTGACCACGAAATGACGGGGAGCGCGGGCACCCCGTTTCACACCTGATTGCCCATCTCTTCCAATGACCAGCTCCGCCAGTGAGGGGCCAGAATCAATACCTCCTGCTCCAGCCAAGTCCCGTCTGTGATCAGTTTCTCAAGCCAGGGAACGCCTGCCGACGCGCCATGACCATCAACCTGATCAGCCTGCATCGTCACACGCCAGGGCACCTTGCCACTGCCCGTTGCAAAGGTGCGAACAGGGCGGGCATAGTGATCCAGATAAGGTTGCAGCTCACAGGGAAGCCAGAGCATGGCCGGTCGAGTTAGCTCACGCGCCAGCTCGATGGCAATATCGATACCCCGTTGATCGAGGTCGCCAAAATGGGCCCAATGCACGCCCGCAGGCAGCAGCGGGATCAGCTGTTTGGCCAGGGTGGTATTGCGACCGGGAGCAAAGAGCAGCAGTTGCCCGGGTTGCAGCGGGTAGTCGACAAAGGCACCCTTGTTCTCCACCGTAATGACCCGCTCCCCTTGCCAGCCGATGGCCGCCAGCGTGCCCAGAGTCCGCTCCGGCAACGCCAACTCCCCCAGCAGCGCCATCATTGCCGTCATATCGTGCTGCTGACCGTGCAGATCGACCAGCGAGAGCGGCTCGAGGGTACGGATGCGGATCACCTCATCCTGCGTGAACGCCAAGTTCGCAAGCTGTGGCGCTGTAAGGGATGCTGATCGCGGATGCTTGCTGTCCCCATGCCAGAGGGCATAAAAGCAGGCCTGATTGAGCCGTGCAGGCAAACTCACTCCCAGACGTTGCAGTTGCTCACCCTTGTCCTGTTCGGGGGGCGCCACCAACGCCAGCTGCCCGAGCAAATAAGTCCGTCCCGCGTCGGTCAACGCATAATGAGCACCTCGGCCAACCGGCTTGATCCCGGCCACTGCCTGCAACAGCTCCTTCAGCTCCCTACCATGCCGACTCTCAAGGGAGCAGCCCTTTCCGTTCTGGCTATCGAGCAACCGTGCACACAAATCCTGTACCCGCATCTCATCAAACAGCGACATCCTCACCTCTCCATGTAGCTTCATATGACGAAGTAGAGGTGATTTTCCCTGTCATTACCGTGACCGGCTTCGCAAGCGGTTCTTATCAGCCCCGCCATGCATGGTCCGTACTGGTAAACCCGCTACAAAGGGCGCAAGCTGGTTTGATATAGAGATACGCTGCGCTCTTCGCGGCACGACAACGCGACACCCGCTTTCACAAGGGCTTGCCATGACCGACGCCACAGACCCCTCGCCATCCTCTTCCTGGCATCTTTCGGATATCCGCGAGCTGGCGCACCTGCTGACCCTGGCGCTGCCCGCCGCGGTAGAGATCACCGAAGCAGTACATCAGGCGGTGCTAAGCGGTATGGGTCTCAAGGGGCGGGATGAGGGGAAGACATCCGGGATCACCGGACTGGTCTACAAGGGGGTACATGGCACCGCCAACAACCTAAGCAGCGGCATCAACCATCTGCTCAGCCGCCTGCCAGCCACACCGCCGCCCCACCAGATCCCCGAAACCCCGAAACGCGCGGCCCTGATCGCCACGCTCAACGGCGTGTTGGGGGACAAGCTGGTTGAGCACCACAATGCTCTCGCCACCCCCATGACCCTGCGCTATCAGGGCAAGCCCCTCGATTGGCAGGCGATGCCAAAGGATCTACCCCGCGAGGGACGGGTGCTGCTGATGATCCATGGCCTCTGCATGAACGATCTGCAATGGCAGACCGAGCATCAAGGCAAACCGGTCAATCACGGAGAGCAACTTGCCAACGCGCTTGGCTATCAGCCTCTTTATTTGCGCTACAACTCGGGCCTGCCCATCACACAAAACGGGCAGCAACTTGCCCTGTTGCTGGAGCAGTTGCTCGCCCACTGGCCGGGAGAGCTCAAAGAGATAACGATAATGGGCTACAGCATGGGGGGACTGGTTGCACGCAGCGCCTGCCACCATGCCGGCGTGGCCGGGCTCACCTGGCCTGCGCACCTTGCCAACCTGATCTTTCTCGGCACACCACACCACGGCGCGCCGCTCGAACACGCCGGTCACTGGCTGGAGCAGTTGCTGCCCGCTACCGCCTACAGCGAGCCCTTCGTCAGGCTGGCGCGGCTACGCAGTGCAGGCATCAAGGATCTGCGCCACGGCAAGGTGCTCGATGCCGTTGCCCAACCCGACCCCGCCGTGCCCTTGCGCGATCCCCGCGTCCCACTCCCCTTGCCCTGCAGCGTCAACTGTTATGCCATCGCCGCGACCACTGCCGCCAAGCGCAGCCTGCTGGCCGACCGGCTGATTGGCGATGGACTGGTACCCCTTCGTAGCGCCCTCGGTCAGCACAACGAAGCGCGCCATCAGCTGGCTTTTCTTCCTGCCCATACCCTGATTGTCTATCGCACCAGCCATATGGCCCTGCTCGCCAGCCCGCAGGTTGGCCAGCAACTGCTGCGCTGGCTCAGCCCCTTGCAGCCATAACACTGGCTATTAAAACAACAGAGTGCTGGTTCACAAAGGAGCCCTGTGGCACTCTGGGACGTCAAAGGGAAGACCCACACTGACACTTCATGTGTCCCCACTGCAAAGGAGCGCCACCGATGGCCAAAGCAAGCAAGAAAGAGATCAAAAAGAAGATCGCCGCTCGTCTTGAGAAAATTGCCAAGCATGAAGGCAAGATCAAGAAGCTGAAGAAGGCCCTGAAGTAGGACCCATCGCATAAGAGAAACCGCCAACTGGCGGTTTTTTCATCCTCCTTTTCGCCCCTTTCCCATCGCTTTTGATACCAATTTCCTTGATGTAAAGGCCTCAAGCGCACCTCAGCAAAACAACCCAGCTGAAACCACGCACGTTCTCATCACCGCTATTTGGTCTAACAGCGCCAATCGGGCGCCGCGCGCCCCCTTGCCAGCAACTACCTTCAACGGAGTGTTTGATATGAGCCAGCAGTGGAGCGCCATATGTACTCTTACACCCTCACCTTCAAGGAAGATGTCGATCGCCTGACCGCCCCCGAGCAGGAGATCACCTTGCAGAGCCCCGCTCAGGCGGGGGATTTTATTATCCTCTCCGACGGCAGCCGCCATCAGGTGATGTTTGTCACCCACCGCGCCCACTACAGCAGCCTCTATCTCGATAAAGGGGTCAGGGTGCCGCAGAGTTAGTGGCTATCGCCTTCAATTGATGGGGCTGAGTTAAATATTCACGCTGTTGACATAATAATCATCGCATCATGTCAATGTTCCTTTATCTCTATCACGATATATATGAGGAAGCGCGATAAAAAAATAAAACATTGTCTTATATCAAACTCAATTTATTTAGCCACGAAAAAGCAAATCATACCTCACAAAAACGAATCACCATCACTCAATATCATTGACCACATCCTTGGTGCGTTATAACAATTACTTTGCTGAACATATTTATTCGCAAGTCATTATTAGTGATGGAGTTATCACAATGAATAAAGTTATCTTACCCATAGCATTAATTACCTGTGCCACGCTCGCTCACGCAGAGTCCAGCACTATTATCAACGGTCTGGATTTTGGTCCATTAGCTCAGTTGGCTGGCACATGGAAAAGCACTGATGCTGGTGGTGTAGATGTAGCACCCGGCCAGGAGGGTAGCAAAGTTGGCAAAGGGGGACCGGCAGTGGAACCCTTTTACGAAGTCATTACTTTTGAACCGGCTGCCGATGCTAAAAATGCCAGCGAACAATATCTGGTAGCCATGTATTACAAACAGGAAGTATTCAGAAAAAGCGATAATGGGAAATTTCATGACCAACGCGGTTATCTGATTTATGACAAGACTAATCAGCTTGTTTACAACTCATACTGTATACCCCGTGCAGTCTGTGTGGTCACTGAAGGCAAAGCGGGTAACAAAATCGAGTTCAAGACGGGCAAGCGCGGTATTGCGGAAAGCAATTATATGACCATTAATGATTCCACCACGGATTTCTCGATGACTCTGGACTTCTCAGAGAAAGATCTCCTCAAATACAGTCAAACCACCAACCTGATGGTGTATGGCAAGCCATTCGCACACTCCGATAGTGCATCCCTGACCAAAACCAATTGATGTTTCATGGCCAAGGTATTCATTACCTTGGCTTTTTTATATTCGTCGATAATCTATCCTGATGGCATCCCTATCCCACTCGGGATTGAGCACACCGGCATACCAAAGTGTCAGAATGACATCCATCTGATTGTTATGCTTTACAACCTTGCCGCTCTTACAGGCCGAGATCACTTCCAGCCATAACTGCTCGGGATTGATCGGTTTGGTAATATCCTTGTGTGACAATAAATCAATGGCAGCCAACACATATGCTCTGGTTTTGGTCGCAGCTACATAATGAACTGGCATGATGCAACTGATACAACCAAGACTGCAAAGAGTCAAAAAAGTTACCTTTGGATTATTTTTGAATTTTCCTGTACTGATATCACCACCAAATGCTTCAGCAATAGCCATATCCCAGGCGGTGGCATGCCCATAATTATTCTGCACCATCAGATGAACAGCTCTCAGCGCTGCACCACCATATTTACCATAGATAATCATCACTAATCCCTCCGTTTGCCCCATAGTAAGGCCGAACAGGCGAGATAAGCTAAAATAAATATCAATCACGATCATCGATTTTTTCCATTGATAACAAATCCATTTTTAGCTGAATTAAATATTGATCCATATCAATGTTATATCTTTATCTACCGAAAGGCTGACTGGTCGATGTCAGCCTTCCAATATCATTCATCAACATCCATTTTCGTGTATAAACAGGTTCACCCAGCCTAGAGCACCTCTATTTTTACTTTGATAATCCCGTCGCGAATATTGCCGATGGCACTAAACGCAGATTTGGAGAGATCGATAATACGCCCGTTTTTAAAGGCGCCGCGGTCATTGACCTTGACCACTACGCTCTTGCCGTTGGCGAGGTTGGTAACACGTACCATGGAGCCAAAGGGCAATTCCATATGGGCGGCGCTATTGAGGTTGTTGCGATAGAGTTCGCCGCTGGCGGTCTTTTTACCGTGATAGCGGTCGGCATAATAGCTGGCATAACCGGTCTCGCTGTAGCCGCGCCAGCTGCCACCGTGGCTCTCGTCATAACGGCTGCTACAGGCTGCCAGCAACAGGCAAACAAGCAACAGCCCCCCTTTGCAGGCTGATTGCACCACTCCTTCTCTCCCGATGCTGCGCATCTACTTCTCCTCGCTCACCTTACCGGATAGATAGCCCGCCGGATCATCTCGCGTCGCAGTAACGGGAAGATTCTCCCCATACCGGCAAGCCACCGCAATGTAGGCGGCCCCTCGCGATCCTTGGACCCAGCCCGGTTGCCTACGCTGTGGCCACCGCGATTGTTGCAATAAACACAGGCTTTAAATCATCACTGTTGCACCCAAGAAACAATCAAGGGGCCACGTCTCTGCTCTCGTTTGCCAACTCGAGTACGCAAACTCCCTCCGATCTGCGTCCGCAATGCAGCACAACAAGAGGGATACTTAATCAGAACCGGGCAAGCCCGTTCATTCGCAGCCTTATCCCATCAGGGGCAGCGCCGCTACTTTGCCATATTTTTCCAATAAAAAGGGAGGCGAATGCCTCCCTTTTCTCTTGCTATTTGCCCATCAGAGTCAGGCGATCAGCTTGTCATCGGCAAAGCCGAAGCCGCGCAGGCCCACCACATGCACATGCTCGTGCTTGCCCTGCACCTTGCGGATGAGCTTGTAGGTGGTGCCCTTCTCGGGACTGATGTTCTCGGGCGCCGCGATAAGCAGCTGCATATCCTGCCGCTCGCACAGCTCGAACAGGGTGGCGATGGATTTGCCATCCAGACGGGCCGCTTCGTCGAGGAACAACAGACGGCACGGAGCGATATCCTTGCCGCGCAGACGGCGGGACTCCTCCTCCCAGCTGATCAGTACCATCAAGAGGATGGCCTGACCGGTACCGATCGCCTCGCCGGTGGAGAGCGCACCGCTCTCGGCACGCAGCCAGCCATCGGCCCCGCGCTGCACCTCGATCTCCAGCTCCAGATAGTTGCGATAGTCGAGCAGCACGTCACCCATCACCTGATAGCTGCGATCCCCCTGTTCGATCTGCGGGTTGAGACGCTGGAACAGCTTGGCCATCGCCTCGGAGAAGCTGAGCTCCTTGTCGGCGAACAGATCGTTGTGCATGGCAGTTTGATCGGCCAGCGCGGTCAGCAGACGGGTGTGAGCCTCGCGGATATTGACGTTGAGGCGCACCCCGCGCACCAGACCGAAGGCGATATTCTGCAAGCCCTGATTGAGCACCCGGATGCGGTTCTGCTCGCGGCGGATGATGTTGGTGATCTTGGCCGCCACCTCGTGGGAGGAGAGCGACAGGTGGGTTTCCCGCTGCTTGAGCTCGTCTGCCAGACGGGCCAGCTCGATCTCCATCTCCTCGATCGCCTCGACCGGATCATCGGAGCGGATGATGTCGTTGCGAATGCGATCTTTGAGGTAACGATAGACCTGCACGTAGAAGGCGACCTTCTGCTCGGTGCTGCGGTTGCCCTCGGAGAGACGCAGCGCATCGCGCAGGGCCTCGTCGTGGGCCACCGCCACCCGCAGGGCGCCGAGGGCCTTGTCCGACATGGAGCGCAGCTCGTCGCTGTCCAGATACGCCAGCTCGCGCTTATTTAAACGCTTCTCGACGTCGGTCTCCCGCGCCAGACGCACCACCCGCGACCAGCTCGCCTTGTGACCCACCAGTGATTTACGGGCGCTGTAGTAATCCTTGCCTTCCAGCTTAAGACGACCGCCAAGGGATTCGATCTCGCGCTTGGTTACCTGCAACTGGGCCTCGGTGCTGGTGCGACGGGAACGGGTGCGGATCAGCAGCTCTTCAATCTCTTTCTTGTGAGCGCGCGCCTTCTCTTCCATATCGTCAGAGAGGGTCAGCCCCATGGCCGCCAGCTCCTGCTCGAACTCGGTCAGGGTCTGACGCTTGGCCTCGACGCTGGAGTTAAGGGCAGTGCGCAGCTGCAACGCCTCGGTGTGGCGCAGGGCAATCTGCTTGTGCTGCTCGCCAGCGGTGCGGGCGGCAAGCTCCGCCGCCTTGAGCTTCTCTTTGAGTCGCTCGCTCATCTCGGACGCCTTGCCCAGCAGGTCTTGTGCATCCTGATAGGCAAAGTGCGGCAGGCGGGCCACCAGCTGATCGAGGGCGTAGCAACGGCGCTTCTGCTCGGCCAACAGGTCGCTCACCTCATCGTAAGCTGCCTGCAGCGCCGCAAGATCCTGCGGATCCTGACGCAGCACCTGCACCATGGTTTCCAGTTTTTCCAGCGATTTGCCGTACTTGGCGATAAAGGCTTCGGCCTGTTTCAGGGCCTCCACATCGGCGTGGGCCGCCTCGAGGCGGGCCGCCAGATCAGTCTCGGCAAACAGGTGGGCAAAGGGCAGCATCCCCTGCACCAGCTGGATATGACGAGTCAGCTGGGCAGCGGCCGCTTTGGCCTCGGCCAGCTGCTTGTCGCACTCACCGATGGCACCTTGCAGCGCGCGCAGTTCGGCCTGCTTGGCCTGCACTTCGGCTTCGGGGTCGGGGCGGAAGGCGATATCCAGATGCTGGCCGATAAAGTCGCGGAAGTGACCGTAGAGGCGGTGGTACTTCTGCTGCTCGAAGGCTGCCTTGGCGTAACCCTCGATGAGCCCTTCGCGCTCAAGGTCGAGCTGCTCGATCCGTTTTTCCCGGGCGGCGCGACCAAACAGCGGCAGCTCGGGGTAGCGGGAGAAGCGCACCTGACGCTTGCTGGTGCGCACCAGCACGGCGTCGCCCAGCTCATCCGCTTCCACCAGGTCCTCGTCAAAGGAGTCGGGGTTGCCCTGAATCAGGTAGATATCCTCCGGGCAATCTTCCAGCTTTTTCAGCCGCTCGATGGCGCCCTCAAGGTCGAGCACCACCAGGGCGCTGCGAGCCGGGCCGTAGAGCGCGGAGTAGTAAGGGGCATCGTCGATGGAGATATCGTCATAGACATCGGAGAGCAGCACGCCCCCCACTTGCTCGGCGATGCGGGCAAGACGGGGATCCGCCTCGCCAGCTCCCAGCTGCAGGTTGCGAATTTGCAGCTCCAGCGCCTGTTTCTGCGCAGCGATGCGGTTGCTCTCCTGCTCGAACTCGCGCTCCTTGTCGAGCACCGTCTGCATACCGGCCGAAAGCTCTTCGGCGGTGGCGAGCGGCAAACCGCTCTGCTCGCGCAACTGCTCGAGTTTTTCAAAGGATTTCAGCCAGCGCGGCGCAAGCTTGGTCAGCTCCGCAATATCGCGGCCCAGCTGGGTACCCTGATGCTCGAGGCTGGCGCGGCGCTGGTTCACCTCCGCCTGCTGCTCGGAGAGCTCCTCCTGACGGGTGCGCTGGGCTTCGAGGAAGATCTCCAGCTCATCGCTGCTGGCGATAAGCTGGCCAGAGGCCTGCTGCAGCTCGTCACGCAGCTTGAAGAGGCTCTTCTGGCTTTCGCTCTCTTTCTCGAGGCGAGCCAGCGCGGCGCGCAGCCCCTGCCCCTGGGCGATGCGAGCCTTGTCTTCGATGTGACGCTTGAGCAGCGCCTGCGCGGTGGGCCAGGCGGCCTCGCGCACTGTTTCGGGGGCGATGCTCAAAAGCAGCGCCAACGCCGCTTCATGCTCGGCCACCGCCGCCTTCGCCAGCGCCAATTGCTGCTCGGCCCCCAGCACCCGGCTGGTGAGGCTCTGCTCGGCGGCGCGGAACTGGTGCAGGGTGTCGCTCGCCTGTTCGGCGGTCAGCCCCGGCAGCTCGCACTGCTCGCGGGCAGCTTCCAGCGCCTGTACCGCCTGACGGTACTGGATGGCGCGGGTCTGCTGGATATCGAGCGCCTGCTGGTAGTCGGCCAGCTGGGTCTTGAGGCTGTCGACTTCTGCCTGCGCCAGCTCCTTGCGCTCTTCCACCTCCAGCAGCTGGCCGTGGATCTCTTCCACTACCGCCTGCTGCTGCTCGAGTTTGTCAGAGAGATCCGCCAGATCGGCGCGATACATCTCGATCTTCTTCTGCAAGCTGACAGCCGCCATCACCTTGGCCAGATGCTCGGAGGCAGACTCCAGCTCGTCGGTCAGCAATTTTTCGCGGTTGGTGAGCTGCTCCACCTCGTCGGCCAGATAGATGGCGCGCTGTTTCTCTTCGGCCAGAATACGGCGCTTGTCGGCCAGCTCCTGGCGCGCCTTGAGGGCCAGCTCGGAGAGGCGGCTCTTCTCGGCGGCATTGCGCACATAGTCAGCGGCCACATAGTGGGTGGTCTCGGTGATCAGGTTCTTGAACAGATCCCGCTGACCCTGGGTCTCCTTGATGGCCTCCAGCGTGCGGCGGTTTTCATAGATGGCCGCCTCCATGTCTGCAAACGCCTTGCGCACCCCGGAGTTCTCCGGCAGCAGGTATTCACGCAGAGAACGGCTGATGGACGAGGAGATGCCGCCGTAGAGGGATGCCTCGATCAGGCGATAGAACTTGCCGCGATCTTTTTGATCACGCAGTTTCTTCGGGGTGATGCCGAACTCGAACATGAAGTTGTGATAGTCGGTCACCGTATTGAACTTGGCGACTTTCAGCGCCCCCAGCTCGGCGGCCGCCCCTTTCAGGTCGGTAAAGGCGCGCACCCGCCCCTTGCCGCCATCGAGCTTCTCCAGCAGCAGATCGGTCGGAGCCAGATTTTCCGGCACATCCACCAGCGCAAACGGGGTGATGTTGACCTTGTTGTCGCGGTTGGCCACCTGCTCGAGGTGGACGCCGACCCAGATCCGCTGTTCGCGGCTGTTCATCACTTCCAGCAGGGAATAGCAGTGGCCGCGCTGCAGCTTGCCGTAGAGTCCCTTGTCACGGGAGGCGCTGCTCGATCCTGCTTCCGTGGTGTTGCGGAAATGGAGCAGTGACTGGTCGGGGATGAGCGCTGCGATAAAGGCCGCCATGGTGGTGGACTTGCCCGCGCCGTTGCCGCCAGAAAGGGTAGTGACCAGCTGGTCAAGATCGAAGGTCCGGGCAAAGAAGCCGTTCCAGTTGACCATGGTCAGGGATTTGAACTTGCCTCGCACCGGTTATACCTCCAGATCCAGTTGTTCTTCATCGAGATCCGCCTCGATGTCATCAAAGAGCGAGTCGCTGCTCGGCATTTCGTCGTCGTGGAAGATGGCTTCACCCTCCTGGATCATCCGCAGTTGAACGGCGCGCGGATCTTCATCGGAGCGCACGTCGGCGGCGAAACGGAACACCGATTCGTTGACCCGGAATTTATCCCCGTTGCCAAGGGCGGTGATCATGCCAAGGCGGCGCAGACGGCGCATGGAGGTACGGATCTTTTCGAGCAGCTTCTTCTTGTCGAGATCGGTACCGCCGGAGCGGCTGTTGACCATCCGCAGCAGCTGCTTCTCGTCGGCGAGGCTCAGCACCTCTTCTTGCAGCTCGGCCATGGCGAACACCCCTTCCGAGGCGAGACGATCAGGGCTCAGGTAGAGGTAGCAGAGCACCTTGCCCACCAGCATATCGAGCTCGGAGAGCACAGTGGTACCGATGTCGGAGCTCGGGCGCGGGCGCAGGTAAAAGAAGCCTTCCGGCGCCTTGATCAGCTCCACCTGATAGCGGCCGTAGAAGATCTCCAGCTCGCTGTGATATTCGACCAGCGCTGAGTGTTGCTCGAACTCGTCGGCACTGATGTGGCGGCCGGAGCGCAAGGCGGTGTCGATGCGCGGAAACAAGGGGTTGGCAATCGCCTCTGCGAGCCGCAGCGGCAAGGGAAACTCAGTATTGATCAATGACATAGGCCTGAACCTTGGATCCAGCTTGGTTAATGGGTTTCCATGCGGGTTGGCGATGCAGTTCGCGCTCACCGCTGGCATGGCCCAGGCGCACGGCCTGGTCGATCAGAAGACGCGCCACATCGAAGTGGGCATGAGCCGGATAGTCCAGCAGGTATTCCCGCAGCACATCGGCCAGATCCAGATGCTGGCCCTGCTCGGGGTAGCGGGCCAGATAGCGCTCGATGCGCTCGGCCAGCTCCTGGTTGATGTCCACCATCTCGACGTACTCCATCTCGAGTGGCACCTCACCGGTCACCTCCTCGTCATGGATGGCGATGGTTTCGTCGCGCAGCTCCAGCAGACGGGGCTCTTCGGCCACCCGCAGCTGCCAGTTGTGTTGCTCGAAATTGCGGATGGACTCGCGCAGCCGCTGGCTGAAGGCACGGTTCTTGTCCATGTCGATGGCGTTGCGGATAAATTTGTGGACGTGGCGATCGTAGCGGGACCAGAGCTCGATGCACTGCTGACCCCAGCTGGTGATGACGTCAAGGCGCCCTTGCAAGGCGTGAGTCAGCTCCTCGACGTGGAACAGATCGTCGCGCCCCTGCGCCGCTTCCTGAATATTGAGCAGCCCCGCCTGCAGGCGGTGACCGGCAGCGTCCAGGGTATCCTGCAGCTCGCGCAGGGTCTGGCCGGTCTCGTGCAGCAGTTTTTCGCAGCTGTGAATGGCATCGACCCAGTTCTGGGTCAGCAGGGCCGCGATTTCGCTCTTGACCTGATTCTGCTGCTCATCCATGGCACGCTGGGTGAGATCGATCCGCCCCAGCGTCTCTTCCAGCGAGAAGGTGAGCCGTGGCAGCACCTCGGCATCCCACTGCTCGCGGGTGTTGGTTTCAAGCGCCGCCTTGCGGGCGGTGTCGAGCTCGGCAGCCAGGTGCTCGAGTAGAATGGAGAGCTTGATGGAGTCAACCTGACGCTGATCCATAAAGAAGTCGACGATGCTCACACCCAGGCGCGACAGGCGGTAGAGGCTCTCCCCCGCCACCATGTCGGTATTAAAACGCGACAGCAGCTGCTGGCGAATGAGATCGTTGATGGCGTTGTTGGCGCGACCGGTGAGGGTCTCGTCCATCTGGCCGAAGGCGCTGCTGACATAGCCAAAAGCGTCGTGCAGCGCCGCTTCCGACAGGTCCGACTCATCCTCGGACAAGGTCTTGATTGCAATCAGAAAGGCCAGCCGGTCGGTCGGCAGGCTCAACGCCAACCCCTCCTGCCTGACCCACCCTACTAGCTCCGGCAAAGAACGCTCTGGCAGGGTACGGGATGTACTCATCATGATGTTGTCATCTCGTTGTTGTATTGGGCGCAAAATCGTGCGCGCGGCTACATCCGGTAGCATCGAAAACATGGTTCACATTGACGTGAACCGCGAGCAATCAGCTGGCCGGCTTCTGGGCCATCACATGGATATAGCGACCGAGAGCGACAAAAGGCTCCTGACGGCAATATTGCTGCTCCATGGCCAGCAGATCGTCGAACTTCTCCACCTGATCCTGCTTGTGACGCATATAGTCGTGGATCACCCGCACCCCGGTCTTGCCGATGATGCGCAGCCCCCCGCGACCAATCCAGTCATAGACCTGCTCCGGCAGTTGGGGATTGGTGGGCGTAAGCGCAGTCTGGCGCTTCTTGCGAAGACCAAGGCGCACATAGTCAAAATTGCCCACCACCAGGCTCTGGAACAGCAAACCATGACGGTTGTAGAAAAGCAGCGACAGTATGCCCCCGGCATTGACGAAAGGGAACAGACCCAGCAAGGTCTGGCGCGGCTCGGCAAGCCACTCCAGCACCGCATGGCAGAGCACCAGATCAAAGGTACCGGTCACGTGTTGCTTCAGATCCTGAATGGGGCAATGGATGAGACGAATTTTGTCTTCCAGCCCCTTCTCGGCGATCTGGCTGCGGGCCAGTTCCAGCATTTCTGCTGACAGATCGCACAGCTCCACCTGATGACCCATGGCCGCCAGCTTCTGGGCGAAATAGCCAAAACCGCCCCCCGCATCGAGGATGCGCAACGGTCGGTTGCCAAGGCGGGCCAGGCAGGCTTCGATGTCGCTCCAGACAATGGTGGTGCGGATGCGCCCCTTGGTGGAGTCGTAAATGTTGCGGGCGAACTTGTCGGCGCGCCCGTCAAAACTCTGATCGTGCTTCAAGGAGAAACTCAACATTAGCGCCACAGGGTTGTGGCCATCCCAAAAAAGAGAGGTATTCTGTCACATCCCGAATTTGCTGAAAACTCAAGGAAGTGTCTGCCGTGTTTGTGCTCAAAAAGTGGCTGGGTCAGCTGTTGATGCCGCTCCCCTTCTCCCTCTCCCTGCTGCTGCTCGCCCTGCTGCTGCTCTGGTTCACCCGTTTTCAGAAAACCGGCAAGCTGCTGGCCACTCTCTCGCTGCTCATTGTGGCGCTGATGGGGATGCGGCCGGTGAGCTATGAACTGGCCCGCGGGCTGGAGCAGACCTACCCGCCATTCGAGGTGAGCCAGCATCCCAACATCGATGCCATCGTGGTGCTCGGCAATGGCCATGTCAGCGACCCGGCGGTGCCGATGCGCAGTTGGCAGAACAATATCTCGCTGGCACGGACTCTAGAGGGGGTTCGCCTCGCCCAGGCCTATCCCGACGCCGAGCTGGTTTTCTCCGGCTATGTATCGGGGGATACCCTCTCCAATGCCGAGGTCAATGCCCGGATGGCCGAGAGCCTCGGCATTCCCCGTTCGCGGATGACGTTGTTTGAAAACAACAAAGACACTCATGATGAAGCGGTCAGTATCAGCCGCCATCTGAAAGAAAAAGAGGTGGCGCTGGTCAGTTCGGCCACTCATTTGCCACGTGCCATGGCCCTCTATCAGGGTCAGGGACTCAAGGCCGTGCCGGCCCCCACCGATTACACCGCCAAGCAGAGCCAGGTACCTCAGCCGCTCTACAGTTATTTACCCAAAGGGCGTTATTTGATGTATTCCGAAGCTGCCATCCACGAATGGATTGGGGTATGGTGGGCTCGCTTGCGGGGGCAGGTTAACGAATGAGCGATCAAGCGTTTCATTCCTGATTTGGATCAGGAAAGCGAAAAAAAATTACGTCATTTGCCGCCGGGTCAGCTATCTTGGGCTCGGTTCAATTCATATAATGTCGCGCAATCAAATGCCTAGGAGATTAAGAAGATGAGACAGCACCTGGTAATGGGTAACTGGAAACTGAACGGCACCAAAGCTTCTGTAGAAGCTCTGATCAAAGGACTGACCCCGGCTGCTGCCGCTCATCCTTCTGTGCAAGTCGCCGTCTGCCCGCCGGTTATCTTTTTGGGTCTGGTTGAGCAACTGACCGCTGGCAGCAAGATTGCCTACGGTGCCCAGAACGCTGACGTTCACGAGTCTGGTGCCTTCACCGGCGAAAACGCCCCCTCCATGCTAAAAGCCTTTGGTTGCACCTACTCTCTGGTCGGCCACAGCGAGCGTCGTACCCTGCACGCAGAGACTGACGACGTGGTTGCTGCCAAGTACGAAGCGATCCAGAAAGGCGGCCTGATCCCGGTTCTGTGCATCGGTGAAACTCTGGAGCAGTTCGAAGCCGGCGTGACCAAGAACGTGGTTGAGACCCAGCTGAAAGCCGTTATCGACCGTTGCGGCATCGCCTCCTTCAACAACGCCGTTATCGCTTACGAGCCGGTATGGGCCATCGGTACTGGCAAGACTGCCACTCCGGAGATCGCTCAGTCCGTCCACGCTCACATCCGTCAGTACCTGGCCGGTTTTGATGCCGCTGTTGCTGCCAAAGTACAGATCCTGTACGGCGGTTCCGTCACTGGCGCCACTGCAGCCGACCTGTTCGGTCAGCCGGACATCGACGGTGGCCTGGTCGGTGGTGCGTCCCTGAAAGTGGACGATTTCTCCCAGATCATCGCTGGCGCTGCCAAGTAATCGCTGATTACGGCAAAGAGAGGGGCGCGTCCCCTCTCTTGTATCGCTTTTCCTATGGTGGCCCCCGCATCCCATATGAAAGCCGATATAGTAAAAGTGGCTTGTCTATTTAAACATTCGTATTTGACAACTCAGATCCAGAGGCACTCATGACCAAACAAATCAAACGTATTGGTGTTTTGACCAGTGGTGGCGACGCACCGGGTATGAACGCAGCCATTCGCGCCGTGGTTCGCGCCGGTTTGCATCATGGCCTGGAAGTTTACGGTATTTATGATGGCTACCTCGGTCTGCACCAAGATCGCATCGTCAAGCTGGAGCGTCACAGCGTCTCCGACGTGGTGAACCGTGGTGGTACTTTCCTCGGCTCCGCCCGTTTCCCTGCCTTCAAAGACCCCGCAGTGCGCGCCGAAGCGATCGAAAACCTGAAAAAGCACGGTATCGATGCGCTGGTCGTCATCGGTGGTGACGGCTCCTACATGGGTGCCAAGAAGCTGACCGAAGAGGGGTTCCCCTGCATCGGCCTGCCGGGCACCATCGACAACGATATCGCCGGTACCGACTTCACCATCGGTTTTGATACCGCTCTGAACGTGGTGGTTGACGCCATCGACCGTCTGCGTGACACCTGCAGCTCCCACCACCGTATCTCAGTGGTCGAGATCATGGGTCGCCACTGTGGCGATCTGGCCATGTCTGCTGCCGTTGCCGGTGGTGCCGAGTATGTGATCGTGCCGGAAGTGGCCTTCGACAAAGAGAAGCTGCTCAAGCAGATCAAGGAAGGCGAAGCCAAAGGCAAGAAGCACGCCATCATCACCATCTGCGAGCACGTTACCGACGTGAACGCACTGGCCAAGGACATCGAAGCCCTGACCGGTCGTGAAACCCGCGCCACCATCTTGGGCCACATCCAGCGTGGCGGTGCCCCGACTGCCCGTGACCGCATCATGTCCAGCCGTATGGGTGCTTACGCCGTTGAGCAGCTGCTGGCTGGTCACGGTGGTCGCTGCGTCGGTATCCAGCGCAACGAGCTGGTACACCACGACATTATCGACTGCATCGAGAACATGAAGCGTCCGTTCGATCAGGAGCTGTACAACCTCTCCACCACCCTGTTCTAAGCTACGCGGCTTTTAACCGGCTGTTGATGACAAAAACCCTCCATCGGAGGGTTTTTTAATATCTTACAAAAACGGGTGCATCGGCACGCTGTGTGCCCCTCACCATAATCACTGCGAACCGGACTGCGTTGACCTGTGCTCTGTCGACCCTGAAACGAGCTTGTTCAGCCTCCTCGTCATACGCCGCTTTTTATATCTCAATCTTGTAGAGGGGATTCAGATATCTTCCCCAACCATGCTCCGGCGCAGCTCTCGTATTGCACTCACATGACTCACGCAGATGCACCGGCTAAGCAAATCGCTGCTCGCACCCAGCCCAGCCCAGCCCAGCCAGAGAATACGCCTCTGGCCTATTGCGCACCTCACTCTTGCTGCAGACATGTCCATTCCGAGGCCAACGGGGAAATTGGCGGTGATAAAACAGCCAGCTGCTACTCTGTATCCCCCCGATGCACCGCTCTCCTCCCTATGAACCCAGTGTATTGCTGTAAAAATGCGGAGACTCCGGACTGATAAAGTGATGGTGCGACAAGGGTTGGCAACCAGACTCTCTCCATAGACTTCTTTTGGATGGACTATCTACGTCAGGAGTCGTCAAATCATTGCCTCGCACACTTTTTATGACCTCAATGACACTATTACGAGGAGGAAAACTTATAAAATGCCATTTAAGCCCCATACAAAACCCATCACCAAGCCAACCACCAACAAAATAACTAATTGAATTTAAATAAAATAATCATAAAAATAGAATCTTTAATGCCTACCATGCCAGAGAAGGTGATAAAATCAGCTCAATATGACAAAAATAGCCATTTCAACCAACCAAACAAACAAGGTAGCTATTTTATCAATTTACACCTTGTTTTACCCCCTTGTTATGGTATCTTGACTGCATCAACCAACAACTTAGGGAGAGAAAAATGAAAGAGTTTGTCGTTACTGCCGTTTTCACGGTGTTTTTCACCCTGGTTGCTGTCTCTCTGCCCTCACTGTCACAGTTCTGAGCCGGATAGAGAGGCATCAATCCGGACCGACCCTCTTTGCCATGTCTGTTTAATCGCCACCAACTGGCGCTTTTCAGTGACAATGCCGAGATGGTCAACATAGATATGATTTCATCACGTTGACGCTGTTTCTTTCGCCACAAGGGTGTAACCAGGATGGTTTAACCATATGGCCTGATGGAGTAGAACCAGCAGCAGATCATATCCGAGGGGAGCAAGGCTCCCCTTTTTGTTACCCGTCGTTTGACAATCCCCTACCCCGGCATCTACAACAGGCCGGTTGACGCCATACGGCCCATGCCCACAACTGATGTTTTCCCCTCCTGTACTCTCCATTCAACACAGCTAAATCCGTCAGAAATCTCTTGTGCACACCTTTGCTCTGATACTTGTCCGGCAGATATAAAAAAGCCCCCGCCATCATGGCAGGGGCTCGCGTTACCCAGTGTCAGCTTAGGGCTGTTATATCTCAGTCCAGCTCAAAGCAATTATGCCTTGTTCCAGCGCTCTGGGTCATATTCCGGGCTGAAGCGGTCAACAATGACAGCACAGGCCGCATCGCCGGTGATATTGAGTGAGGTGCGGATCATGTCGAACAGACGATCCAGCGCGAACAGCAGCGGCAACCCTTCAATGGGGATCCCGGCCGCCAGCAGCACGGCAACCACCAGGAAGCTTGGGCCCGGCACACCGGCTTGACCGATCGCCCCCAGAGTGGAGGTCACAATGATGGCCGCCCAGGCACCGACGCTCAGATCTATGTTGTAAACCTGCGCGAAGAAGATGGCGACCAGACCGTAATAGATGGCGTTGCCGCTCATGTTGATGGTCGCACCCAGCGGCAACACGAAGGAGGCGGTCGCGTTGGTCACTTTCAGATCATGCTCGCAGGTCTCCATATTGACCGGCAGGGTCGCCATGGAAGAGGCGGTGGAGAAGGCCACGATCTGCGGCTTCTTCATGGCAGAGAGGTACTTCATCACCGGCGTGTTGGAGAACATCATCACCAGCAGCGGATAGACCACAAAGCCGAAGATAAGGATGGCAGCCACATAAACCACGAATAGCTTGAGCACCAGGGTCAGCACGTCGAAGCCGTAGGTACCGATGGCTTCCGCCATCAGACCGAACACCCCGAGTGGTGCGATGATCATCACCTTGTTGATCATCCAGACGAAGGCATCCACCAGGGTATTGAGCCCATCGACCAGTGGCTTGGCCCGCTCGCGCGGCTGTTTGGCCAGCGCAATGCCGAGGAACATGCAGAACACCAGGATCTGCAGGATGTTAGCCTCGTTGAGGGAATTGAAGACGTTGGTGGGGATCATGCCAAGCAGGGTGGCGACTGCATCCGGCAAAGCCCCTTTATCGGCGTAGTCACCACCAAACATGGAGGCGACGGAAGCGAAATCGACCCCGACACCCGGTTTGAAGATCTGCCCCATCACCAGTGCCAGCAACACGGCCAACGCGGAGGTCACGAGAAAGAAGGCCAGCGTCGCTGCACCGATCTTGCCCGCCGCCGGGCTGGCGCCCAGATTGGCGGCGCCGGAGAGGATGGCTACCGCCACCAGCGGGATCACCAGCATCTTGATCAGCTGGATAAACAGGGTACCGAGCGGTGCAAACACGGTGGCTTGTTCACCCATGAACGCGCCGACCACTGCGCCCAGTACCATGGCGACCACAACCTGGAAGCCGATGTTTTTAATGAGTCCTTTAGTTAACACAATATGTTCCTTTATGTAGCAAAATTCACACTTTTCCCAGTGCAATTAACCAAACAGGGGAATGAGCGGCTGCCCATTCCCCTGTTTGCGCGTGTTATCTCACATTTAATTGCTGTTTTAAATCAGCAAATCATTAACCTTGGCTATTAATAAGTTTGCGAAAAAGTGAAGATTCAAAGCGGCCTCGGCGATTTTTACCTCATCCCCCATGACAACTGGCAAAAGATTGTGCTAGTTTGGCTGCACAAACGTACACACAGGGATGTAAAGATGCTGAAAGTTAACGAGTATTTCGACGGAAATGTAAAATCCATCGGTTTCGAACAAAAAGGCGAGAAATCAACCGTCGGGGTGATGAACGCCGGTGACTACCTGTTCAACACCGCCGCCCCCGAACGGATGACAGTGATCAAGGGCGCCCTCACCATCCAGCTGGCTGATGAAGATGAGTGGCACACCTACAGCCAGGGTGAATCCTTCCTGGTGGCCGGTCACTCCTCCTTCAAACTGGAAGTGAAAACCCCCACCGCCTACCTGTGCGAATTTCTCGACTGATCAGGCCGGTTGAAGGGGATCAGCCCCTTCAACTTTCTTGGTCCCCCCAGCCCCATTATCTGTGTCCATGTCACAGCACCGCACATCCCCGCTTCCTATCCATGGCAAAAATCCTAGAATAAACAGACATAAACCATCACCGGATTGATGTCATGATCAGCGTGTTTGACCTGTTTTCCATCGGAATTGGCCCCTCCTCTTCCCATACCGTCGGCCCCATGCGTGCCTCCTATGCCTTCGTTCAGCAGCTCAAGCAGCAAGGCCATCTGCCACAGGTCACGCGGGTCGAAGTGGAGTGTTACGGCTCGCTGGGCCAGACCGGCAAAGGACACGGCACTGGCAAGGCGATCATTCTGGGGTTGTCGGGCTTTGAACCGGAATCGGTCGATATCGATGCCATCCCCGCCATTCTGGCTCGAGTGGAAAAGGAACAGAGCCTGCAGCTGGCAGGCGAACAACCAAGCCATTTTCCCCGCACCGGTGCCATCATCTTCAACCGCCGCAAGACCCTGCCAGCCCACACCAATGGCATGACTCTGCGCGCCTTTGATAAAGAGGAAAACCTGCGCTTCAGCCAGACCTACTACTCCATCGGGGGCGGCTTCATCATTGAAGAGAGCCACTTTGCCACAGCCAAGGAAGAGGCTGCCAAGTCCGATGCCGAGCACCCAGTCCCCTACCCGTTCGACAGCGGCGCCCAGTTGCTGGCCCACTGTCAGGAGAGCGGCCTCTCCATCTCGGGGCTGATCCTCGCCAACGAGCGGGTCTTTCGCAGCGATGAGCAGATAAAAGCGGGGCTGCGCAAAATCTGGCAGGCGATGCAAGGCTGCGTCGAGCGAGGCTGCAAAAGCGAAGGGGTGCTGCCGGGCGGCCTCAAGGTTCGGCGCCGCGCCCCGGGGCTGTTCCGCCAGCTAAGCTGCGAGACCAACTTCAACAAGGATCCGCTGATGGTAATGGAGTGGGTCGATCTCTTTGCGCTGGCGGTCAACGAGGAGAACGCCGCCGGTGGCCGGGTGGTGACCGCCCCCACCAATGGCGCTGCGGGCATCATCCCCGCCGTGCTGCACTACTACGATCGCTTCGTGCACAAGGTGGATGACGAGACGCTGATCCGCTACTTCCTCACCGCGGCTGCCATCGGCATCTTATATAAGAAGAACGCCTCCCTCTCCGGGGCCGAAGTGGGCTGTCAGGGTGAAGTTGGGGTTGCCTGCTCCATGGCGGCTGGCGCGCTGACCGAACTGCTGGGGGGCAGTCCGGCCATGGTGGAGAACGCCGCCGAAATAGGCATGGAGCACAATCTCGGCCTCACCTGCGATCCCATCGGCGGACTGGTGCAGGTGCCCTGCATCGAGCGCAACGCCATGGGGGCGGTCAAGGCGATCAATGCCGCCCGCCTCGCCCTGCGCGGCACCGGTGAGCACAAGGTGTCACTGGACAAGGTGATCAAGACCATGTGGGAGACCGGCAACGACATGAAGACCAAATACAAGGAGACGGCCCGTGGCGGCCTCGCCGTTAACATTACCGAATGTTAAAAAACGGCAAATGACTCCATTTGGTTCCGAAATGCCCGGCATCGCCGGGTATTTTTATGGGCAAACGCTTAACAAAATGGATAAGCACAAAAATAAATTTTATACTCGCGCCTCAGATTCAACAAAAATAGATCTATTTCAACTTTTTTTAGGTCTGGAGCCGTTACACTACGGTTATCTGGTTCTGTGACCTGCGCTGACAAGCGCGTTCCATGGATCTCCCAAATTTCTGTGAGTGGGCATGCCGCCCCCTTCTACCCTGAGGTAATAGTGACATGATCAGCGTTTTTGATATCTTCAAAATCGGTGTAGGCCCCTCTTCTTCCCACACTGTTGGCCCGATGAAAGCGGCCAAACAGTTTGTTGACGAGCTGCGCGCGGGCGGCAAGATCCGCGATGTAACCCGGATCAATGTCGATGTCTACGGCTCCCTCTCCTGGACTGGCAAAGGCCACCATACCGACACTGCCATCATCATGGGCCTGGCTGGCAACCTGCCGGAAAATGTTGATATCGATGCCATCCCCGAGTTTATCTCCCGTGTTGAGCAGACCGAGCGCCTGCCGATCGGCCTGCACTGCCACACCGTCAGCTTCCCGCGCGACGCCATGGTATTCCACGACGAAGCCCTGCCGCTGCACGAAAACGGCATGAAGCTGACTGCTCTGATCGAAGATGAAGTGGTCTACAGCAAGACCTACTACTCCATCGGTGGTGGCTTTATCGTTGACGAAGAGAACTTCGGCAAGGCTGACAGCGGCGACATGTCCGTACGCTATCCGTTCAAGAGCGCCGCCGAGCTGGTTGCCCATTGCAGCCAGACCGGTCTCTCCATCTCTGCCCTGATGATGGAAAACGAGAAGTGCTTCAACACTCCGGAAGAGATCTACAAGAAGTTCGGCAAGATCTGGAACACCATGCGCGAAGGTATCGAGCGCGGCTGCCGTACCGAAGGCGTTCTCTCCGGCCCGCTGCGCGTACCCCGTCGTGCCGCGCCGCTCTACCGTCAGCTCAACACCAACGAGAACCTCTCGAGCGATCCGATGAACATCGTTGACTGGGTCAACATGTTCGCTCTGGCCGTGAGTGAAGAGAACGCTGCCGGTGGCCGCGTGGTCACTGCCCCGACCAACGGCGCTGCCGGTATCATCCCGGCCGTTCTGGCCTACTACGACAAGTTCATCCAGCCGGTTGGCCGTGACGAGTACACCCGTTTCTATCTGGCTGCCGGTGCCGTCGGCATCCTCTACAAGATGAACGCCTCCATCTCCGGCGCCGAAGTAGGCTGTCAGGGTGAAGTGGGAGTCTCCTGCTCCATGGCCGCTGCTGGCCTGACCGAGCTGATGGGCGGTAGCCCGGAGCACGTCTGCGAAGCCGCTGAAATCGGTATGGAGCACAACCTGGGTCTGACCTGTGACCCGGTTGCCGGCCAGGTTCAGGTGCCCTGCATCGAGCGTAACGCCATCGCAGCCATGAAGGCGGTCAACGCCTCCCGTATGGCCCTGCGTCGTACCTCCAAGCCGCGCGTCTCTCTGGACAAGGTGATCGAGACCATGTACATCACCGGCAAGGACATGGACTCCAAGTACCGTGAAACCTCCCGTGGCGGTCTGGCCATCAAGGTGATGCAGGTTGCCTGCGAATAAATAAGGGTTACGACCCTCATCTGAACAAAGGCGGGATATCCCGCCTTTTTTATTGCCCGAATGGAATGCTGGGCACTTATACCGGCATACCGACCATTTCACTGTAGGGCGTCGCGGATATACCCCTGCTACGCCACCGCAATGCGGATTGCCTTGTCTGCATACCTCTCTAATTACATACCTTGATTAACTCGTCTCAATGGATTGGAAGCGACGTTCTACCCTGCCAGTAACCTTTACCTGCTATCTTGCCCTAGCCACGATTTCACAACTAATCGATATCGAGATGGCCCCTCAGCTCAATATCCCCCCTTTGGTCATACCCTTGTTTGGCAAGACGCGGTTACCGCTCACTCTGCGGATTATCACGCCGCCACATTGATTGCCTCCTATGTGGGACTTTCGTGATCAGGGCAAACAATCAAGCACACAAACAGGGGGTTAGCTCATCATGTTGGCCACAGCGCATCGCGCAAACTGGTTTTAGTACCGTTATCACCGCCCTCTTTACGCCCTATTTGATGTAAAACGCATCGCGCAGTGGAGGCCAAAAAAACGCCCAAGGAAGAGGCTGAAAATAATCGATGAATGGGCCAATAGTCGTTGAAATGGAGGATATGAGTGCGCGCTACTCGCTATTTTTGTGAGCGCCAGCAAAGGTTGAGGATATGGTGTTGGGAGCAGATTGACTTTCTATTTAAACAGCGAAAAGTGAATATCACCAAAGGGAGGGTTTAATTTGGCCAGATCCTGTCACGGGATTATCGCAGGCCACCTCTCCGGGGCCGGAATGCGTCATGCAGAGTCACAAAGAATTAGCCCCGCTGGGCAGAACACACCACGGGGCTGGATATTCAGGATGGTTTTTTCAGGCTGGCCTTGTGCTGCTCCAGCAAATTTTCGGGAGGCGGTGGCACCTGCAGGTAGAACCCCTGGTTGGTCAGCGCGGCCATCACCTTGCCGACATCAGCCAGCCCCAAGGGCTTGGCCGGATCCAGCTTGGTCATCAACACCAGCTCGGGACGCCCGAATGCGCTCAGCAATGGCTCGGGAACGCGGGAGAAATCCTCTCTTTTTTCAACAAAAAGGTAGGTCTCGGCTTTTTTGCGACTTTTATAGACTGCACACAACATGGAAATTGATATAATCCGACGAGTTTATTGCCTCTGATGGGGGCAAACTATAACATCAGGAATTGAATAACAATAACGGATTAGCATCTCTGCCTCGGGGAAGATTCATGGTTGAGCGCGATAACGAATTGAAAGGGACCACCTTCACTATTTCTGTGTTGCATATCAGCGATGGCGAGCCTGAGCGGATACGTCAGTTGTTGGCCGAAAAAGTGGCCCAGGCACCCTACTTTTTTAATTGTGCGCCGCTGGTGATCAATGTTTCCCGACTGGAACATATTCCCGATTTCGAACAGCTCAAGGAGCTGGTGGAGTCCGAAGAGTTTGTGCTGGTCGGCATCACGGGGGCGCGCAGTGAAGAGATGAAGACAGCCGCCAAGGCGGTGGGACTGGCCGTGATGGCCTCTGGCAAGAGTCGCAAGAGCGAACCGGAACCCGAGCCTGCCCCCGCGCCAGCCGCCCCTGAGGTGGTTCCCGAGCCCGAACCCGCCCCCTTGATCCCGAGCAAGGTACATGTGGGACCGGTTCGTTCCGGCCAGCAGATTTACGCCGCCGGCACTTCGCTGGTGGTGCTGGGGTCCGTCAGTCCGGGAGCTGAGGTGCTCGCCGACGACAGCATTCATATTTATGGCACCCTGCGTGGCAGAGCCATTGCCGGTGCCCGGGGCAACACCCAGGCCCGGATCTATTGCCAGCAATTACAGGCCGAGCTGCTCTCCATCGCGGGCACATTCCAGCTGAGCGATGCATTGCCGGCAGGCCTGATCCAGCAACCGGTACACGTCCGGCTGGACAACGAACAACTCCGAATAGACCGTATCAAATAGAGTTACAAGGAAGCGAGAATGGCGCGAATCATAGTCGTTACATCGGGTAAAGGTGGCGTTGGCAAGACCACAACCAGTGCGGCCCTGAGCACCGGCTTAGCCCAGCGTGGTCACAAGACAGTGGTCATTGACTTTGACATCGGTCTGAGAAACCTGGATCTCATCATGGGCTGCGAGCGGCGCGTGGTGTATGACTTCGTCAACGTCATCAACGGGGAAGCAAACCTCAATCAGGCGCTGATCAAGGACAAACGCTCGGAAAATCTGTTTATCCTGCCCGCCTCCCAGACCCGGGACAAAGATGCCCTCACCCGTGAGGGGGTCGAGAAGATCCTGGATCAACTGGCGGAGATGAAGTTCGATTACATCGTCTGCGACTCCCCGGCGGGGATCGAGGCGGGTGCACTGATGGCACTCTATTTTGCCGATGAAGCGATCGTCACCACCAACCCGGAAGTCTCTTCCGTGCGTGACTCCGACCGCATCCTTGGCATCCTGGCCTCCAAGTCCCGCCGCGCCGAGCGTGGCGAAGACCCCATCAAGGAGCACCTGCTGCTGACCCGCTACTGCCCGACCCGCGTCAACCGCGGCGACATGCTGAGCGTGCAGGATGTGCAGGAGATCCTGGCCATCCCGTTGCTCGGGGTGATCCCGGAGTCCCAGGCGGTGCTGCGCGCCTCCAACTCAGGCGAACCGGTCATTCTGGACAAGGAGTCCGATGCCGGTCAGGCCTACGAAGATGCGGTGTCCCGCCTGCTGGGCGATGCCAAGGAATTTCGTTTTCTGGAAGAAGAGAAGAAGGGCTTCTTTAGCCGACTGTTCGGGAGTTAAACATGTCATTATTGGATTATTTTCGTTCCAACAAGAAACAGAACACCGCACAACTGGCCAAAGAGCGGTTGCAGATCATTGTTGCTCACGAGCGTTCATCCAGAGGGGGGCCGGATTACCTGCCCCAGCTCAAGCAGGATATCCTCGATGTGATCCGCAAATACGTCAACATTGATCCGGAGAAGATAACCGTCCAACTGGATCAGAAGAGTGATGAGCTGTCGGTACTGGAGCTCAACATCACCTTCGCCGATGACAAGAAGGGATGAGCTGACGCCCTATGCGTGACCCCTTCCCCCAATGAAGACCGGATCCTGTCACTGGATCCGGTTTTTTATTGGCACAAAAACAGGCCACAGCGGTTCGCCTCATCTCGCCAAGGGGTCTGCCGACCGCTAGAATAGCGCCGCCCCGCAGGCAGTGATCTGCGCTGGCACCTTTTTCTCTTTTCTGGAACAGACCGCTTATGTCTATGAATGACGAAATGCACAGCGTCGAGGAACTGCTCGATACCGCCCTTGAACTCTTTATGGAGCTGGCCTCTGACAACCTGCCGGAGCAGGAGATCGCCCGTTTCAATCAGGAGTTCAACGACCGCGGCCTGCTGGCCGAAACCGACCCGGCCGATGACTGGGAAGCGGACGTGGGTTTTGCGGTGAGCGATACCGACTATGCCGAGATCTGGGTAGGCCTTGGCAATGAAGAACAAGAGTATGAGCACTTGTTTGCCCGTATGCTGCTCTCCCGCCGTGTTGACGAGAAGTTTTGCCACATCGAATGGCTGCCCCAATAATTCCGGATCCCGATGATCCCAGCCACTATCAGTGGGAGTCTGACCCTGACTCTGTGGCCCCTGAGCGTCCATCTGCATCGCTTGGGCGCCGGGTGTTGAGGTGGGCAGGCAAGATCGCGCTGGCCGGGCTGCTCTGCTCGGTCGGCTCGGTCGCCTTGCTGCGTTTTATCGATCCGCCGATGTGGAGCTGGCGTATCGAGCGGGCCCTCTTTCCGCCCGCCAAGATCACCCAGGTGCGCCATCAATGGGTAGATCTGGAGTCCATCTCCAAGGAGCTGCAACTGGCGGTGATTGCCGCCGAGGATCAGCGCTTTGCCGATCACAACGGCTTTGACATGGATGCCATCAACGCCGCGCTCAAGCACAACCAGCACAGCGAACGGGTGCGCGGTGCCAGCACCCTCAGCCAGCAGACCGCCAAGAACCTCTTTATGTGGAGTGATCGCAGCTTCCTGCGCAAGGGGCTGGAGGCCTGGTTTACCCTGCTGATGGAGCTGGGCTGGGACAAGGCCCGCATTCTCGAGGTCTATCTCAATATCGTGGAGTTCGGCCCCGGCATCTATGGCGCCGAAGCCGCGGCCCGCACCTACTTTGGCAAACCGGCCAGCCGCTTGACCCGCTACGAGTCATCCCTGCTGGCCGCCGCCCTGCCCAATCCGTGGCGCTATAGGGTCAAGCCCCCGTCACCCTATGTGCAGAAGCGCTCGGTCTGGATCCGCCGCCAGATGGGGCAACTGGGCCAAATCACCCTCAATCGGGTGCATCAGGCCGACTGATCCTCAGGGCTCATCGGGTTTCTCCGGTGGGCCCAGATGGCCGCCCACCGTCTCGCGGTGAAGCGGCAGATAGTGCCACCACCAGGCCTCGCGCCGTCGCTTGATCTGTTGCCGCCGTCCCCGCTGCTTCATCCCCTTACTCCCTGCCAGCTAATCCGCGCCTTAACCATACTCCCCCAGCGTCAACTTGGACAGGCCAGCCACGCCCGGCGTACTGGTCTGGCCGCCACAGCCAATAATTGTTACAGTAGCGAACCTCGATGTATCTGGAGTGATTTCATGGAACAGCGTACCCCGGATCAGCTGGTCGAATGGGCCTATGATCAGTTTCTTGAGCAGGCCGCCGATATGCTGGCCCCCGAACAAATAGTCGACATCACCCTGGAGTTTGAGCAGCGTGGCGCCGTGGAGGCGACTCTGCCCAATGCCGACTGGTCGACCGAGCTGGGTGAGCCGGTCGATATGGAGCGCTGGGTCGAAGTGTGGGTCGGTTTGCTGGATCATCAGGATGAGTTTGAGGTGATCTTCGCCACCTTCCTGCTGCCCCGTCTGTTGACCCAAGATCAAGTGCATGTGCGCTGGCATCGCCAGCAGCAGGCATAAAAAAGGCGCCATCGGCGCCTTTCTTGTTTCTGTGCACTCTTATTGCTGTTCTCTGCTAATCCTGCGCCGCGATGGCCTTGGCCAGACAGCGGCGGCACCAGCAAGCGCTGGCCTCCTGCATCGGCAATACTGGCAACTGGCTGCACCAGCACTGGGCGATGGTCTGACCGGCAGAGACGGCGCAATAGGCCGGTTCGCCACAACCCGGACAGCGGTGGGTGCTTTTCGAGCCATTCAGCTCGGCCATCACCGCCAGCTGGGCCTTGCTATCCATCGCCGACCAGTGGCCGATCTCGCTCAGGGTGCGGCCACAACCAAGGCAAAGCCCATCTTTCGCCTTGCAGAGGCCAACACAGGGACTCGGCATCTTATTCGCTATCCACTGCCGAGTCGGTCTCTGTGGCCACCAGAGTGATGGCATTGTCTTCGATAACAATCTTGCCCTGCTTGTAGAGGCCACCGATCGCCTTCTTGAAGGTGCCCTTGCTCATGCTGAACAGCTTGTAGATGAGCTCGGGTTCGCTCTTGTCACCCACCGCCAGACTGCCGCCCTGCTTTTTCATCCGGCTCAGAATGCGTTCACCGGCATCATCAACCCGCGCCAGACCCGGCTTTTGCAGGGTCAGATCGAGCTTGCCATCTTCGCGCACCTGCTTGACCCAGGCGGTTTGCGGCCGACCGGTCATCACCCGGCCAAACACTTCGTTCTTGAACAGCATGCCGGGATACTGACCGTTGACGATCACCTTGATGCCAAGGGGCGAGTGCTCCCCCGGCAGCGCGGTCACTTCGTCACCGACCTTGAAGTTGCTGCCGGCCGGGGTCAGGAAACGCTCGATGCGGCTGGTGCCGACCATGCGCCCTTCGTTATCCAGTTGCAGACGCACCAGATAAACGTGGCCCACCTGCATCGGCTTGTTCTGCTCGCGGCTGGGCACAAACAGATCCTTTTTCATGCCCCAGTCGAGGAAGGCACCAATCTTGTTGGCATTGACCACTTTCAGACCGGCAAATTCGTCCACCATGGCAAATGGCTTGTCGGTGGTGATCACCGGTTCGCAATCGGCATCCAGATAGAGGAAGACCTGCACGCTATCCCCCTCTTTCACCCCTTCCGGCAGTTGACGCTTGGGCAGCAGCAGTTCACCGTACTCATCGGCCGCAAGCCAGGCGCCGCGATCTTCGAGTTCAACAACGGTGAGGGTGTTCATCTTGCCAATCTGTATCATGGTGCTCTCTTTTTTCATTACCCGGATGGGCCAATTGATCATGACCCCTATGGGCGCGCATGTTACCTCAAGAGCGGTGATCCGGCCTAGTCCCCAAGCCACCACTGGCAGCTCTTTCGCCCCTATCTTATCCGCCAATGGTGATTAAATCGCCAAACAGGCGGCCATTTGCTGCAAATAACCCCACTTTTAGGTAGACTTCGCGGCTGTTCAAATCCAGAGGAACTGTCGATGAACCCATCCACTCGTACCCGCCATCTTAATCAATGGATCCAGAGCCACAGCGATCAGGACATGACCTACCCGGCCCTGCACGGTTTTCTCTGTGCTCGTCTGGTGGGGCCGGAAAGCCCTGACTGGCAACGCCCGCTGGCTGGTCTGCTGGAACAGGATGCCGAGTTGGATGAAAAAAGCGCAGAAGCCCTCAACCACCTGATCGCCGAACTGGAATCCCAAGCCGACGACGCCCAGCTGGCCCTGCCCAGCCAGTGCCGCCTGCCCAGCGATAACCCCGAGCAGGTGTTCGAACAGAGCCACCCCCTCGGTCAATGGTGTTATGGCTTCAGCATGGGTTTTGCCACCTGGCCCAAGCCGAAGGATTTGAACGACCCGACCACCCAGTACCGCTTCAGTCTGGCCGCCGAGCTGAGCCTGTTTCGCGACAAGCAGATGGCCCAGATGCTCTATAGCGCAGCCGCCAGCGAACTCCCCTTTGTCGAGTTCTGCAAACGCCAGCGCCAGAATATGAAAACCGCCCTCAACCAGTTGCTCAACCTCGACCAGTATCAGGCCGCCCCCAGCGCTGATGTGGCCCTCAATGGCGAGCAGGCCCAACAGTGGCAGACCTGGTTCGAGCTGGCCGACAGCTGCCGCGATCATCAGGCCCGCCTCGGCTGGTTCGAGAAGATCATCGCTGATGCCACTCCGCTCTTTGATGAAGCCTTCTGGCAGCAAATCGCCGGTCACGGCTGGAGTGCCCCCGAACTGCGCCCCCTGCTGGCCGCCAGAGCCGGCCGCGCCGACTGCCTGCTGCGCCTTGGCAAGCTGGGCGAGGCCAAAGCGGAGTATCTGGCGCTGCTGACAATCTGCATGGCCGATGAGCTGGGTTGCCGCTACAACCTCTCCACCCTCTATGCACTGCAAGGGGATTGGCAGGCGTTGGCCGCCCTGCTGGTGCGCTTTGATGAAGCCTCCAGCTGGTTGCTCTATAACAAGGCGCTGATGGTCTTTGCCACCGAGGGTGCCGAGACAGCCAAGCCCCATCTGCTGGCCGCCATCGAGGCCAACCCGCACATTCCGGCCTGCCTGCTGGGTCAGCGCAAGCTGCCCAAACAGGAGCCACAAAGCTGGCAAGCGGGCAGCCGCGACGAGGCCGCGCTCTACGCCATCCACACTCGCGAGGCCTGGCTCAAGCAGAACGCCCTCATCTGGTTGCGTAAAGGCTGAACAGCGTTGGCTTAAAATCCCGTCGGTCAGACCCGGTTTTTCCTTGAGGGCGTGCGCCACCGCACATTTCATCGCAACCGGGTCAGACAAATCAGCTTGAGTTTCGTATCATCAATGTCAAAGTATCAAAAGAAACTGCATCTGATGCAGCCGTCACAGCAGGGTGTAATATGTCAAAAATCATAGCGTTACTCGCTCACTACCCGCCCTATCAGTTGGTACATGCCGCCGAGATGCTACGGGATACCTTCGAACAGTTTTATGAACAGCGTTACCAGCTGACCGTGCCGCAGTGGCGCCTGATGATGGTGCTCGGCCCCAACTACCCCATCAGCCAGAAAGAGCTGGTCGAGGCGAGCGGCATGGACAAGGTGCGCATCTCCCGCGAGATCCGCCGTCTGGTTGAAAAAGGGATCATCTTTACCGAGAGCAGCGAGCAGGACAAACGCATCAGCCTAGTCTCCCTCACCGATGCCGGGCTCGCCCTCTTCCTGCAGCTCAAGAGTGAAGCGGGCAGCTGGCAACATACCCTGACCGACTATCTGCCTAGCGAATCCCGCGAGGCGATCCGCCAGCATCTGCACAGCGTCAGCGCCGCCATTGAGCAGCTGCAATCACTGGATCGGGAGAAATAATCATGGATTTGAAAAAGTTCGCCACCATGGACATCAACATGCTGCTGAGCGTCGTCAATATGCAGCTGCGTGATCGCTATGACGATCTGGATGATCTCTGCAAGGCGCAGGAGATCGATCAGGCTGCACTGGAAGCGCGGCTCGCCAGCGGCGATTTTCACTACCAGCCAGCGCAGAAACAGTTCAGATAAAGAGAGCTAGCGGGATCGGGATCACAGCGCCAGTGATGGCGCTGGCTCTGCGGTAAAAACCTGATATGGTCTGAAGAGCCCCAACAGGGTGATGCACGGATACATCACCCTGTCACAAGAGGGCATTAAAATCGTTTCAGGTGAGCAAACCAAGGATGACCCCATGATATTGATGACCCGACAGAGCCTGTTGATCACGCTCTGTACCCTGTTGATGATCAGCCTCTTCACGCCCCACATGCCGCAAAGTACCGAACAGTGGCTGACCACCCTCTTGCTTGGCCTGCTGGTCGCGGTGGCATTGCTGCTGGTGCGTGGTTGTCGCCGCTTTATGATGGAGTAGTGACTCTGTCAGAACGTCTATACCGACCACTTGCCGCGATACTCTCTGTAGCAGCAACGTCTGTCGCAATCATATCTAACCAAAAAACAAACGCAGCCTGATGGCTGCGTTCTTGTATCTCGCAGGGCAACCCCTTGAAGAGATAACCCCTGACGGGATAGAGAGCCCTTATAGAAGAGAGCCCTTAGATAGCCAGAGCCTCAAGCTGCGCTTTGGCCGCTTCCATCCCCTTGCTCTGGGCATCCGGGCCCATACCCATCCCCTCTGCGTAGATGAAATCCACCTCTTTGATACCGATGAAACCGAGCACGGTACGCATGTAGGGGGTGACTAGATCGGTGGCGCTGCCGACGTGCATGCCGCCACGGGGGCTGATCACCAACGCACGGGTATTTTCAACCATACCCACCGGACCGGTCTCGGTGTAGCGGAAGGTGACGCCAGCACGAGCCACCAGATCGATCCAGTTTTTCAGCTGGGTCGGGATGTTGAAGTTGTACATGGGGGCCGCAATAACCACCAGATCGCTCGCTTTGAGTTCGGCGATCAGCTCGTCGGACTGGGCGATCACCGCCAGTTGACGTTCATTGAGGTTGTCACCACCGCGCAGGCCGGAGGCCAACTCGCCATCCAGCACCGGCAGGTTGAGTGCTGCCAGATCACGCACGGTGACGGCATCATCCTGATGGTCAGCCAGGAAACCGTCGATCAGGGCGTTGGATTGGGAATATTGACCCAGGATGCTGGATTTGAGTACGAGGATATTGGCCATGGTGAAACTCCATTTGGTTGTCGGTTGAACAGCGTTGCTGTCGATGGAGGTCACTCTAAACATTGTGCTTATTTGCTGATAGCGAAAATAGATGCTCAACTTGTTCAAATTTTTTGATGCAAGGCCACTTCCTCGCCAGCCAGCCTTGCGGCCGCGCTTCAACCCTTGGCAGAACAAACGATTGCCGTTATGATCCGCCGCACTTTTTTCCAGCGACCCGGATCCCATGATACCCTCGCGCAGGCACTCTCCTCTGGCCGGTGCAGTCTGGATGATGGTGGCAGGACTCTGCTTCGCCGCCGTCAACAGCCTGAGCCAGTATGTCAGCTTCAAGCTTGGCCTCCCATCGACCCAGGTCGCTTTCCATCAATACCTGATCGCCCTGATCTGCCTGCTGCCCTGGCTGGTTCGCCATGGCCTGCGCCAATCCCTGATGACCAATCAGTTCCGGTTGCACCTGTTGCGGGTATTGCTGGCGGTGATCGGCATCCAGCTCTGGCTCTGGGCACTGGCGTACCCCGTCCCCATCTGGCAGGGGATCGCCCTGCTGATGACCTCACCGCTGTTTGCCACCCTGGGCTCCGCCCTGCTGCTCAAGGAGCAGGTGAGCCGCGCCCGCATTCTGGCCACCCTGGCGGGCTTTGCCGGCGCCATGTTGATCCTCGCCCCCTGGACTGACGAATTCAACTGGGCCTCCCTGCTGCCGGTGGCGGCGGCGCTATTCTGGGCAGGTTACTCCCTGATGGTGCGCTATCAGGCGGCCAACGAATCATCCCACACCATTGTGGTGTATCTGCTTATTTTCAGTACCCCGTTCAACGTCATGCTGGCCCTGCCGGAATGGCAGTGGCCAAGCGAGAGCCAGTGGCTGCTGGTAGCCGCTTCCGGAGTGCTGACGGCGCTGGCCCAGATGTCCATCGCGCGCGCTTACAGCGTGGCGGAGGCCTCCTTCGTGCAGCCTTTCGATTTTGCCAAGCTGCCGATGAACGTGCTGGCGGGCTGGCTGGTATTTGGCTGGGCGCCCCCCGGCCGTCTGTGGCTTGGCGCCGCCATCATCATTGGCGCCATTACCTTGCTGACCCATCTGGAGCAGCGCGCTCACAAACCCGTTTCCTGAGGTACGCCATGCGTGCCTCTTTTTTTGTCCGCTATTAGTGCGATAGCGATCATCAACAATGACCATCGACATCAGGAGAGATCGTATGTTTGGAACCGCAACCCGCCCCGGCGCCACCCGTGCCCTGCTGCTGGGCTCCGGCGAACTTGGCAAGGAGGTCGCCATCGAGCTGCAACGCTTCGGGATCGAAGTGATCGCCGCCGACCGCTACCCCAATGCCCCCGCCATGCAGGTGGCCCACGCAGCCCACGTACTGGACATGCTCGATGGCAACGCCCTGCGTGCCCTGGTTGCCGAGGTTAAACCCGACCTCATCATCCCCGAGATTGAAGCGATTGCCACCGATACCCTGGCTGCCCTTGAGCAAGAAGGGGTCAAGGTAGTGCCCAACGCCCGCGCTACCCAGCTCACCATGAACCGGGAAGGGATCCGCCGCCTCGCAGCCGAGACCCTGGGTCTGCCCACCTCACCCTACCGTTTTGCCCAAAGCAAAGAGGAGTTTGTCGCCTCCGTCGAGGCTATCGGCCTGCCCTGCGTGGTGAAACCTGTGATGAGCTCGTCCGGCAAGGGACAGAGCGTGCTGCGCGATCTCGCCAAGCTCGATGAGAGCTGGACCTACGCCCAGGAAGGCGGCCGCGCCGGTCGTGGCAAGGTGATCGTCGAGGGCTTCGTCCCCTTCGAGTACGAGATCACCCTGCTCACGGTACGCGCCGTCGATGGCATTCACTTCTGCGACCCTATCGGCCACCGGCAGGAAGATGGCGACTACCGCGAATCCTGGCAGCCACAGGTGATGAGCGAGCTGGCGCTGGCCCGCTCCAAAGAGGTAGCGGCCAAGGTGGTCGAGGCCCTCGGCGGTTACGGCCTGTTCGGGGTCGAACTCTTCATCAAGGGGGATGAAGTGTGGTTCAGCGAAGTCTCCCCCCGCCCCCACGATACCGGCATGGTGACCCTGATTTCTCAGGATCTCTCCGAGTTCGCCCTGCACGTGCGCGCCATTCTGGGGCTGCCGGTCGGCACCATCACCCAGTACGGGCCGAGCGCCTCTGCCGTGGTACTGCGCGAAGGGCACAGCCAGAATATCCGCTATCAGGGGATTGATGAGGCATTGGCGCTGGTGCCGGGTGCCCAGCTGCGGCTATTTGGCAAGCCGGAGATCGCCGGTCGCCGCCGTCTTGGCGTGGCGCTGGCCCGCGCAGCGGATTGCCAGGATGCGGTAGAGAAAGCCAAAGCCGTGGCCGCCAAGGTCGATGTACTGTTCTAAGGGCTTTTTTGCCATAGCAAAACAAACGTTTGCCGATGTGATCGGGCGCAAGGGGCATGGCAATGCCCCTTTTGCATTTCCCCGTCAGGCTTATAATCCACTCTTCAAATTTGTCAGGAGTACAAGATGTTAGCTGCCGTGATCTTCGATATGGATGGTGTTCTGATCGACTCGGAACCCTTTTGGCAACGGGCCCAAATCGCCGTTTTCTCCGAACTGGGTCACCCCCACACGGTAGAGGATTGCGAATCGACCATCGGCGTGCGCATCGATCAGCTGGTTGCCCACTGGTATCGCCTGCGCCCGTGGAGCGGCCCGAGCCAGGAGGAGGTGGTACAGCGCATTCTGGATCGGGTCAACGCCCTGATCCTCTCCGAAGGTCAGGCCAAAGCCGGCGTGCTGGAGGCGCTCGACCTTATCGAAGCGCGCGGCCTGAAAGTGGGTCTGGCCACCTCCTCCCCCTTTGCGATGGTAGAAGCGGTGCTCGGCAAACTTGGCATTCGCGATCGCTTTATGGCGGTTCACTCCGCTGAAGTAGAGCGTTTCGGCAAACCGCACCCGGATGTCTACATCCACGCCGCCGAAAAGCTGGGGGTGGAACCGGTACACTGTCTGGCCATCGAAGATAGTTTTACCGGCCTGCTGGCGGCCAAGGCGGCCTCCATGACAGCGCTGATCGTGCCGGACCCCGCTTTAGTGGGTAACCCACGCTTGGCCATCGCCAACTACCAGCTGAGCTCGCTGGCCGAGCTCAATGCCGACATGTTGGCCAGCTGGGTCAAATAGCGCCTATCCCGGCCTTGTTGCGCTCGCGTTCTCATACCCGCAGGGGGCTCCAGCCCCCTGTGATTGCCAAACAACCGTTGGCAATTTCCCTCTTTTCACCTGTCATTCTCAACCAGATTGTTCCTCTCGCACACGACCAGTCCAACCGGTTGCACCTTGCCATCGCTCAGGCTTGATCTCTGTCATAAACGTGCGTTTGCTCGCGGTTAACCCCCTGCAGCCCGACTAGAATCAGGGTAGATAGGCGGCCCCAGGGCCCGAGGAGGTTATCATGATCGAGTACACCAGCAAGCGCATCGTCTGCCCCCACTGCGGTCACCATACCCGGGTCGAGCTGGATGCCAGCCAGGGTGATCAGGAGTTTTACGAAGATTGCATGGCCTGTTGCAATCCGATCCACCTGCGGCTTCACCGCGACGAAGCCCGCGACTGTTTGCAGTTGTTTGTGGATGCAGACGACGAGCAACTGTTTTGATTGCGAGTCACAAAAAGCCGAGCAGGTGCTGTGCCTGCAAGTCGCAAAGAGCTGAGCAGATGTTGTGACTGCGAGTCATAAAAAGTTGAGTGGATATTTTCACCATATAAATAACAAGGGCCTGCACACTGCAGGCCCTTGCTTATGAGGGGATTGACACCGAGCCGTTTCCTTTCAGTGACCCCCGCGCGCCGCCAGTACCCGCTCCACCGTATCGACGATGGCCTGGGTCTGTGGATCGATCTCGATATTGGTCTGCCAGCCAGCCTTGACCCAACCCAGGTTGGTGCGGGCCAGTGTCTCGGGGATCAGGTGGACGCAGAATTCCCGCTCGCGCACCTCACCTATGGTCAGACTGATACCGTCGATGCCGATGTATCCCTTGGTCAGCACATATTTCATCAGCTCGGGAGCAAGGCGATACCACACCTGACGGTTGTTGGGTGTGTCGATCACCGAGGTAACCTCTGCCATGCCGATGATATGGCCAGACATGGCATGACCGCCGATCTCGTCGCCAAAGCGGGCAGCCCGCTCCACATTGACCCTGTCCCCCACCTGCAACAGGCCGAGGTTGGTGAGACGCAGGGTCTCCTGCATCAGATCGAAGCTGACCAGCTCACCCTCGACCCGAGTGACGGTCAAACAGCAGCCGTTGTGAGCCACCGAGGCACCGAGGGCCAACCCTTCCCCCCACGCCGGGCTTGGCATGCGGATCACATGGGTACGGAAGTTGGGTTGCTCTTCGATGGCGACCAGCTCGGCCACACCTTGCACAATTCCGGTAAACATCATCACCTCTTTGTTTCTGGTAACACGCTCTGTTTTTTATCGCGGCCTGTGGCCGCTTCTTTTACATAATCCGTTTTTACACAATTCGTTTCGTACAAACTGTCACACCTGCTCCGCTGCCTCAGACCGCGCCAGCACACGAGCCCGGCGCTGGGAATGGATGACCACTATGCCAGCCAGCACGATGAGCAGACACCCCGCCATACTACTGAGGGTCGGCATTTCACCAAACATCAGATAGCCGCAGAGGGTAGAAAAAAAGATCTGGAAATAGAAGAAGGGCGCCAGAGTAGAGGCCTGCGCATACTGCATCGCCTTGATAAGGCAATATTGGGAGAGCAGGGTCACCACCGGTAGCGCCAGCAGATAGGGCCAGTCGGCAAGCCCAGGGAAGCGCCACAGTGCAGGCTGCCAGCAGAGTGCGACCATTGCCACCATCCCCAGCATGAAGCAGGTGACGATCAGGATATCGAGGGTGGTCAGACGTGGGTCCACCAGCTTGGTGATGAGGTTGTAGCCGGTGTTGGCCAGTACAATGACCAGTGGCAGCAGATAGTAGAGGTTCGCGTCGCCCCCGTCAGGATGGGTCACCACCAGCACGCCAAACAACCCCAGCAGCACGGCCGCCACCTTAGCCCGGGTCAGACGCTCCCTGAAAAAGATCACACCCGCCACCACGAAGGCCAGCGAACCAAGCTGGCAGATGATGGTGTAGACGTTGAGTGGCACATGGGCCTGCGCAATCACCGAGACCAGCGCACAGACCAGAAACAGCAGCGAGCGCAACAATAGCCAGCGATCCACCGCCAGCAGCGCCGACATGGTGCGCCTTGGCAACAACAGCAGCAGACCGAGGAAAGGAACAAAGAAGCGAAACCAGACCATCTCCATCACGGAGTAGCCATGGAGTACCAGATATTTGTCCGCGCTATCCTTAAGCGTCAGAGCGAGAAGTGCAAACAGCGTCAGAAAGATCGCCAGTGAGTTGCGCGAAGAGAGCAGCATCAAAGAGGCCGAAACAGGAAAAGGGGGTAATTAAACTAACGGGCTTGCCGCAAATTACAACCGCGAGACTGACAAAATGGGAGCAAAACCGCTATATTTGCTCGCCTTTTTACTTTCAAGGAAGCAAATCATGATGGTTTATGAGTGCTGTGAAGCGATCCGTATCGCCTATAACCAGATTGGCTCCGGCGAGCAGGGCTATGTGCCGAAGGCCATCGCCGCCGCTATCCGCGCCCTCAACGCGGTCGCTGCCGATGAGCGGGTGCCCGCCGAACTGCGTGAACAGGCCGCCTATGCCGCTGCCAACCTGCTGATCAGCGATCACGAAGACGCCTGATCCTGCCCCTGGGGCGGCAACTATTTCGTCCTGGCTGAATTTCAGGCTAGAATGCCTCCCCCACCCTTTGCACTTTCGTCCGAAAGTGCAAAGGCTCTTCCCGATTTCCGCTCTTTTTTACTCTTATCTGATCCACTCGGAGGTGTCAGTGCAACGTTATTGGTCCGAGGCGAAGCAGCTCGTCCGTCTAGCCAGCCCCATTCTGGTCGCCCAGGTGGCCCAGGTCGCCATGAACTTCGTCGATACCGTGATGGCGGGTCAGGTGAGTGCGGTCGATCTGGCCGCCGTGTCGGTGGCGTCCAGCTTCTGGCTACCGGTGATCCTGCTGGTGCAGGGGATCATCATGGCGCTGACCCCCATCGTCTCCCAGCTCAATGGCGCCCGTAAACGGGAGGCAATTCGCCCGGCCGTCCATCAGGGCTTCTGGCTGGCACTGATCGTCACCCCGCTGGCGATGATTGCGCTCTATTACAGCCCGCTGGCGTTGCAGTTCATGGATGTGGAGCCGGTGATGGCGGCCAAGACCACTGGTTATCTACACGCCATCCTGTGGGGCCTTCCCGCGTTCGTGATGTTCCAGGTGCTGCGCAACTTCAGTGAGGGGCTCTCCCACACCATGCCTACCATGGTGATCGGCTTTGTCGGGCTGGCGGTCAATATTCCCGCCAACTACATCTTCATTCACGGCCACTTCGGCATGCCGAAACTGGGCGGGGTGGGCTGTGGCGTGGCTACTGCCATTGTGCTGTGGGCCATGCTGCTGGCGATGATCCTCTATGTGAAGCTCTCCCGTCACTTCACCGAGATCCGGCTCTTCTCCCAGCTGGCTCGCCCCAACGGCAGCCGGATCTGGCGCTTGTTCCGCTTGGGCTTCCCCATCGCCATGGCGATCTTCTGCGAGGTGACCCTGTTTACCGTGGTGGCCCTGATGCTGGCTCCTTTCGGTGCCGAGACTGTGGCGAGCCACCAGATTGCGCTGAACTTCTCCAGCCTGGTCTTTATGCTACCCCTCTCCATCGGGGTGGGTGTCACCATCCGGGTCGGCCACAGTATCGGTGAAGGGCAACCCCATCACGCTCGGGTGGCAGCTCGCACCGGCTTGATGCTGGGGATGGCCATTGCCGCTGCCACTGCCGCCATGACGGTGCTACTGCGCGAGCAGATCGCCTCCATCTATACCGATGATCAGCAGGTGATCGTCCTGGCGGCCATCTTGCTGTTCTTCGCCGCCATCTATCAAATCTCCGACTCGGTGCAGGTGGTCGCGGCCGCCGCACTGCGCGGTTACAAGGATACCCAGGCGATCTTCTACGTCACCATCGTCGCCTACTGGGGACTGGGGCTGCCCACCGGCATGATCCTGGGTCTGACCGACTGGCTGGTGCCGCGGATGGGGCCGCAGGGTTTCTGGATCGGCTTTATCGTCGGCCTCACCAGTGCGGCCCTGATGCTGGGGGCGAGATTGCGCTACATCTATGGCCGCTTTGCCACTCCGGAAGCCTGCACTACCCTGTCGCGATCTCAGTAACAGGGCTTGGCAAGCGACAACTCGCCTGCAAAATCAACAGGCTGCGCAAGAACTGGGCAAACAGTCTCCTTTGTGCATATGGCCTGTTGACAGCCTTGGGGGGCATGGGTAGTATGCCGACCACGTCAGCAGAGCTGGCGTAGTGAAGTGATAGAAAGTGGGTTTATAGCTCAGTTGGTTAGAGCACTACCTTGACATGGTAGGGGTCGTTGGTTCGAATCCAATTAAACCCACCACTTTTTCTGTGATGCGTCCTTAGCTCAGCTGGTTAGAGCACCACCTTGACATGGTGGGGGTCGGTGGTTCGAATCCACTAGGACGCACCATTACAGAACACTGATTATGCGTCCTTAGCTCAGCTGGTTAGAGCATCACCTTGACATGGTGGGGGTCGGTGGTTCGAATCCACTAGGACGCACCATTCAGTCTCAAAACTTTGCAGATATTCCAGATGTGGGTTTATAGCTCAGTTGGTTAGAGCACTACCTTGACATGGTAGGGGTCGTTGGTTCGAATCCAATTAAACCCACCACTTCTGCATAAAGAAATAAAAGCCGCATTGCGCACCCTGCGTCCTTAGCTCAGCTGGTTAGAGCATCACCTTGACATGGTGGGGGTCGGTGGTTCGAATCCACTAGGACGCACCAGATTAAAAAAGCCCGCTCATCGAGCGGGCTTTTTGCATTCTGTCCGCCCCCCTTCCCCGCCAATCTGTTCATCACCGACCGGGCAATGGCGCAGAACCTTGTTCCCATAAAAAACCCGTGCCATCCGATAAACGACACGGGCCGGATAGATGCCGCCAGCGCCTCAGCTCTGCACGGCAATCTCGTACTTCTTTATCTTGCGATAGAGGGTGGCAATCCCGATCCCCAGCGCCTGTGCGGCCAGTTTTTTGTTGCCAAGCCGCTGCAGGGTCTCTTCAATCATCTGTTTTTCCATGCTCTCAAGGCCGCTCTCACCCGGAACGGTTTCAGGCAGCTTCTCCGGCGTGGCGGCGAGCGGAGCGGTGGCAGCCACATTGAACGCCGCATCCAGGTTGGTCACCGGGATCGACTGGGCGGTGACACGATGAGGCTCCTGATTGCGGATGATGTTGGGGGGCAGCAGACTGGCGTCAATCACTTCGCCCGCCTGGCTGACGTTGACTAGATATTCGATGAGGTTGCTGAGCTCGCGCACGTTGCCCGGCCAGCGATACCCCTTGAGCAGCGCCATCACCTCGGGCGCCAGACCGGGATAGACGATACCGATCCGGCTGGTGTGCAGGTTGAGGAAGTAGTGGGTTAGCAGCTCCACGTCCCCTTCCCGCTCCCGCAGCGGCGGCAGGTTGAGGGGGATGACGTTGATGCGATAGTAGAGATCTTCACGAAACTTCCCCTCGGCGATGTATTGATCGAGATGCTGGTGAGTGGCGGCGATGATGCGAATATCCACCGGCACCGGTCGGCTGGCCCCGATGGGGGTCACCTCCCGCAGCTCCAGCACCCGCAGCAGCTTGGCCTGCATGGTGAGCGGCATGTCGCCAATCTCGTCAAGGAACAGGGTGCCCTGATGGGCCGCCTGAATAAGGCCCTGCTTGCCGCCGCTGGAGGCGCCAGTAAAGGAGCCCTTCACATAGCCAAACAGCTCGCTCTCCAGCAGTTGTTCGGGAATGGCAGCACAGTTGATGGCGATAAAGGGTTTATCCTGCCGCGGACTCAGGCGATGGACGGCGCGGGCCACCACCTCTTTACCGGTGCCGCTCTCGCCACAAATCAGCACGCTGGAGGGACTCTGGGCGATGCGGTGCAGCAGTCGTTTGAGGGTGCGCATCGGCTTGCTCTCGCCGATGAGCTGATCGATCCGCACATCCGGATCCGGCTCCTGAACCTGACCAGAGTGGGACTGGTGAAACGCCATCAGAAAGAGCTGCTGACCCTGCACATGGTGCAATTGACCGATGATCAGCTCCTGACGCCCCTCAAAGGTGATGATGTGCTGGAGATGACCACTCAGCCCCTGCTGGGAGAAGGTGAGCGGGCGGATCCCCACTTCGCGCCCCTGCAGCTGTTCCTGCTGGCAACCCAGATGATGGAGCGCCGCCTCGTTGGCGTAGAGCAGTTGACTCTTGTCATCGAGCAGCAGGCAACCCTGATCCATGTTGGTCATCAGATTAAGGAACACCTTGTTGACCCCGTCCGACAGCCCGCGTGAATCGAGCAACTTGGCCACAAAGATAGTGGAAATGTGGCGCACATAGTCACACACATCCTGCAGATTGTTGTTGAGGCGCGCCTGCTGCTCGTCGCTGAAGGCCACCAGACTGATCACGCCGATGCAGCGCTCGTCCACCATGATGGGCACCCCGAGGAAGGCGCGCTCACGGCAGCTCTCCTTGCAGGTACAACCGTCACACACCGGATCATCGCTGGTGTGGGTAACGATCTTCTCCCGCTGGTTATCAATCACATAGCGCAGCAGGCGGGAATCCCCCTCCAGCTGACGTCCGAAGAACTTGCCATAGGGCCCGGTGCCAGCCACCCGAACCATATCAGCATCCACAATCTCGACCTCAAGCTGCAGCACATTCGCCAGCATCTTGGCAAAGCGCAAGATGGTCGGCTGGATCTGCATCAACAGACACTGGTTGCTCACGGATCTCATCCATCGTTCCTTTCTGTTCTTGTTATCCTCCCCCTAAAGGGAGTCATGCTGGCCAGATACTAAGGGATATCAGGGGGAACTACTTCGGGGGGGATCACGAAAAGGGAAAAAGATCCGTATCCTCCGTGACTTCAGAGGCACAGATAAAATTCAATAAAAACATGAAGATGAAAACACATGCAGCAAGATAAACCACTCGGGACAGCCAAGCCTGCTGATCTGCGGAATCCATCGACAAATCATGCTGAAGGTGGGGAAAACAGCCACTGAAATGGCATCTGGCTCACGCGCCGCGTACCTGTTTCAAGACTTGGCACTCATGGTCGAAATCCGCTTTATCTTGCGGCTGAATGTAACTTTGCCAGCGGGCAAACAGCTCGGCCGTTGGATAACGATGCAGACGAATACCGGTGCGATAGAGTTTGGGAAAGAGTGGGTCTGGCTGGGATCTCACGACCAGACCGCGCAGTTTCTCGCCAGAGGGAATGGCAATCACCAGCTCATCCCCCTCTTTCAACCGTATGGCCCCCAGAATACCGATGCCGCCGATGGCTATGTCGCGCACTACCACATAGGGCACCGGGTTGAGCAACTCCAAAAACCAGTTGCGACGGCTGCATTCTGCCTTGTAACCACCGCCACTGAGGATAAAACGGCGGTGTCTGCGCCAGTCATAACCGGTAGGCAATGCCGGGTCATAACGCGATTTTGCCTGCCCCACAGGATCAGATTGCTCACTTGTGCCCATCCGGTTTCCCTCACTGGCATTGGTTAAACAGTGTCAGTCAGCTCTTTTTCATACTATAGCTGTCGCCGCCAGGCCCGGGGCTCAGGGCCGGATAGGGGGACGACAGATGTATCACGGAGGCAATAATGGACAGAAATGGCATGGAAGAGCTTGCTGATCCTGATAGGCTAACTTTCCCCTGCAAGGATGAGATGCGAACGACTGTGACTCGGTTCGATCAAGCAATTGACCAGCGATGCTATCTGACTTAGCCGGGCAGATGAAGTGCCAACCAGACCGCCAGCGGGATCACCACCACAGAGAGGGCATTGCCGCCGAGCACGATACTGGCCACCTTGTCCGGCTGACAGTGATACTGCTCGCAGAGCATGTAATTCAACACCGCAGGGGGCAAGGAAACCGACAACATCAACAGCGGGATCCACTCCGTCTTGAGCGGCAACAGCCAGATCGCCAGCAGCAGCGACAATCCCCCCGCCAGCAGATAGAGCAGGTTGCACTTGAGCGCGAGGCCAAGGTGATCGAGTTCTCCCTCCATCAGGCGAATACCCAGCGCAAAGAGCATCAGGGGCACCGAGATCTGGCCGAGCAGCGAGGCCGTGGTCACCACATATTCCGGCAGCGTAATGTGCAGGTTGGCCACCAGCAAACCGGCCAGCGCGGCCCACAACACAGGGCTGCGCAGCCATAGCCAGCGGGAGGTATTGGCCGAGAGGATAAACATGCCGACAGAGAAGTGCAGCAGATTGGAGAGCACAAAAAGGATCACGATGGCCCCCAGTTGCTGCTCGCCAAACGCCAGCACCATCAAGGGGATACCAAGATTGCCGGTATTTCTGAACATGGCGGGCAAGATCAGCGCTGCCCGCTCAATTCCTTGGAGTTTGAGCAGCGCGAGCAGCAGACCTGGTAACAAAATAACCAGCGCCCCCGCCGCAATCAGCGGCATATGCTCCGCCAGCGCCAGCGGATACTTGACCAGCGCGGAGAAGACCAGCGCCGGGGTAAACAGTTCGATATTGGCCCTATTGACGTAACCGAGGGCGGCCCCCGGTCGCAATCGCCCGTAGAGTGCGCCGAGCCCGACCACACCGAACACCGGGATGACGATATTGAGCAAGGCGCTGAACATGGGCGGCGTCCGTTACAGTTCGCGGGCCGGTTTGCCCATCAGTACCACCGGATCCAGCGTCACTTCCAGTGCGCCGTTACTGACCCAAAGCTGACCATCGGAAATAGTGCAGGTGAGCTGCATGGTGCGCTCGACCATGGCGGTAAGCGGCAGAGTCTGGCTGTCGGAGAGTTCGATGATACTGAGGTTTTCATGCTGGCTCAGCTTGCCCTGGTTCTGCTTCCACCAGACGGCTGTACCACGACCGCCGTAGAGATAGAGCACCACCTGACGGGCGCGGTTGCAGGCTTTTTTGAGCCGTTTTTCATCGGGTTGGCCCAGCTCGATCCAGAGCTCTATTTCGTCCGAGTAGTTCTTGCACCAGAGCTCGGGTTCATCATCGGCGCTCAATCCCTTGGTGAATTCCAGTCGCTCGGCAGCGTGCCAGGCAAAGGCCGCCAGCCGGATCATCATCCGCTCATCGGTTTCGGAGGGGTGGCGCGCCAGCGTGAGGGAGAAGTCCTGATACAGATTGCGATCCATATCAGACAAACTGATCTGGGCCTTGAATACAGTTGCCTTGAGAGCCATAGAAAACCTTGAACACCTGATAAGAGAAGGGTGAGTGGGAAATACGGGCGCCAGTGTAATCAAAATCGGCGGCAGGTTCGACCATCCTGACCAAAGATTTCCCCTTCCCTGCCGGGATAAGTGCTTTAAAAGACACAAAAAACAAATGCCAGTCCGAAGACTGGCATTTGGCGGCATGGAGAAGCGACTCACTTCTCGGCGGACTGTACCCCGAACGCGTTCAGCAGCATGCAACAGGTCACTGCCACCGCTACGAATCCGCTCAGAAAGATAAAGGGCATGGCCCCATATCCCAGTACTGTCCAGATGGTGTGTTCAAGAAGACTCATTGTTGTGTCCTTCATCCGGTGAAAGGTGTGTTCCTTCTGGCGGATATTGGCTCCGCTCTTGATGACTCCATTTGACCTCAATCAGCGGTTGGGTCCTATGCCACCAAAGTGATAAATGCAGGGTTCATTTGCGCTGGATCAAGCTTTTTGGCCAAATATCCATGCAGTTCAAGCAATTACCACCGCCAATCAAGGATAGACACAAACTCGGCAGAATAAAAAAACGCGCCGGATGGCGCGTTTCTTGGACAGCACAGACAAGGGATCAGTTGTCGCACAGATCGCTTGGCATGTCCTGACGCAGGCGAGTCCACAGCTTGCCGGACTCGATACCGTACTGACGCACCGTCATGAAAACGGCTTCGTGGTTCTTGGTCTCCGCCAGATTGAGCAGGGTCTTGTAGTAGGCATCTGCGGTCTCGCGGGCCTGCTTGTCGGAGAAGTAGTAGCTGCCGACCCGGCTGTACAACCCTTTGAAACCGTTCAGGATCAAAGCGTATATCGGATTGCCGGAAGCAAACGCCAGCTGGTGGTGCAGGCGATAATCGAACTCGGCGTAAGCCTGTGCGTTGTTCTCGACCCCATCGGCACCACGCAGGATCTCGGCGGCATGTTCCGGATTGTGACGGATCGCCCCGCGGATAAAGATGGTGCAGATGTGGGTTCGGGCGGAGAGCAGCTGAGCTATCAGATCAGGTACCTTGTCCTGATCCAGACGAGCCAACGTCTCCAGAATATTGAGGCCGGAGGTTTCCCAGAAATTGTTCACCTTGGTCGGCTTGCCATGCTGTATGGTCAACCAGCCATCACGGGCCAGTCGCTGCAGCACTTCGCGCAAGGTCGTCCGCGTCACCCCGATCAACTCGGATAATTCACGCTCGGCGGGCAGAATAGATCCGGGAGGAAAGCGATTGTTCCAGATGGACTCGATGATGTATTCCTCGGCAAACCCAGCTGGGCTCTGCGCTTTTATAACCATGAATTGACTCTGTTGTAATGCGTAAAAAGGCTGACGAATGATATCAAAGCGATGATGGCTGGCAAGCATAAGGTCAGTCCTCTGCTCACATATGGCAAATATAGTGTCGGGAATATGTATCTAATCGCCACGAGGGAGCCGGCCAACCCCGACAAGGTGGTTATAAAACAGACACATGGGCAGAGATCCATCGGCTATCATTTATAATCGTCACGCTTTTTGATTAAAATCACGAGGAATCAGACAGATAAAGGCCAACATCCGGAGGCACAGGTCGAATCATCCTTGACTGCATAGAAGCAGATCCTAACAACAAAGTTGAGACCCATTATCATGCCAATAAGCCTAGGGCAGGCATTCGCCAAGAACTTCTTGGGCAATGCACCACAGTGGTACAAAAACGCCATTTTGCTATTTCTGGTGATCAATCCGATCGCCTTCCACCTTGATCCTTTCATTGCAGGCTGGTTACTGGTCGTTGAATTTATCTTCACCCTGGCCATGGCCCTCAAGTGCTACCCCCTGCAACCGGGCGGTCTGCTCGCGATCGAAGCCGTGTTGATCGGCATGACCTCCGCCGATCAGGTCAAGCACGAGCTGGTCGCCAATATCGAAGTGCTGCTGCTGCTGGTGTTCATGGTGGCAGGCATCTATTTCATGAAGCAGTTGCTGCTCTATGTCTTCACCAAGCTGCTGATCGGCGTACGCTCCAAGATCCTGCTCTCCCTCTCCTTCTGTCTGGTCTCCGCCTTCCTGTCAGCTTTTCTCGATGCACTGACGGTCATTGCCGTGGTGATCAGCGTTGCCACCGGTTTCTATGCCATCTATCACAAGGTCTCGTCCGGCAAGGGATTTGGACATGCACATGACCACACCCATGATCAGGAAGTAAAGGAAGACCACTATCAGGCTCTCGAGCAGTTCCGCGCCTTCCTGCGCAGCCTGATGATGCATGCCGCCATCGGTACCGCGCTGGGTGGTGTCTGCACCCTGGTGGGCGAGCCGCAAAACCTCATCATCGGCGAGCAGGCTGGCTGGCACTTTGGCGAGTTTGCCATTCGTATGTCCCCCGTCTCGCTCCCCGTCTTTATTTGCGGTTTGCTTACCTGTGTGCTGGTCGAGAAGATGGGATGGTTCGGTTATGGAGCCAAATTGCCGGAGTCGGTGCGCGCCATCATGGAGGAGTACAACCTGCATGAGAATGCCAAACGCACCCAGCAGGACAAGGCCAAGCTGATGGTACAGGCTCTGATCGCCATCTGGTTGATCGTCGGCCTGGCTCTGCATCTTGCAGCGGTAGGATTGATTGGCCTCTCGGTCATCGTGCTGGCAACCTCGTTCACCGGAATTACCGAAGAGCATGCTCTGGGCAAGGCCTTTGAAGAGGCGCTGCCCTTTACCGCCCTGCTGGCTGTGTTTTTCAGCGTGGTCGCCGTCATCATCGATCAGCAGTTGTTCAAGCCGGTGATCCAGTGGGTTCTTTCGGCGGAACAAGAGCAACAATTGGCGCTTTTCTATGTAGCCAACGGTCTCCTCTCCATGGTCAGTGACAACGTCTTTGTCGGCACCGTCTACATCAATGAGGTGAAGACTGCTCTGCTCAATGGCGCCATCGACCGCGCCCAGTTCGATCTACTGGCGGTAGCCATCAACACAGGTACCAATCTGCCGTCAGTCGCCACCCCCAATGGTCAGGCCGCCTTCCTGTTTATGCTCACCTCGGCATTGGCGCCGCTGCTGCGCCTCTCCTATGGCCGCATGGTCTGGATGGCGCTGCCCTACACCCTGGTGCTGGGGCTGGTCGGCTTTTTCTCTGTCGAATTGCTGCTTGGCCCTGCCACCGAATGGTTCTATCAGCATGGATGGCTGGTGATGGAGAGTGCGCTGCCAGCGGTACAGCCGGCGCTGCATTAATCCATTGCGATGGTTTCCGAGGGCCCTTTCAGGGCCCTTTTCTTTTCTGCCCCGCTCTGCTCTAATTCAGCCACTGTTTTTTCTGAGAGATCAATGAGATGATCGAGTTTCTCCGCCGTATCGCCGCCCATCGGCTGGCCTGGGGTCTGTTGGCAGCATCAGCCCTGTTCCTCGAGTTGTGCGCCCTCTTCTTCCAGCATGTGCTGGGCCTCTCCCCGTGCGTGATGTGTGTTTACGAACGGTTGGCGACCCTGGGTGTGCTGGCCGCCGGTCTGCTCGGCATGGTGGCGCCGGATAAGTGGTATGTTCGCTGGAGTGCCATGTTGCTGTGGGGCTACAGTGCCTTCCGCGGCTTCCAGCTGGCCCTCAAGCATGTGGACTATCAGGTCAACCCCTCCCCTTTCAACGTCTGCAGCCCGTTTGCCGACTTCCCGAGCTGGGCTCCGCTCGATCAGTGGCTCCCCTGGCTCTTTATGCCGGAAGGGGATTGTGCCCAGATCACCTGGCAGTTCCTCGGTTACTCCATGCCCCAGTGGCTGGTCGTCATCTTCGCCGCTTACCTGTTGGTCTTCACCGTGGTGGCCATCGGCAATCTGGTGAAAGGGCGCTGCTGCAACTGAGTATCATGGCCGTGTGGAGATAAAAAGGGGGGGGGAGCCATGATGGCNGGCTCCCCCCCCCTTCTCGTTCTGGCTGACCGTATTTCTGGTTACGCCCTGGCAGTGCTCATCTTGGCCTTGACCGCGCCAATTACCATGGGCAACAGGGAGATACCGATGATGCCGAAGATCAGCAGGGTAAAGTTGTGACGCACCACCGGCAGATTGCCAAAGAAGTGGCCGGCATAGACGAAGGAGAGTACCCACAGCAGACCGCCAACCAGGTTGAACGCCAGGAAGCGCGGATAGGTCATGGCCCCCATCCCTGCCACGAACGGCGCAAAGGTACGCACGATAGGCAGGAAGCGGGTGATGATGATGGTCTTGCCACCATGCTTGGCATAGAAGGCGTGGGTCTTCTCCAGATAATCCCGGCGGAAGATTTTGGAGTCCGGGTTGCGGAACAGCTGCTCGCCGAAGAAGTGACCAATGGTGTAGTTGACCACGTTGCCCAGCACGGCAGCGATGATCAGCACGGCCGCCAGGGTATGGACGTCCAGCACGCTGCCCACGGTAAGCGCACCGGCGGCAAACAGCAGGGAGTCACCCGGCAGGAACGGCGTCACTACCAACCCGGTTTCACAGAAGATGATCAGAAACAGGATGGCGTAAACCCAGACGCCATAGTTCTCGAACAGCTCTTTCAAATGCACGTCAACGTGCAGGATAAAGTCGATTGCAAAGAGGATCAGATCCATTTTTTCCATACCCATAAAGTGAACGGCGTGGAGTCTACGCCAATGCCATTCGGGCGACAATCATCGGCCAGCCTCTTTTTCATCCTGCAGCGCCCACCTTCAAATGAAACCGTTTTTCCGCTTCCTTCGAGAGTGGGAGCGCACAGAGTGATGTCGAGCGTGGTGTTGAAAAGGTGAACTAGGAGGCCTGTTCCAGATCGCTGCGCACTGCGGGGGGAAGACAACGCTCCCAGCCCCATAACAATACCAGCAGCAGGGTCACATCATCGAACCATCCCAGCAAGGGCACCACGTCAGGGATAAGATCCACCGGACTGATGCCATAGAGCAGGATAAGGATCACCAGCCCCCTCGCCCACCAGGGGGTACCTGGATGGCGAAAGCCCTGATAGAGACGACGCAATCGTTGCCAAATCAGCCAGCGTTTGCGGCTCATGATTCGATCAACTCGCTGCGCAGCCGCTGGATCTGGTCCCGCAGTGCTGCCGCCTGTTCGAACTCCAGATCCCGGGCATGTTGGAACATCTGCTCCTCCATCCGTTTGATCTCTTTGGCAATCTCGCCGGCAGAGCGGACATGGTACTCCCCTTGCGGCTCGGCCGCCTTGCGCATCCCCTTGCCAGGTTTGCCTGCCGTACGGCTGCCTCCCATGTCCATCACATCGCCAATGGATTTGTTGAGCCCTTTGGGGGTGATCCCATGCTTGAGGTTATGGGCATGCTGCAAGGCGCGGCGCCGCTCGGTCTCCTCAATGGCTACCTTCATCGAGTTGGTGATGGTATCGCCGTAGAGAATGACCTTGCCGTTGAGGTTACGCGCCGCCCGGCCGATGGTCTGGATCAGCGAGCGGGTCGAACGCAGGAAGCCCTCTTTATCCGCATCCAGAATCGCCACCAGCGACACTTCCGGCATGTCGAGACCTTCCCGCAGCAGGTTGATGCCCACCAGCACATCGAACTTGCCGAGGCGCAGATCGCGAATGATCTCCACCCGCTCGACCGTGTCGATATCGGAGTGGAGGTAGCGCACCTTGACGTCGTGCTCCGCCAGATACTCGGTCAAGTCTTCCGCCATCCGCTTGGTCAGGGTAGTAACCAGCACCCGCTCCTCGACGGCGACCCGTTTGCGGATCTCGGAGAGCAGATCGTCCACCTGAGTGGTCACCGGACGCACCTCGATCTCCGGATCGAGCAAGCCGGTTGGGCGCACCACCTGCTGCACCACATCGCCGCCGGATTTCTCCAGCTCGTAGGGGCCGGGAGTCGCCGAGACAAACACCGTCTGCGGCATCAGCGCTTCAAATTCGTCGAACTTGAGAGGCCGGTTGTCCAGCGCCGAGGGGAGCCGGAAGCCGTACTCCACCAGGGTCTCCTTGCGGGAGCGGTCCCCTTTGAACATCGCGCCAATCTGCGGCACCGTGACGTGGGACTCGTCGATGATGAGCAAACCATCCCCCGGCAGGTAGTCAAACAGGGTGGGCGGCGGCTCCCCCGGCGCACGGCCGGAAAGGTAACGGCTGTAGTTCTCGATGCCGGAGCAGTAACCCAGCTCCTGCATCATCTCCATGTCGAACTGGGTACGCTGGCTGATGCGCTGCTCTTCAACCAGCTTGTTGAGGGACAACAGCTGCTCGCGGCGACTGCGCAGCTCCTCCTTGATATGCTCGATAGCCCCCAGAATGGTCTCCCGCGGGGTGGCGTAGTGGGTCTTGGGGTAGATGGTGTAACGCACCACCGTCTGCTCGATGGCGCCGGTCAGGGGATCGAACTGGGAGAGGCGCTCCACCTCTTCATCAAAGAGTTCTACCCGCAGGGCCAGCTTGTCCGATTCGGCAGGGTAGATGTCGATCACTTCACCGCGCACCCGGAAGGTACCGCGTTGAAACGCCATGTCGTTGCGGGTGTACTGCAGCTCGGCAAGGCGACGCAGGATATCCCGCTGGTTGATCACATCCCCCACTTTGAGATGCAGCATCATGCTCAGATAAGCTTGGGGATCCCCCAAACCATAGATGGCCGACACCGAAGCAACGATCACCACGTCGCGCCGCTCCAGCAGCGCCTTGGTGGCGGACAATCGCATCTGCTCGATGTGATCGTTGATCGAGGCATCCTTCTCTATAAAGGTGTCGGTGGTCGGCACATAGGCTTCGGGCTGGTAGTAGTCGTAGTAGGAGACGAAATACTCCACCGCGTTGTCGGGGAAGAACTCCTTCATCTCGCCATAGAGCTGGGCGGCCAGGGTCTTGTTGGGAGCCAGGATCATGGTCGGGCGGTTCAGGGTGGCGATGACGTTGGCCATGGTGAAGGTCTTGCCCGAACCGGTCACCCCGAGCAGGGTCTGATGGGCCAGCCCCGACTCGATGCCATCCAGCAGTTGGGCAATCGCCGCGGGCTGATCCCCGGCGGGTTGAAACTGGCTGGCTAACTTGAACAATTTGCTCATGAACACTCCCGACACAAAACAGCAGAGGAGCAGTGTAACCGAGGGTTTGGCAGCGGTACACCCGTGCCATCATACCGCGAATGGCTTGACCACCTCGGACACCTTCTGTATGATGCTCCTCCTTGCCTGATGTTCCCCCGTAGTTCAGTCGGTAGAACGGCGGACTGTTAATCCGTATGTCACTGGTTCAAGTCCAGTCGGGGGAGCCAATTCCTCACCATCTCGGTGCAAGTTATCCACTTTAGTGCCCTCTCCTGCCAATTTTAATGCACAAGATCCTTCTTGCTGCTGACGCTCCCTTTTGTTACCCGTCCCGGCTCGACAGAGTTTTCTCCTGTCGCATCTAACTATTTGATTTTTATACAAACATTTTTCTTCCGGTATTTTTTGAACAGCCCTTGCATCCCAGTGCTGGCGCGGCTTTCAGGGTGATGAACAAGTTTCATAAACAGGGTTATCCACAGATTCTGTGGGTAAGTGCAGCAAGCCCTGTCAGGACGCGGGATTGCCCTTGATGACCCCCGGCGAAGAGTCATTTTGCTGGCCAACCTGATTTTATGCTGTTTTTTTGCTCCCTCAGGAACAGCGGGGTGACAGGCTCTATTGGCACTTTTTAGAGGCATCTTTTTGCCAACCCTTTTCCCGTGGGCGAACGGGCAAATATCAAGCTGATTTGCCCCTCAGCCAAGCATGGCGGCCATCGGTTGAATCTGCTGAAACTGATCCCCGCCAAGCGGCCGGACAGCAGAATCTAAAATATCGGCCTGCGCCAGAGCACTTCGGTCGCGGGCAGCAGATTTCACTAATTGACAACGGCGGTTACAGCAAAAATTGCCAGATTTCATCCGCTTGTCTCCCTATCACGCCACCGGTTCCACAAATAGCGTCCGATAACGTCCGATTAATCGCTCCCTTGCGCTTCTTTATTGGGGATAGATCCGGCACAATATCGACCCCACTTTTTTCCTCGGTTTTTCCGGGCATGACCATAGATTTCGTGACACTGCTGCATCAAAGCGACTCCCTGCTGCTGTTCGTGGTATTGGCCTTCGGCCTGCTGCTGGGCAAAGTGCGGATTGGCAACTTCCAGATTGGCAACACCATAGGTGTGCTGTTTACCGCCCTGCTGTTCGGCCAGATGGGGTTCGAGTTTACTGCCACCACAGAAAACGTCGGCTTTATGCTGTTCATCTTCTGTGTGGGAATTGAGGCTGGCCCTCACTTCTTCAGCGTCTTCCTGCGTGATGGCATCCACTACATTACTCTGACTCTGGTGATCTTGCTGACCGCCCTGCTGCTGACAGTGGGGCTCGCCAAGTTCTTCAATCTGGGGCCGGGCATGGCGGCGGGGATCCTAGCGGGTTCCCTCACCTCGACCCCGGCGCTGGTCGGTGCCCAGGATGCCTTGCGCAGCGGTCTGCTCAACCTGCCCCATCAAACCGATATGCAGGCGGTGCTGGACAACATGGGCATTGGCTACGCCCTGACCTATCTGGTGGGTCTGGTTGGCCTGATGCTGGTAGTGCGCTACCTACCTTCGCTGGCACGGCTCGATCTCAACACCGAGGCGCAAAAAATTGCCCGTGAGCGGGGTCTCTCCGACAGCGACAGCCGCAAGACCTACCTGCCCATCATCCGCGCCTATCGGGTTGGCCCCGAACTGGCAGCCTGGATCGGTGGTCGTACCCTGCGAGAGACCGGTATCTATCCCCACACCGGCTGCTATGTAGAGCGGATCCGCCGCAACGGCATTCTGGCCAGTCCCGATGGCGATGCCGTCATTCAGGAAGGGGATGAGATCGCTCTGGTGGGCTATCCCGAGAGCCACGAGAAGCTGGACGTAAACTACCGCAACGGTAAAGAGGTGTTTGATCGCAACCTGCTTGACCTGCAGATCGTCACCGAAGAGATAGTGGTAAAGAATGACTCCGTGGTAGGCCGCCATCTGGTGGAGCTCAACCTCACCGAGAAAGGGTGCTTCCTCAACCGGGTGGTGCGCTCCCAGATCGAGATGCCATTCGATCGCAACATCATGCTGCAAAAGGGCGACGTACTGCAGATCAGCGGCGAGAAGCAACGGGTCAAACTGCTGGCCAACAAGATCGGCTTTATCAGCATCCACAGCCAGACCACGGATCTGGTGGCTTTCACCACCTTCTTCGTGCTCGGCCTGCTGATCGGCTCCGTTTCGCTGGTGTTCGGTCAGATCGAATTCGGTCTCGGCAACGCCGTCGGCCTGCTGTTGGCTGGTATTCTGATGGGGTATCTGCGGGCCAACCACCCGACGGTAGGCTATGTGCCGCCCGGCGCTCTCAGATTGGCCAAGGATCTTGGTCTGGCGGTCTTTATGGTGAGCACGGGCCTGAAAGCCGGTGGCGGCATCCTCGACCACCTCAGCGAGGTGGGTACGGTAGTGCTCTTCTCCGGCATGCTGGTGACCACCTTGCCGGTGCTGGTAGGCTATCTGTTCGGGGTCTGGGTGCTCAAAATGAACCCGGCGCTGCTGCTCGGTGCCATCACAGGTGCCCGTACCTGTGCCCCGGCGATGGATGTGGTCAACGAGGCAGCCAACAGCTCCATTCCGGCGCTTGGCTACGCAGGTACCTATGCGGTGGCCAACGTGATGCTGACCCTGGCGGGCTCCTTTATCATCGGCTTCTGGTTCTAGCCAGCAGCCATCAAGCTACCGCTAACAAAGAAGGGAGCCTCAGGCTCCCTTCTTGCTATCTACTCCACTAGAGAGATGTAGAGCAGCCTTATGGGGGTGACATCACATGCCCCCCACCATCTGCACTGAACTCTGCCACCAACCCACTCTCCCTATTCCACAATGGCCGATGCTCTGCTCTGCTCTGCTCTGCTCTGCTCTGCTCTGCTCTGCTCTGCTCTGCTCTGCTCTGCTCTGCTCTGCTCTGCTCTGCTCTGCAATGAGTGATGGCAGATCCCGAAGACAAAAAAAGCGCCCTGAGGCGCTTTTTTCATATCAACCGGATATCAGCCTTTGAACTTGCTGAACACCAGAGAGGCGTTGGTACCGCCAAAGCCGAAGCTGTTGGACATGACGGTATTGAGTTCGGCCGCTTCGTACTCGCGCACGATGGGTAGACCTTCCGCTTTCTCGTCCAGGGTCTCGATGTTGATGCTGGGGGCGATAAAGCCGTGTACCATCATCAACAGGGAGTAGACAGCCTCGTGCACGCCGGCAGCGCCCAGCGCATGACCAGTCATCGCCTTGGTTGCGGAGATCTTGGGACCGTTGGCGCCAAACAGAGTCTGGATAGCTTCCAGCTCTTTGGTATCACCCACCGGAGTGGAGGTGCCGTGGGTGTTGATGTAATCAACCTTGCCCACACCCTGCATCGCCATCTTCATGCAACGCACCGCACCTTCACCGCTCGGCGCGACCATGTCGTAACCATCGGAGGTGGCACCATAACCGGTCAGCTCGGCATAGATGTGAGCACCACGTGCCAGCGCATGTTCCAGCTCTTCGATCACCAGAATGCCGCCGCCACCGGAGATAACGAAACCGTCGCGGTTCGCATCATAGGTACGGGAGGCTTTTTCCGGCGTGTCGTTGTACTTGGTGGAGAGCGCGCCCATGGCGTCAAACTGGATGGTAGAGGACCAGTCCAGCTCTTCACCGCCACCGGCGAAGACCACATCCTGTTTGCCAAGCTGGATCAGCTCAAGCGCGTGACCGATGCAGTGAGCAGAGGTGGCGCAAGCTGAGCTGATGGAGTAGTTGACACCCTTGATCTGGAACGGGGTCGCGAGGCAAGCAGAGGTGGTGGAAGACATGGTGCGTGGCACCATGTAAGGACCCACACGCTTGACCCCTTTCTCGCGGGCGATATCCACAGATTCCGAGGTGTTCTTGCCGGAGGCACCACCTGAACCGACCACCAGGCCGGTACGCTCGTTGGAGACCTGATCTTCCGCCAGACCGGCATCTTCAATGGCCTGCTGCATGGAGAGGTAGGCGTAGGCCGCAGCGTCGCCCATGAAACGCATGACTTTACGGTCGATCAGTTCAGACGGATCGAGTTTGATGTTACCCCAGACACGGCTGCGCAGGTTGTGCTGCTCGAACTGCTCGGAATAGGTGATGCCGGATTTACCTGCTTTCAGGGAGGCCAGCACTTCTTCCTTGTTGTTGCCGATACTGGAGATGACGCCGATACCGGTGATCACTGCTCTTCTCATTAATTCATCTCGTCTGGAAAAACTGGCGCCAAGTCTACCCGCTTTCGGCTGCCAAACTGGTCTGCTTTCACGTAGAATGCCCGCGATTTTGTGACGCGAGCCGAGGAAAACGTGAGTCAAACATCCTTACATCATGCCCGATTGGACTGGAATGAAGCGGGAACTCCTGTCTCCAGTGACTTCGGGGATGTGTACTTTTCCAATGATAACGGTCTAAGTGAAACCCGCTACGTCTTTTTGCAGCAAAACCGGCTACCTGCGCGATTTTCGCACCACGATAGTGACAGTTTCGTGATCGGTGAAACAGGTTTCGGCACAGGCCTTAACTTTCTGGCGACAATGCAAGCCTTCCTGGAACAGGCGCCCCAATCCGGTAACGGCTCCCGTCTGCACTTCATCAGTTTCGAGAAATACCCCCTGACCCAAGACGATCTGCGCAAGGCGCTGGCCGCCTGGCCTGAACTTGGCCACTTGAGCCAGGATCTTGTCGCCCAATGGCCGCTGCCGGTCTCCGGTTGCCACCGCCTGCATTTTGCGGGTGGCCGCATTCGCCTCGATCTCTGGTTTGGCGACATCAAGGATATGCTGCCGCAGGTGCCTCACCGGGCAGAAGGTCTGGTGGACGCCTGGTATCTGGATGGTTTCTCCCCGGCCAAGAACCCGGAGATGTGGACACAGGATCTGTTTGATGGTCTCGCTCGCCTCGCCCGTCCCGATTGCTCCATCGCCACCTTTACCTGTGCCGGTTTTGTCCGTCGCGGCCTGATTGCCGCCGGTTTTGCCATGAAGAAGGTGAAGGGCCACGGCAGCAAACGGGAGATGCTGGTGGGGGATCGCACCGACAAGCAGCCGCAGCAGACCATCGCCCCCTGGTATGCCCGTCCTGCCGGACGCACTGGCGAGGTGGTGATCATCGGCGGCGGCATCGCCTCGGCCATGACGGCGCTCTCTCTGGTGGAGCGGGGTCGCAAGGTGACGTTGCTGTGTGCAGATGGCGAACCGGCCACCGGCGCCTCCGGCAACCGCCAGGGCGCGCTCTATCCCCTGCTCAACGGCGAGCACGATGCCCTGTCACGCTTCTATTCGCTCGCCTTTGGCTATGCCCGCCAACGGCTGCTGGCGTTGGCCGAACGCCATCCTATCGCTTTCGAATTATGCGGAGTGACCCAGCTCGGTTATGACGACAAATCGGCAGCCAAGTTGGCGAAAATGAGCCAGGGCCCCTTCCCGGCCGAACTGATGCATCCCCTCTCTACAGCAGAGGTAGAGCAGGTGGTTGGCCTGCCCTGTGGCCACAGCGGCGTCAGCTATCCGCTGGGAGGCTGGCTCTGTCCGGCCGATCTCACCCGAGCCGCCCTGAAAGAGGCGCAAGCCAGCGGCCTGCTGCAGGTGGAATACCACACCCAAGTGGTCACCATAGCCGAGCAGACCGATGCTTGGCACATAGAGAGCCAGGACGGCCGCCACTGGCAGGCCCCCAATCTGGTGGTCGCCGCCGGTCACCAGTTGCCAGCACTGCTCCCCTTTGCCGAGCTGCCCCTCTATCCGGTGCGCGGTCAGGTGAGCCATGTGCCAACCTCGGCCAGCCTGAGCCGGCTCAATACCGTGCTCTGCTACGATGGCTACCTCACGCCAATGCACAACGATCAACACTGCATCGGCGCCAGTTATGGCCGTAACCAGAGCAGCCTTGAGTTTCGTGCCGAGGAGCAAATCCAGAATCAGGTGCGGTTGCAAGCCTGCCTGCCGGAGCAAACCTGGCCAGCCGAGGTGGATGTGAGCGGCAACGAGGCGCGCGTGGGGGTGCGTTGTGCCAGCCGGGATCACCTGCCGGTGGTGGGGCCAGTGGCCAGACTGCAAGGTCTGGCGGATCACTATGCGCAGCTGCAGCATGATCAGCGCAACGCCCAGCCACTCCCCCTTCACCCCGGCCTCTATGTGCTGGGGGCGCTCGGTTCTCGGGGTCTCTGCTCGGCGCCGCTCTGTGGCGAGCTGCTCGCCAGCGAGATCTGCGGCGATCCCCTGCCGCTGGCCGCCGATCTGCTGGAAGCGCTCCACCCAGCCCGTTACTGGGTGCGCAAACTGCTCAAAGGCAAGGCGCTAATCTGAACCGGACTCTGCAAGCAAATAGAATGGCCGCCCATCGGGCGGCCATTCTATTTATCAAATCGTGCGATGCTGGATATTGCGTCTTGAGATAGCGCTTACTTGGGCCAGTGCACCCCGAGCTGTTCGCCGTAACCTGTCTGACGCTGGAATCCGTCGAGCCGTCCCTTGACCTTGTTCAGCTCGCCACTACCTGCTGCCCACGCGGCATAGCGCAACGCCTGACAATCTGCATGTCCGGGTAGCCCAGCAATAGCGCCCCCCACCTGATTGGCCCCCTGCAGCACCATCTCCTTGAAGCGGGATTCGTAGTCAAACATGCTGGAGAGCAGCCGCCCCCAGCGCTGGCGGGCAGGATCGTTACTGTTCGCGCTCTGACGCCAACGGGGCAGCAACACAGTGGCGTTGGTGGTCACCGTCACCCGGTTGAGCTGGCAGCGACCCGGCAACTGCTCGGTATCCAGCTGCCAGTCCACCTGATAACTCGCCTTGCCGAGTACGGGCTTGCCATTCACCTTGGGAGCACTCTGGGCAATCGCCCGGGCAAGCTGCTCCGGACTGGTTGCATTGACCTCATAAAAACGGACATTGATGCGGGACTCTGGCACCACTTGCGGCCGACTCGGCTGAGCCTGACTCATCAGGGGCAACAGCAACAACCCGACCCCCACTACTCCATAAACCTTGCTGACCATGCCAGACTACCTTCCTTGATTGCACGGGCGGAGTACCAACCTTGGTGAACCCCACCGCCACACAGATGACGGGTATAGCCTATGTGTGACGACGAGGCGGCGCAATACAATGATGCGCCCAGAAATCAGAGCACGCTCACAGGTTGCGTGAGCAGAGTATGGCACAAGGGCAAAACTGTATTTTTATTGAGCATGACGGCTGATGCGCTGCCAGTCGAGGTGATAGTTTTTCACATTGATATCATGACCATCTATCTGAATAAAATGATCATTTTTAAGACGGTTGGCAAAAAAGTCCTGATCTGCCCCCTCATTGAGCCACAGCTCGCAAAGTCCCCGTTTTCCCTCTCTGGCATAGAATCTCGGGGTGACCAGCAGCGCAACCCCATCTACCCGGATGGCATGACGGGCTAGGCAGTTAGCTTCGGTGGTTTTGGATGCCAGCGCGGCAAAACGGGGTCTGTTACCCTCGGCAACCACCAGTACGCCGTAAGAGTGAGGAGCCATGAGACGCCGCATGGCGACCGCCTGATGAGGACCGGTTTGATGAAAACCGTCATTGGTTACTGCAAACACGCAAGTAGGTGAAAATAACATCGCAAGCAGAAAAAGAGAGCGTTTAATGCCTGAAAAATCACCAATCACCATATAAAAGCCTCAAAAGACAACCAAGGCTGGCAAGGGTAGGTAGCCAAACCCGCTGGGTAAAGTACCTTTACCTTTCTTTAATTCTGTTCATGGGGTTAAACGTTGATTTAGCTCACACAACATCCTGTTTCCAGTCGCCACTCTACCCCTATCGGAATAGACTCCCTCCACTCTCATCCAATCAGAAGGCAACATATGCTGGAACTCATCGTTGGCACCCTGGTCACCCTGGTGGTGGGCCGTGCCATTTTCAAAGGATACTCTGCGACCGGGGTGCTGCTGAGCGGCGGCTTGCTGCTACTGGTCATCACCGCCATGATGGGCAAGCCGGTACTGCCGAGCAAGGTGGTCAGCACCGGCTATATCGCAACCGATATCTTCGAATACGTCCGCTTCCTGCTCAATGACCGTGGCGGTGGACTGGGGATGCTGATCATGGTGCTGTGCGGCTTCGCCGGCTACATGAGCCATATCGGCGCCAACACCATTCTGGTCAAGCTGGCCAGCAAACCGCTCGGCATCATCAAGTCCCCCTATATCCTGTTGGTGGCTGCATATCTGGTGGCCTGCGCCATGTCGCTGGCGGTCAGCTCCGCTACCGGCCTCGGCGTGCTGCTGATGGCCACCCTGTTCCCGCTGATGGTCAACATGGGGATCTCCCGTGGCGCGGCTGCGGCCGTGTGCGCCTCGCCAGCCGCCATCATTCTGGCACCAACCTCAGGGGACGTGGTGATGGCTGCTCAGGCCGCCAACATGCCGCTGCTGGATTTTGCCTTCAAGCTGACCCTGCCCATCTCGCTGGTGGCGATCGCCTGTATGGCGGTGACCCACTTCTTCTGGCAGCGCTACCTTGACCAGAAATCCGGTGAGCACAACGAACCGGTCGCACCGGGTGATCTGGTGACGACTGCGCCTGCCTTTTACGCCATCCTGCCCTTTACCCCCATCATCGGGGTGCTAGTGTTTGACGGCAAATGGGGTCCGCAGCTGGATATCGTCACCATCATCGTCATGTGCATGGTGCTGGCCAGCCTGCTGGAACTCGTGCGTATCCGCAATGGCAAGGAGCTGCTGGACGGTCTCCAGGTCTGCTGGCGCAACATGGCTGATGCCTTTGCCGGTGTGGTCATGCTGCTGGTCGGTGCCGGCGTCTTCGCCCAGGGTCTGATGACCATCGGCTTTATCGACACCCTGCTGGCTCACGCGCAGGATCTCGGCTCCGGCGGCCTGATCATGATGCTGTCACTGGTGGTGATCACCACCCTGGCCGCCTTCACCACCGGCTCGGGCAATGCCCCCTTCTACGCCTTCGTGGAGCTGATCCCCAACCTGGCCAGCAGCCTTGGTATCAATCCGGCCTATCTGGTGATTCCCATGCTGCAAGCCTCCAACCTGGGTCGCACCATTTCTCCGGTCTCCGGGGTGGTGGTCGCCTGTGCCGGGATGGGCAAGCTCTCGCCGTTCGAGGTGGTCAAGCGCACCAGTATGCCGGTCGCCGTCGGCCTGCTGGTGGTGATCGTCGCCACCCAGATCATGGTACCCGCCTGATCGTTGACCAGCCCGGCACCCTGCCGGGCTGGTATCCTCCCCCCCCTTTGCAGTAGACTCGGTGCTCATTTTCCCCTAAGGAGGACCGAGATGAGTATTACGGTTCAACTTGCCCATTTCAGTGATTGCCACTCCCACTTCGATGGCGCGCCCATGAGCTTCTCCCCTGTCGGTGAAGGCCAATGGCGCACCCAGTGCGGCGGTTATGCCCGGATCCTGACCCGACTGACCCAACTGCGTGCCCAAGCCGCAGCAGCCGGCCAGCGTTTTCTGTTTCTGCACGGTGGCGACTCCTTTCAGGGCTCTCTCTATTTCAACCGCTTCAAAGGGCGCGCCAACGCCGACCTGCTCGCCATGCTGGCCCCCGATGCCATGGTACTTGGCAACCATGAGTTCGATCTGGGTAACGGCCCGCTGGTGGAGTTCTTGCGCCAGCTCGATTTTCCGGTGCTGGCCGCCAATCTGGACAACAGTCAGGAGCCTGCCGACACGCCGCTTGGGTTGTGGGATATTCCCCACCTCTACGACGCCCATCAGCCCTGGCATCGCCGGGTGATCGACGGGGTTCCCTTTGCACTGCTCGGCATCACCCTCGCCCAGATGGCTGCCATCGCCAACCCGGATCCCCACACCCGTTTCCACGCGGTCGCCGACACCCTCACCCGGGTGCTGCGAGAGATCAAGCGCGAAGGGATCCAGCATATCGTGCTGCTGAGCCACCTCGGGCTGGATCAGGACAAGCTGCTGGCCGAGCGCTTCCCCGAGCTCAGTCTCATCATCGGTGGCCATACCCACAGCCTGCTCGGCGATCTCGCACCGCTGGGTCTGCCAAGCGAAGGCAGCTATCCGCTGATGAGCAACGGGGTGGCCATTTTGCACGCTGGCCACAGCGCCCTCTGCCTCGGTGTCTGCGAGCTCACCTTCGATGAGTCGGGCCGCGTCGTGCAGAGTCAGGGGCAGCTGGAGTGGCTCCCCTGGCAGCCCTGGCCGTTCGCTTCCACCCCGCCTGTCGGGCTCACCTTCTGCGAGCCGGATCCACAGCTCGAACAGCATCTGGCCAAACGCTACCGACCGGAGATTGAAACCATGAGCCAGCGCATCGTCACCCGACTGGCGGCGCCACTGCCCCATCAGCGGCTGCCGGATGCCACCCTGCCCCACGGCAGCCAGCTCGCCCCGCTGGTGGCCCGTGCCATGCTGACCGCCGCCCGTGAACAGGTAGGCGAGGTGGACTTTGCCCTGCACAATGCTGGCGGCGTGCGCTGCTCGCTGGAGCCGGGCCCCCTGAGCGAAGCGGATATCGCCGGTCGCCTGCTGCCGTTTGCCATTCCCCTCACCCTCTATCGGGTGCACGGTCACGAGTTGGCGGAGGCGCTGGAAAATGCCATCGACAATGCCACCAACAATGGCGTGGTCGGCAATGGCAACGGCAGCTTCCCCTACACCGCGGGGGTGCGATTCACCTATCAGGCCGATCGGCCCAAGGGCCAGCGCATCACCCGACTGGAGTGGGAAGCCGCTCCCGGCCAGTGGCAAGCGGTCAATGCCGAACAGATCTATCGCGGAGTGTCGAGCGCCTATACCGCCTCCGGCAAGGAGGGTTACACCGCACTGGCGCGCACCCTGACCCAGCACAATCAGGAGCTCGGCATCACCCTGGCCGACGCTTTTATCCGCTGGGCCCGTCACCTGCCCACACTGGAAGCGCAGCCCCCCCTAGTTGAGTACATCCATTGATGCAGAGGGGGAATGGCTTTGCCACATCCCCCTGACGGCCAATATTGCCGCAGCCAGCGCCCGGTTCCCTGCAAGAACCGGGCTTTTTCGAGAATATTTGCCCCACACGGGCCAGCCCCATTGCATCGCACTCACTAGCTCGGCAAGATAGGCCCGCTTTCAAGACCAGCTGCAGGAACAGGCGACTTCATGAATCACTCCATCCGTTTCACTCCCCCTCGCGTCAACCCGGGTATCAAGCCAGCCATCGTGCTGCTGACCGCCCTGCTGGCGCTGCTCTTCTGTCTGCGCAATCCGCTCTTCCACGCCATGGCGCCGGGGTTTGATGCCTCGCTGTTCGCGGTGATGGGCAAGATGTGGAGCGAAGGGGGCGTGCTCTATCGCGACATGATCGACATCAAGGGGCCGATGATTTTCGCCCTCGACGCGCTGGGTTATCGAATGGGGGGATTTGTCGGGATCTGGGCACTGGAGTGGGTGCTCTGCTGGCTCGGACTGCTGGCCAGCTGGCAAGCCTTTGCCCAGCTAGGACTCTCGTTCAAGGCGCGCCTTGGCGCCATGCTGGCGGTGCTGGCTCTCTACGGCACCCGTTACTACTACGGCAACATGACTGAGGACTGGACCTTCCACCTCGCCCTCATCGCCCAGTGGGCCTTCATTACGCTGCTGCTGGACAAGGGATTTCGCTGGTGGCCGGCGCTGGTGGCGGCACTCACATTCGCCATCGTCGCCTGGATGCGCACCAACAACGGCGCCTTCTGGGGCGCCTGGTATCTGGTGCTGTTCTGCCACTGGTGCCTGCACGAAAAGTGGCGTGATGCCATCTTGCTGCTCATCTCCAGCCTGCTGGGGCTGGCACTGATTGGCGGCCCGCTTTACGCCTACTTCCAGCAGCATGATCTGCTGGCGGCCTTCAAATACTACGCCTTCGACATCTTCTTTGAAGGGAGCTACGGCAATGGCTTCTCCCCCATGGTGGGCGCCGTCGGCCTGCTGCGCACAGGCCTTGTGATGCTGCTGCCCGCCTTCATCATTCTGATGCTAAGCCGCCGTCAGGAGTGGTATCTGCCCGCACTGCTGGCGACCCTGTTTGGGGTGCTGTTTACCCTGATCGCCAACTCGGTCTCCGGCCATGTGTTCGATCACTACGACGTGCTCTATCTGCAACTGGCAGTGCTGCCGCTGGCGGTATTGCTGGATCGCAGCGAACAGCAGGCTGATGCGATCGGCCTGCTCTGCATCTCGCTGGTGGTACTCACCGCCAGCTGGCTGCTGGCCCAGCAACTCGCCTTTGGCTGGAGCACCAAGGAGTGGTCCCTCGAGCGGGTCAACGAGGTGCTCGGCACCAGCCTGCTGTGGGCGCTGCCGGTGCTGATCCTCATCCCCCTCTGGCGCGCCTGGGATGTACGCAGTGCCACACCCTGGCTGGCAACGCTGGCCATGCTGCTGCTGATGATCAACAACGCCTGGGAAGGCACCCTCAAGGGTCGCCCTTTCAATCCGGCCGCGCAGGTACGGGTTGATCGCATCAAGGCCGAGACAGTCCCGAGCGACAAGATCTGGGTCGATGGCATCCAGCCGCAATATTATCTCTGGACCGATCGCCAGCCGGCGTCCGCCTATCTCTTCTTTGCCAACGTCAATCCGCCCTATGACGTGCGCGAGCGGGTGCTGGCCGATATCCAGCGCCAGAGCCCGAAGTTCATCATCGCCAAGCCGGATCGGGTGAGCGAAGAGCTGAAAAAACCGAGCTCCCCTTCCCATCTCGCCTTCTATCAATACCTGACCAGCCACTACGAAGAGGTGGATCCGGGTCTCTATCGTCGCCGATAACCAGCTCAGAGACGCAAAGGGCGGCCATTTGGCCGCCCTTTTTCTATCCCCTGTCCCGTCCTGAATATGGTTTACACCTTTCCCCCCAATAAATGGAGAACCCGATGGGACAAGGTGTGAAACGGACACAGCGCGATTACTCGCTGACTTTTAAACTGGCGCTGGTCGAGCAGATTGAAAAAGGCGAGCTCACCTACAAACAGGCTCAGGTGCGTTATGGCATTCAGGGCCG
>NZ_JBFOCU010000055.1:0-8088 GCF_040907945.1 Aeromonas sp. s11 | reverse complement strand
CGGGGCGATCCGTTATGAGATGCTGACTGCACCTTTTGCGGCCGATTTTTGTCACTGTCGGGATTGCCAGCGCACCACGGGGGCACCGGTCGGGGCCTGGATGGACTTTCACGCCGAACAGGTGCAGTGGTTATGCGGCAAACCGACCGAGTATGCGTCTTCAGATTTTATCCGACGGGGATTTTGCGCCGAGTGTGGCTCCACCCTCACGTATCGCAGCACCCAGTACCCTGACTATCTCACGTTGGCTATCGCCTCTCTCGATAATCCAGAGGCTATTGCGCCAACCTATCACATCCATACTGACAGCCAGCTGCCCTGGTTGTCGATCCAGGACGAGCATCCCCGTTATCGTAAAGGGAAGTAAAACCAAGGTAGCCCCAACAAGGGAGGTTGACATGGAGCTGGTAGTTATCCGCCATGGCGAGACGCAAGCCAATGCGGAAGGACGGTATCAGGGTGCACTGGATATCGGGCTTAATGAGAGTGGCCAGAGGCACATTGCCCGATTGGCTGACGAGATAGCGGCCACTCAGGCCCCGTTCGATCGGCTGCTGGCGTCCCCGCTGCTGCGAACAAGGGAGAGTGCTGCCATCTTGTCTCGTCAGCTGGGATTGCCTGTGGAGCTTGTGCCTGCCTTTCGTGAGTGGGATGTCGGCCTGTTTGAAGGGCTAACGCAGGTAGAGGCGAGAACACGCTATCCCGAACTGTGGGCGCGCAATATCACTAGGCGCTGGGCTGAAGCTCCTCCCGGTGGTGAAACCATTGATGAGGTGATTGGCCGGGTCTCGCAGGGACTCACGGAACTTGCTTCGACCATGCAAGGGGAGCGGATACTGCTGGTGGCGCACGGTGTGGTCGCCAAGGTGATCCGCGCCGTAACGATTGCCGGTTTTGATGACTTCTTTGAGTGGCAATTGCCCAACGGCGGCATGCTGTCGGTGAGGCTCTCTCTGGCTGATGGTGGCCCACTGCGCTTTAGCCGTCCCCTTGATGGTGGTGATTGAAAAGTGCACCAAAAGCAGAACGAAACAAGCAGCGCTACCGAAGAGAGTAACGCTGCTTTTTGTGTACGTTGCGGTTGGTTGTCTCTGCAGGCACAGGTTAGCTGTGTCACCAGAGGGTAGGGGCGTGCGCCATCAGGTCGGCTCCGGTTCCTCTTTGCGGCAGCAGTTGCGCCCCTGTTTCTTGGCCAAATAGAGGGCGGTGTCGGCTCGTCTAACCATCTTCTCTACAGTGTCATGGCTGCCCTTGCTGGCGCTGATCCCGATACTGATGGTGAGGGAGATCTCAAGAGCCCCCTCCAGTGCATGGTGCTGGGATTCGATGGCTAGCCTGATCCGCTCGGCGCTGGCCCAGGCGAGCTCGAGGGAGGTTTCCGGGAGCAGCACGATAAACTCTTCGCCACCCCAGCGACCCAGCATGTCCACCTCCCGCAGCTGTTTGCTGATCCGTTTCACCAGACTCAGGATCGCCAGATCTCCCTGCTGATGGCCAAAGGTGTCGTTGACTTCCTTGAAGTGGTCGATATCGATCAGCAGCAGGCTCATGGTATGGCCGAAACGCTGGCAGCGCTGCATCTCGGCGTTGACCAGCTCGTTGAAGCGGCGCCGGTTGGCAATGCCGGTCAGGGGATCCGTGGTGGCGGCGACCTTCAACTCCTCCACCAGTCGGGCTCGCTCCGAGATATCCCGCAAGATGGCGGTCATCTCGGTGGTCGGGCCCAGATTGATCTTGGCGATGGTCACCTCCAGCGGAAATTCGCTGCCGTCTCGGCGCAGACCCATCACTGAGGCGCGGGCATGCATCGGGCGCGAATTGATGGGGGAGCTGCTGAAGGCTTTGAAATAGGTTTCGTGATTGGCGCGAAAACGCTGAGGAAGCAGGGTTTCCAGCCGCTTGCCGAGATAGCTCTCGTCGATGCCGAACATCTCGCAGGCGGCGGTATTGATAAGCTCGATGCGTGACTCGCTGCTGACACTGATGATGCCGTCATAGGCGGAGTTGACCACCGCTTCGAAGCGACGGCGACTGGTGGTGAGCGCCTCTTCCAGCTGCATCCTGGCGGTGATGTCGATAGCGGTCACGATGATCCGGTTGATCCGTGCCTGCTCGGGGATGATGGGGGAGAGAATAAAGCGCCACCAACTGGTACGTGACAGGCTGTCGATAGGCAGCTCGCTCTCGAGCCCGGTCTGCATGCGCACACATTCGTGCATTGGCGGCTCGATGGTATTGGTGATGTAGCGGGGAAACATCTCGCTCAACTGTTTGCCAATGCTGCCAAGGACATCCAGCTCGAACGCCTTGGCAAAGGTATCGTTGGCAGAGACCAGCACAAAGTGATCATCCTTGTCGAGGCTGAACACCGCCACGGCTGCGCCGATGGCGTCGAGAGATGACTTTATGTCGGCATGGGAACCCTGTGTAAACATGCGACCTCCACGGCGAATAACATATTGATATTCAGTATAGTGTGGTCGTTTGGCTAACTACTCTTCGATATCCAGCAACACCAGAATGGCGCTGTCGCCACCCCATTCGCGGGGGGCCTGATGGAAGGCGCGCACATTGGGGTGCTGGGCCAGCCAGCTGGGAATGCGCTGCTTGAGAATATGTTTGCCGATGCCGTGCATCACCGAGGCGACGTGAATGTTCTCTTTTTGGCAGAGGGTGAGCAGGGCCGCCAGCTCCTGTTTTGCCTGCTGCTGGTTCATGCCGTGCAGATCCAGGTAGATCTCCGGCGGATAAATCCCCCGCTTGAGCTTTTTCAGCTCAAATTTTGACACATCTTCCCGCACGTAACGGGTCGGCCCATCATCGTCGAGATGGGGCTGATACTCATCGCTGAAATAGTGGTCAACCCCAAGCTTTTCGCGGGTTTCGCGCAATTCGCGTTTCTGCTTGACCGGGCGTAACTCGGCCCTTATGGTATCTTGCTTGATTTTCCGGGTACCTTTTATCGCATCGCGGAACAGCAGGGTTTCCTCGTCTGTCGGTGAGGGCGTTTTTTTCATCAGATGCTCATGTATTAGGTATGCGTCTTGCCCGCAACGTAAACGGGGCTCGGGCCGGATATTACTCGACTTGGAGGTGGATTTGGACAAGATATTTATCGATGAGGTGGTTGCCGAGATGCACACCATCCAGGACATGTTGCGTTGGGCCATGAGTCGTTTCAACGACGCCGGGATTTTTTACGGTCATGGAACCGACAACGCCTGGGATGAAGCTGTGCAGCTGGTACTGCCCGCGTTACATCTGCCACCGGATGTAGACCCGGCCATGCGCCACTCCCGTCTCACCAGCAGCGAGCGTCACCGTATCGCCGAGCTGATTATCCGCCGCGTACAGGAGCGGGTACCGGCCGCCTATCTGACCAACAAGGCCTGGTATGCCGGTTGGGAGTTCTACGTGGACGAGCGGGTGCTCATTCCCCGTTCCCCCATTGCCGAGATGGTGGCCAACCGTTTCGCGCCCTTCCTCAAACATGAACCGACCCGGATCATGGACCTGTGCACCGGCTCCGGCTGTATCGCCATCATCATGGCCCACGAGTTCCCGGAAGCGGAAGTGGATGCCATCGACATCAGCATCGATGCGCTGAACGTGGCCGAGCGCAATATCAACGATCACGGGCTGGAGCAGCAGGTCATTCCGATCCGCTCCGATCTGTTCCGCGATCTGCCGGCGGGCGACAAGTACGATCTCATCGTCTCCAATCCGCCCTATGTGGACTCCGAAGATATGTCGGATCTGCCGGACGAGTTCCGTCACGAGCCCGAGCTGGCGCTGGCGTCCGGCTCCGATGGTCTCAAGCTGACCAAGCGTTTGCTGGCCCATGCGGCAGATTTCCTCAAGGATAACGGCGTGCTGGTGGTCGAAGTGGGCAACAGCATGATCCATCTGGAAGCCCAGTTCCCCGAGATCCCCTTTACCTGGGTTGAATTCGAAAACGGCGGCCACGGCGTCTTTGTGATGACCCGTGACGAGCTGGTGCAGTATCAGGATCATTTCGCCATCTACAAGAACTAAGCAGGAGCGCGCATGGCAGGGAACAGTTTTGGTCAACTCTTTCGGGTCACCACCTTTGGCGAGAGTCACGGCCTGGCGCTGGGCGCCGTGGTTGATGGCTGCCCGCCTGGGCTGGAGATCAGCGAGGCGGATCTGCAGGGGGATCTGGATCGGCGCAAGCCGGGCACTTCCCGCTACACCACGCCGCGCCGCGAGCCGGACGAGGTGAAGATCCTCTCCGGGGTGTTCGAGGGCAAGACCACCGGCACCTCCATCGGGCTGCTCATCGAGAATACCGATCAGCGCTCCAAGGATTACTCCGACATCAAGGATCTGTTCCGGCCGGGTCACGCTGACTACACCTACCACCAGAAGTATGGTCAGCGGGACTATCGCGGTGGTGGTCGCTCCTCGGCACGCGAGACCGCGATGCGGGTAGCGGCGGGGGCAATCGCCAAGAAGTACCTCAAACAGGTGCATGGCATTGAGATCACCGGTTTTCTCTCCCAGCTCGGCCCCATCAAGGCCGAGGCGTTTGACGCGGCGCAGATTGAACAGAATCCCTTCTTCTTCCCCGATGCGGGCAAGCTGGAAGAACTGGATCAATACATGCGTGACCTGAAAAAAGAGGGCAACAGTATCGGTGCCAAGGTGCAGGTCATTGCGCGCCATGTGCCGGTGGGTCTCGGTGAGCCGGTATTTGATCGCCTCGACGCCGACATTGCCCACGCCATGATGGGCATCAATGCGGTGAAAGGGGTGGAGATCGGTGACGGCTTTGCGGTAGTGGAGCAAAAAGGCTCCGAGCATCGCGACGAGATGACCCCGGCGGGCTTTGCCAGCAACCATGCGGGCGGCATTCTGGGCGGTATTTCGTCAGGTCAGGATATCGTGGTGAGCATGGCGCTCAAACCGACTTCCAGTATCACTGTGCCTGGCAAGACCATCAATACCGAAGGCGAGGCCATCGAGATGATCACCAAGGGTCGTCACGATCCTTGTGTCGGCATTCGCGCCGTACCCATCGCCGAAGCCATGCTGGCGCTGGTGTTGATGGATCACCTGCTGCGCCATCGCGCCCAGAATCAGGGGGTGTTTACCCATACCCCGCAGCTGCGCTGATCGCTGTTGCTGCACATCGACTGATCGCTCCCTGTTTGGGGAGCAAGTTCGACAATACCAAAAAGGCGACCTTCGGGTCGCCTTTGCTATTTCAGGTGGTGGCTTATCCCGTCAATGCTTGCGGAGAGTGCGGGTCAGCAGATCCGCGGCGCCCGGATCGGCATTGAGGCGACACCTGGGGGGCGAGAACTTGTTGTGGGGTTTGGGCAAGGCATGAATGGCCTCGTTGACTTTGAGGATCTGTTCTTCGCTCACGCTGTTTTTGGCAAACATCAGACTGACCGGCTGGTGGTGTAGCAACAGCTGGCAGCTGATAAACTCTTCGGCCCCCAGTTGGGCCAGCCGGTAGCGGGCATATTGCCACTCCATGATGATGCCATCGAGGCGGCGAGCCAGCAGCAGATCGATCATCCGCTCATCGGCGTTGTATTCGGTCGCCATTTTAAGCGCCGGGCAGCTATCCATCTGATGCATGGGGCGAGTGCCGCGTAACTTGCCTATCTTGAGCCCTTTCTCGTTGCACAACGCGGGCAGATTATCGAGCTGCGCCCAGCGATCCTGATGGCCGGGAATCGGGTCATTGCTCAGCAGCACATAGGCACTCTGGCGGTAGGGGGTCGAGAAGCGGGCATAGCTCTGGCGCTCCGGCAGGGGGAGGGCGGCCATCGCCACATCCAGCTGATCGTGTTCTACCAGATGCAGTGCCCGCGCCCAGGGAAGTTCGCGAAACTTGGGGGCAAAGCCCGCCTGGGTGAGGATCTGGCGGGTCAGGCTGACATCCAGCCCATCCAGCTCACCCCGGTTGTTGATTTGGCTGAAGGGGGGCCAGTGACTCCAGGCCACGGTCAGGGTCTGACTGGCCTGCAGCGCAGGGCTTAGCAGCAGAAGCAGCAGGCCAATCCTTGCCTGCCAGCTGCCGCGGGGACGATATAGCGTGGTCATAGCTAAACCTCGTTATTGTGTTCTTCTATCCCGTGCGTTTGCCCCGCGAGCCATGCCTGCGAGGGCTGATATTATGTTGCCAGTTAATAGTGTGGTGCGTGCTACATCAATCAACGGGATTATTCGGGGGGGAGATGGGGGATTTTCTCTTCGTGCTGGGAGGAGCATCACATTTTTCTCGTTTATCCCGAGCAACTCCGTTAGACTGCGCCTCTATTCTTTCCCCTTTGCTCTGCTCCCCGGGGAAATCGTTGTTTTCTCAATAGGCCCAGATCTTGTGAGATGGCATCGGCTCAGCAGAGGAGCCCCACCACAAATCCCCGGCGCCCCTATCTCTAGCAGGTAATTATGAGTTTTACTTCCCTCGGTCTGGCCGAACCCTTGTTGCGTGCCGTTGCCGAACAAGGCTACGACACCCCGTCTCCCATTCAGCAGCAAGCGATCCCCGCCGTTCTGGCTGGCCGCGATCTGATGGCGGCGGCCCAAACAGGGACCGGCAAGACCGCAGGCTTTACCCTGCCGATGCTGCAACGTCTGATGGAGAGCAAGCGCAAGGTTTCTCCGAACCGCATTCGTGCGCTGGTGCTGACCCCGACTCGCGAGCTGGCCGCCCAGGTGGGCGAGAGCGTGCGTAACTACGGCAAACACCTGCCGATGCGCAGCCACGTGGTCTTCGGCGGCGTCAGCATCAATCCGCAGATGATGGCGACTCGCCGTGGTCTGGACGTGCTGGTGGCCTGTCCTGGCCGCCTGATGGATCTTTACAACCAGAACGCCGTCAAGTTCGACGAGGTGGAGATCCTGGTACTGGACGAAGCGGATCGCATGCTCGACATGGGCTTTATCCGCGACATCCGCCGCATCCTGGCTCTGATGCCGAAGAAGCGTCAGAACCTGCTCTTCTCCGCCACCTTCGCCGACGAGATCCGCGAACTGGCCACCGGTCTGCTGGATAACCCGGCGGTGATCGAAGTCGCCCCGCGCAACAGCACTGCCGAGCGTATCGAGCAGCTGGTGCATCCGTGCGACAAGGCCAACAAGATCGCGCTGCTGAGTCATCTGGTCACCAGCAACAACTGGCAGCAGGTACTGGTGTTCACCCGTACCAAGCACATGGCCAACCGCGTTGCCGAAACCCTTGACAAGAACGGCGTCAGCGCCGCCGCCATCCACGGCAACAAGAGCCAGGGTGCCCGTACTCGTGCACTGGCCGGTTTCAAGGATGGTAGCGTCAAGGTGCTGGTGGCGACCGACATCGCCGCCCGTGGTCTGGACATCGACAAGCTGCCGCAAGTGGTCAACTTCGAGCTGCCGAACGTAGCGGAAGATTACGTGCACCGTATCGGCCGTACCGGCCGTGCCGGTGCTGCCGGTCACGCCATATCCTTGGTTGCTGCCGACGAAGGGAAGCTTATCAAGGCGATCGAGCGTCTGACCAAGCAGAACATTCCGTGCGAGCAGGTGACCGGTTTTGAAGCTTCCCGCGAGACCCTCGACAACATCGCCCGTGGTATCGGCGCGCCGCTGCGCAAAGAGCCCCGCGATCCGAGCGAGCAGCGCCGTGCACCGCGTCCGCAAGGTCAAGGCCAGCGTCAAGGTGCCGGTCGTTCCGCCTCCAATGGCAATGCGGGTGGTGCACGTACCGGTAACGGTGGCAAGCCCAAGCCGCAAGGTGGTCAGCGTCCGGCTGATGGCGCTGGCAAACCGGCTCAGGCCCGTCGTCCACGTCGCTCTACCCACAACCAGTAAGCGGCTCGGGAGTTTGACTCCCCAGCTATGCGGTTGACTGAAAAAGCCCTGCCAATCTGGCAGGGCTTTTTGTTTTTTTCTGTCCCGTCCTGAATATGGTTTACACCTTTCCCCCCAATAAATGGAGAGCCCGATGGGACAAGGTGTGAAACGGACACAGCGCGATTACTCGCTGACTTTTAAACTGGCGCTGGTCGAGCAGATTGAAAAAGGCGAGCTCACCTACAAACAGGCTCAGGTGCGTTATGGCATTCAGGGCCG
>NZ_JBFOCU010000054.1:0-3979 GCF_040907945.1 Aeromonas sp. s11 | reverse complement strand
TTGGCGGAGCGGGTGAACGGGATTTTGAAAGGAGAGTTATTGTTGCAAAGCCCGCAGGATTTGACGCAAGCGCGGGAAATGGTGCGTGAAGCAGTAGATATTTACAACGCGGAACGGCCGCATCATGCGTTGAAATACAGAACCCCCGATGCGGTACATAGGGGGTTCTGAGTAGAGAAATGCTAGTTGAAAATGTGTACTCCTATTTCAGGACTAGACATGCATCGATGCGCAATAAAAACCCCGCAGCAAATGGCGGGGTTGTTCATGACTGGACTTCAACGACGGATATCACTCCAGCAAGAAAACAGCCTCGATATTATCGCTTACCGTGATCTGCTGTTGTTGATAACTGTTGTCAGCCATATCCGCCGCGGGAGCAGCCATCGCCATGGCCTGCACCAACTTCAGGTTGCGGCTGTAGGCGGTAATGGGCGAAGCATTGCGGTACTCCACACTGTAGACCTTGCCAAGCTTCATCCCGAACGCCTTGGCCAGAGATTCAGCCTTGGTTTTGGCATCCTCAACGGCATTCAAACGGGCCTGCTCCTTGATGACCTGCGGCGACTTCAACCCGTACTCAATCTGGGATACGGACTCCAGCCCGGCTTTGAGTGCGGTATCCATCAGGGGGCTCAACTTGTCGAGCTGATAGAGCTTCACCGCCAATTGTCGCTGAGCACGGTATCCCAACAATAACGGCTTCTTGTTCTCGCCATACTGATATTCCGGAGAGACCATCAGGTTGCCAGCCTCAACATCGCTGCGCTTGATCCCCAACCCTTCCAGTTGGCTGAAAAAGGCTGCGACCTTGGTATCGACCTGCTGCTTGGCCTTGAGGCCCTGCTTATCCAGTGCACTCACCGCCACATTGAGGGTGAGCATATCGGGTTCGGTCTTCTGCTCGGCATAACCGCTCACCACCAGATGGGGCGCTTGCGGCACTTCAATCGCCAGCAGCGGAGCACTGACAACCAGAGCGGAAAGAGTAAGAAGGGGACGCCACATAGAAAAAAACCTCAATCGGAAAGATTGAGGCCATTATGCCCGTGCAGCTGCGGGATTCATATATCGTGCAAGGGGGGGAGCTGATCCAGTATCTGATTGGTCAGATCGAGACTAATGGTGACCATGCTGCCGGGATCCTGGCTCTGGTTTGCCATATCCAGCGCAGGAGCCGCGCCACAGACCAACACCTCATCATCGAAATGGAACGAGTCCCACGACAGAACGTGTCCTTGCACCGCCTGTCCGATATTGGTGCCACCACTATCCTCCTCCATCGCAGACCAAGGGATGGTATCAGATGGTCCTAGCAAATCTTGCAACAACGGAGAGTGAAAACTGGCCAGCGGATACTCCTGCTGCCCCTGATGATGGCCAACCAAAATCATGTTATGGGCAGACTCGGTATCCATGACCGGCACATAAGTGATAGAGGCCGTAGCGAAGTCAACATAGAGCGAGCCCGCTACATCACCGGCCTCATTCTCAATCTCCATCCCATCCAGCCGATCCCCCGCGATCGAGGCCTGATAGCCAAACTGGCCTGCGCAGGTAATGTTCCCCTGCCCATCCCAGCTATAACGGATGCCATCAATGTCGACCCAGTTGAATGACTGCATGATTACCCCTCTCCTCTACTGCCGCTATCTTATCCATCCCCTTGAGGAAAAAACAGGGGCTAGGCAAGCCCGGCCCCGAGACAAGGTTACGGATCAACCTTCAAGTTACCGTCATCCAGCAAGTGCTTGATGATCTCCTGATTGGAGCCCAGTGAGGCAAGGTCGAGTGAGTTCTGGAACTGGATGGTCAGTTCCGGGCTCCCACCGGCCCCGGCAGGATCTATCGTCAACGTCTTGGTCGTCGTGTTGAACTGCAGATAGTTGTCCAACACGACAGCCAGATCCTCGTTGTTCCCCACTGTAGGTACGCCGACCAGCAGATCCGACAGATCCAGTACATCTCCACCATTGTTGGTATCACCTAAAGTGAAATCAGTAATGGTATCGATACTGCCGTCCACATCCCCCGCTAACCACTTGAAGGTGTCACTCTCCCCACCACCGGTCATGGTATCGCTGCCAAGGCCACCGATCAGAATGTCCTTACCAAGGTCGCCCGAGAGTATATCGCTACCAGAACCACCATCCAGATAATCATCACCGACACCTCCAACAAGGGTGTCGTTCCCTTCCTGGCCAAAAAGGATATCGTTGCCACTGCCACCATATAGGGTGTCATTACCACCACTGCGGCTACTCTCCCCACTCAGCTCAGTAATGTGGGTCCGGATGTAATCCACCGTCTGTTCACGTGTCCACCCATGACTGGACTCCAGCGTTTCAAATACCAGCCAACCAGAACCTTGGGGCAGATCCAGTCCCAACTCGCTGGCCAGCGTATCGGTATTGAGCACATCGCCAAACAGGATGTCATTGCCAACACCACCATCGGCCACGTCATTGCCGGCCCCCAGCAACACGATAATCTGATCCCCCTCGGTCAGGGCTGCCGTCAACTGCTCGGCACTGGTCACAATCTGGGCATCGCCGATCGGTGCATTGAAACCCTGCTCGATCCGGATATTGTCTATCCGTACCTCAGCATTCCGGTCATTGGAGCTGTCGAGCAGTTCGAACACAAACCCGTATTGCCCGGCCGCCAACCCATTGGTGGTAATGGTGCTATAAGCTGTGGTACCAGAATCACTGATGCCGGTGATGGTGCCGCTTTGCAGGGGATTGGCCAGATCCCAGCCCCCTCCATCCAGCCTCACTAGTCTCCATGTGAAGCTGTCTACCGCATTGACATCTCTCAATGCGTACTGGAACTGCAGGCTTGCCCCCGCTTGCGCGGCCGAGATCTGGATGGCATTGGCCACGGCCAGTGCCAGCACAGTACGGTCCGTATCGGCATTTGTGCGATCCTCACGGATCTGCAGGTAACCCCCTGTTACTGTATGTGTTCCTTGTGGGTCACCACTGCGTACCCATCCAGAGGCCTCATTGATGCCAGTGCCTCCAGAACCAAAGGTGGCAAGGTCAAGGAAGCTGCCGGCCGAGTAGAACTGCGAGCCAGTCTCTGTTGTGTTGTCAAAGAATTTGAGCCGCTCCTGATTGACGCTGTTGGTCACCCCGATAGCATTAACCTGACTGATACTGCTCAGCGCTGCAAACGCATCGACAGACTCCTTGACCACAGTGTAGGTGGTACTGTTGCCCGGTCCTGCTACCTGATTGCTGTCATTGAGGTAGTAAGTCGGGTTGCCATCCGTGACGAAGAAGGTCAGGTTTTGATAGCCGGGATCTGCCTTGCTGCCATTGTTGAACCACTGCACCGCCTGATTGAACGCGGCCTCATAGTTGGTGCCACCATTGGCAACCAGATCATTTATGGCACCGATCAGGGTGTTCACATTGCTGGCATCCAATCCCACTATGGTCACACGCTCGCTGGCATTGGTGGCAAAGCTGATCAAGGTGACATTGATCTCACCGTCATGATCCTTGAGCTGATTGGCCAGATGGGTCAGGGATGCTTGGAGCATGCTCAGGCGGGCACCAGCCATACTGCCGGATACATCCACAACCAAGGCTATATTGTAATTTTCACCCGGGATAAAGTTAGTGGCGGTGCCGCCCACATCCCCGACCAGAATATCGTGCCCGGCACCACCCGCCACGACACCATCCACACTGCCAGTGGGATTAGGCACCTTGTGATCATCCCCGGTCGTGGGTGTCCCGGTACTGTCTGGGGTATCCGAGGTATTGCTGCCAACAACGAACACACCAGCAGCCCTTCCAGCAATGTTCACGGTGAAGGGCTTGCTGTCTGCCTCACCCTCGTCCGTGGTCCCCGCCACATTGCCATTCACCACACCGCTCCAGTCCGCCGGCAAAGTGAAACTCGGCACACCAGCCACGCTCGCACCACTCCAGCTCCAGTCCCCTGCTACCTCTTCATCTTGCTCCCA
>NZ_JBFOCU010000053.1:0-211827 GCF_040907945.1 Aeromonas sp. s11 | reverse complement strand
TAAATAGCTGTTCCGAATAGTAGATCACCGGAGGAAGGGAACTCAGTCCAGTTTGTGCGATCTGATTAGTCGCTAAACAAAACAAGCCACACCCAAAGGACTGAGTTGATGCCTATCCTACCACCTCTGCCACGACCACAACGGCGCCGCATTCACAAAATCATCCATGCCACCCGTGATAAAGGACATGCTCGTCGCTTGATGGCCATCTTGCTGTTACATGAAGGACGCACGATCACCGATGTTCATCACCTTACCGGCGCTGCGCGCTCGACCATCGGTCGTTGGCTTCGGTGGTATCGAGATGAAGGCATAGATGCGCTAGAAGCCTTACCGGCTGGCCGTGCCCCAGTCTTACCTATCGCCAAGATTGTCACCTTACTGGTGCTGCTCATGCAGTTTTCTCCGCAAGATTTTGGTTATCAGCGCAGCCGTTGGTGTACTGAACTATTGGCTATAAAAATCAATCGGTTAACAGGGCTCAATGTGGCAGCCTCCACGCTCCGCCGATGGTTACCTCGTATGGGCATTGTCTGGCGCAGGCCCGTGCCGACCTTGCGGATAAAAGACCCAGCCTATCAGGAAAAAATGGCGAATATCGACGCCGCGCTGGCCCGCTGTGATGCCGATAATCCGGTGTTTTATGAGGATGAAGTCGATATAGACCTCAATCCCAAATTAGGAGCCGACTGGATGTTCAGAGCGCAGCAAAAGCGGGTTGTCACACCGGGGCAGAATGCCAAGCATTATCTGGCAGGCGTTCTCCACGCAGGCAACGGAAGGGTACTTTACGTCAGCGGGATCAAGAAAAACTCATCGCTGTTTATTGCCATGCTGGAAAAGCTGCGCCACCACTACCGACGAGCCAAAACCATCACGTTGATCCTCGATAACTACATCATTCACAAAAGCAAACAGACCGAGCGATGGTTGAAGAAGAATCCCAAGTTCTGCCTGGTGTTCCAGCCAGTTTACAGCCCTTGGGTTAATCACATAGAACGGCTATGGCACAAGTTACATGAAACCATCACGCGCAATCATCAATGCAGAGGGATGGCAAACCTGCTGGCCCGAGTGAAACACTTCATGGATACCGTGTCTCCTTTCCCGGGGAATGGCTATGGCACAGCGAAGGTGTAGCACTATTGGGATCAGTTATTTAGTTCGTAGCAACATGCGTCGCGTGTTTATCCGAACCAAGCTTGCTGGAAGGTGAGCGCACAACTGGGATTGCATTGCGTGTGGTGGCGTGACCACGTTAAACAACGTTCCGGATCAAGCGTTATTCCTGAAAGGAAGGATGAGCTCAAGGAAAACAGTGCAATCCACAGTTGTGGTGAAGATGGGAAGGTCTTTGCGCTAACCGGCATTCGTAGGGATGCCCCCTAGACCTCGGCCGGTGTCAGACCCGGCCACCACAACAAACCGACAGGGCGACAGCCTTTAACTGGATGCCAGCTGTCGCCGGATCAGGTAACCGGCAACATCGGAGATTAGGCAAGCGGTATGCCACCTCATTTGGGATGAGGGCTTCACAGGTTCGATACCTGTATCTCCGACCAACTTAGACACTCGGCAATCAGGACCCCGCCCCTAACCAGGGCAGAAGTGAAAAGCGCCTGACCAGCGCGTAAGAACGACAAAGCCCGCACAGGGCGGGCTTTGAAGGACTAGGGTACCACCCCCAGTCAGAGAAAGCCGAGGGACCAACCCCGGCAATCAGGACCCCAACCAGTTGACCCGGTGGGAATTAGCGAGGACCAACTCGCCAACAGGAGTAAATGTACCATGACCAAGAGCATTTTTTCCAGAGCCGCGCATCACGCAGACCAGATCATCGCCACTATCGCTGACCACGTAAGCGGCAATAAAGCTCGCAGAGCACGCCTCCGCCGCCAGAAGTTGGCAGAAAAGCGCGCCATCGCCAATGAGCGACTGGGCCGCATCCCGAAAGGTCACAGAGCCATGCTGATCGCACGCATACAGTACCACATCGATTCCATCTGATTTCCCGGGTCTGGCGCTTCCCTCATAGCGCCGTAGCCAAAGCCTCTTTTTCAAGCACCTCAAGGATGCTTTGGCTTCGCTCACGCCAAATTCGGCTGAGCTCGCTCTTTAACAACTCGGAACCGGCTCACAACCACGAATCCCGATGCCGGTAGGGATGCGCCGATAACCCGTCAATTCGGAAAGCGGTGCGTGAACGTGAACGGCGGCCATTGGCAACAGTGGCCAGCCTGGAGCCCCTTTGCAACAGGGGGTTACAGGCTGACGGCAAGGCAAAACAGATCTAAAAACACATTAAAACAACAATTTTGTGGATGAACCAAGATCTGGTTGGATTGGTGATATGCTACTGGATGGGAGGTTAATGATGTGATTCATTATAAATCTGACAACATATCCAAGCATTTGATTTTACGTGTTTTTTATTTTTTGATTCTATTATGGATGTTGATTGCAAAATCGCGTTACTATACAGCAACTTACCATGTGAAATCAGCAAAGCACCACGATGTCCTACGCAGATATAACTTTCCTAGACAAAAACCCAATTAAAAGATGGCTTCAGGCTAAACGCCTTTTTTCTGCAATGAATTTATGCCGTCACCTATCACGTGAACCAGAAGTTATTTGCGATTTTGGTGCAGGTAACGGCGAGCTCATCAAGTTGTTAGCCATTCGTTACCCAAACGCCAAGCTAATTTGTTATGAGCCAACGCCAAGCCTACTAGAAGAGGCTAAGAATAACTTGAGTGATATTGCCAAGGTAGAGTTCTATCAAGATATCTCTGGTGTTGATCTTGGCTGTGTGGATATTGTTTTTTGCCTTGAGGTCTTCGAGCACTTGCCACCAGATGAAACCAATGACGCACTAAGCAAAATGTACGATTTACTAAAACAGGAAGGCGTTTTAATCATTGGAACTCCAGTAGAAATCGGCATACCAGCGCTCTACAAGGGAATATTCAGAATGCTGCGTAGATATGGCGAATTTGATGCAAACATCAAGAATGTGTGGCTTTCTTTTATAAAGCGCCCACCAAGTAAACGCCCTGTCGCCGAGATTGCGCCAAAGTTCAAATTTCACTTTGAACATATGGGATTTGATTTCCGCAGATTAAAGAAAATTATAAGCACACGCTTTTTGATTCGCGATGTGTCTACAAGTCCAATTTCATGGATTGGCACTTGGATAATGCCAGAAGTTTACTTCGTAGCGGAGAAAAATAGTAATCAAAAGCGGTAGCACTAGCCAAGAAAAACATAAAAAGTCACTAACAAAAAACCAGCCCTCGTGCTGGTTTTTTTGTTTTAACCACCACAGGACCACGACCATGAAACACCTGACCGAGGCCCAAGTAATGGGCTTTCGCGGCTCCATGCCGCCCCGCACTGAACACCGCTACAGCGTGAGCGTCGAACCCAGCGCAGCAGAACGCCGCAGCGCCCACGAACGCACCGCCACCCGCCGCGCCATCGAGGAGTACCACGAGAAGCGCGCCCTGCGACATGAGCTCGAACTGTAGTCGCGAAAGTTGAATACACGCTCCTTATGCAAGGGGCCGCAGATTGACCACCAGAGGACCAACCCCCATGAATGCACCAGCAAAAACCGAGATCGCCGAGCAGGTGATTGAAACCTTTATCCCTGTCGCACCCTGCATGTATAGCGACATCCCGAGCGATGTTTACCACGGCAGCGCGGGCGAATCGAAAAGCAGCCTGGATCTGGCGCTGATATCCGGCCAGCACTACCGCTACTACAAGATTGACGGCAACCAGCAGAAAGAAACTGTGCCGTTCCGCGAAGGCAAGATCCTGCACAAGATCGTGTTGGAGTTTGACGACTTCGAAAACGAATACGCCATCGAGCCGGTGTGGCCGGAAGATGCCTTTGTTGGCGCAGACCAGATGAAGGCGGCTATCGAAGAGTACAACGCCGGTCTCGAGAAGCGCCCAGAGCTGCAGGAGCTGGCTGATGCCATTGAAGCGTACAACGCCAAGTTGACCCCGCCCATCGAGCTGGGAGCCACTGTGGGCGATGCCGAGGCAGCATACTGCCAGCTACCAGAGAGCTTCCAGACGATCGGCGAAGATGACAAGCGCACCGCTACAGCGCTCAAGGCATGCGTCAAAGCCTACAACGATACGCTGACCAAGCCACTCAAGAGCAAGGGCAGCTATCAGGCCGTGCTCGAGAACTACGCCAAGATTGGCGCCAAAGAGCTGGAGCGAGCAGAGCGCATTGCCACGCTGCCGGATCCCCTTCCACTCAGCGGCACCAAAGCGGAAATGGCAGAGCGGATCCGCACCTTCAATCCTGACGCGAAATTCCTCGACGAGCTGAAAGAGCAGTTCCGCGAGCAAGCTGGCGACAAGGTGATCGTGACCAATAACGAATACATCCACGCCCTGCGCTACCGCGAAGCTGTCCTGAATCATCCGGAGGCAGCCGTGCTGCTGGATGAGGGCGAGGCAGAGACCAGTATCTACTGGAACCACCCAGAAACGGGGGAGCTGCTGAAATGCCGACCTGACTGGAAACGCCCGGATCATGTGCTGGTTGACCTGAAATTTGTACGCAACGCCAGCGAAGCGGCATTTGCCCGCGATGGATCGGCCCACAACTACCACATTCAGGACGCCCACTACACCGACGGCTATGAAGCGGTAACCGGCCACCCGGCCAGCTTCGTGTTTATCGCGGTAGAGAAGGACGGCCCCCTTGGTCATGACGTCTACAAGCCCATCATGGTCGGCGTCTACTTCTACGAGCAGGAGGATCGGCGCCGCGGCCTTGAGCTGCGCGATATGGCAGTGCGCAACATCGTCACCTGGCGCAAGGCGAATTACTACCCGGGCCACGATGGCATGGGCGAAATCAACGTGCCGCAGTACCAGGCGGCAGCAGAGCGCCACCGAATCAACAACGAAGAGCCATTCACCCCCGCCATGATCAGTCATGAGCCGGTGGCCGAAGAACTCCCAGACAGCCTCTTCTAAGGAACATCGACATGGAAAATACAGTAGCAACCCAGAGCGCGGCCCCGGTATTGGCCAATGAGCGCGGTCAGGCAAACATGCTGAGCCTGATGATGAATGTGGATTTCATGGCGAGCATCGACAAGATGGCAGCCATGATGGCCAGCGGCAAGGCCACCGTACCGCAACATCTGCGCGGCAATCAGGCCGACTGCTTTGCCATCTGCTTGCAAGCGGTGCAGTGGGGTATGAACCCCTTCCCTGTGGCGCAAAAAACCCACCTTGTCAACGGAACGCTCGGTTATGAGGCCCAACTTGTCAACGCCGTAGTGGTCAACTCCGGCGTCATCAAGGGGCGCTTTGACTATGAGTTTTTCGGGCCGTGGGAGCGCGTCATCGGCAAGTTCAAAGAGGTCCAGAGCAAGGATCCAGATAAGAAATGGGCCGTTTACCGGGTGCCAGACTGGAGCTTTGCTGATGAGAAAGGTTGCGGGGTAAAGGTCATTGCCGCGCTGGCTAACGGCCAGGTGCGCGAGGTTGAGCTGCTGCTGCAGCAGGCGCGCACCCGCAACTCGACGCTGTGGGCCGACGATCCGAAGCAACAGTTGGCCTATCTTGGCGTAAAACGCTGGGCTCGTCTCTACACCCCTGACGTGATCCTCGGCGTTTACTCCGTCGAAGAGCTGGAAGAGCGCGAAATCAACCCTGATTTTACGCCGACCGGCCCGGATGGCGGCAACAAGTCTGCCACCGAAAACCTCGCTGAGAGAGCCGCAGCCAAGCGGGCGCAGCAGCAGGCAGAGGCAAGCAAGGGGACTGTCATCGAGGGGCAGGCGGAAAGCGTCATTGAGCAGCCGCATAGCGAACCCGAGCCGGTAGTGCCGGATGTTGACCCAGAGATTGCTGATCAGCTCGCAGATGCCCTATTCAAGCTCGACATCGCCGAGTCAGCAACTGAGTTGCGCTCAGCGCTGTCTGTCATTACTGAAATGGGTGACAAGCTGAACAAAGAGCAGAAGGCCCAGGCGAACGAAATCTATCGCACCAACATTGCGCGCCTTGGCCTCGATAAGAAGCGAGCCACCTAACCAACCAACTAGCCCCGCCACCAACGGGGCTTTCTCTTTCCCAACAGGACCCGAACCAGGAGGCGTCATGAAGATTGATATCAGCAGCACCAGCCGCAAGTACCGGGTGATCTACGCCGACCCGGCATGGCAATTCAAATCGAAGAAGTCAGGCGGCTCAATGAAAAGCGGGGCCGCGCAGGTGTATACCGTCACCGCGATAGAGGACATGAAGGCGCTGCCAGTGGCAAAGTTGGCAGAAGATAACTGCATGCTGGTCATGTGGTCGGTCGGCAGCATGCCACAAGAGGCCATAGACCTGTGCAAAGCCTGGGGATTCCGTGTCATGACCATGACTGGATTCGTATGGGAGAAGCGCACCGTAAACGACAACCCGCACTTTGGCATGGGGTGGGCAACGCGAGCTGGCGCCGAGTGCGCCCTGATTGGCATCAAGGGCAAAATCAGCAAGCTGGTAGTAGACAAGACCGTGCGCTCTGTCATTCGAGCCAAGGTTGGTCGCCATAGTGAGAAGCCTCACGAGTTCCGCGAAGCGATAGAGAAGTTGTGCGGTGATGTCCCGCGCATCGAGCTGTTTGCCCGCTCATACCACCAAGGGTGGGACTGCTGGGGCAATGAGGCACCATCAACACCAGAGCAGTCCGCGGCCTGATACCCACCAGTTACTAACCGTCTCCATCACAGTTTCTGTTGATAAGTCGAGGAACCCCATGAAAGACACAGATAACCCCTACTGCGGCGCGGTAGTCATCGGGTTGGGCGTCGTCATGCCCCACCCCAAGCTGCGCGGCAAGTTTGTACTGCCGGGGGGGACCATCTGCAGCCGGTCACGAGCCGAGGCGGCCGCCAAGAAAATCCACGACCTGCTGGCAAAAGCCCGCAACTAACCAACCAAAAGGACCCCGACCATGTGGTTTAAAAACCTTCAAGTTTACCGCTTCACCCGCCCGTTCGAGTTGACCGTTGAACGGCTGGAAACCCAGCTGGAAGCCTGCGCCTTCACCCCCTGCGGCAGCCAGGATATGTCCCGCTTCGGCTGGACTCGCCCTCTAGGCAAGTTCGGCAGCACCCTGACCCACTCCGCCAACGGCCAGATCCTCATCTGTGCTCGCAAGGAGGAGAAGATGTTGCCATCTACCGTTGTCAAAGAGCAGCTGGCCGAGAAAGTAGAGGCGATCGAGTTCGAGCAGGGTCGCCCCCTCAAGAAGAAAGAGAAGGAAGCGCTCAAAGAGGAGTTGCTGCATACCCTGCTGCCCCGCGCATTCAGCCGCACCGCCAACACCTACGCGTGGATCAACCCGGCAGACGGCCTGCTGATGGTCGATGCCCCCTCAGCCAAGAAGGCAGACGACGTGCTGGCACTGCTGCGCAAGTCCATCGGCAGCCTGCCGGTGGTGCCTGTGGCGCTCAAGAACCCGCCAGAAATCACCATGACCGAGTGGCTGCAACAGGGCAACCTGCCGGCCTCCTTCACCCTGGAAGATGAATCCGAGCTGCGCAGCGCCGTGGAGCACGGCGGGATCGCCCGCTTCAAGCAGCAGGATCTGATGACCGACGAGGTAAAAAACCACCTCGCCAACGATAAGTTGGTCACCAAGCTTGCCCTCTGCTGGGGCGAGAGCATCAGCTTCGTGCTGGGTGATGACCTCTCCATCAAGCGCCTCAAGTTCAGCGAGGATCTGCGCGAGCAGAACGACGACATCACCAGCGAAGATCCGGCAGCCCGTCTGGACGCCGACTTTGCACTGGTGACCGGTGAGCTGTCCCAGTTTATCCAGGCCCTGTTTGCCGCCTTGGGTGGCGAGGAGGCTCCGCTATGAGCAAATCTGCGGCACGTATGCAGTTGGGATTCTCCCCGCTGAGCAAGACCATTCAGCTGGCAAAGATGCGGGACATAAATGGTGGCCGTCAGCGCGTTGGTAACGACCCTGGTCGTGATGTCACCAACGAGGCCGCCCAGATGGTATGGCAACTCGTCATGGCTGAAGGTGGCGAAATCGCGTGGGATCTAGATGACGGAAGCAAGATGGTGCTTACGGCTGAGAAGGTTGAGCCGAAGGCAGAGAGCGCAACTGAGTCACAAGGTGGTGCAGCATGACCGAACACACCAAGGGCCTTCTGGCCCTTTTTCGTAACGGCCAGTCGGTAGGCTCTTCCGATGGCTACGGCGTCTGTGAACTCTGGCCCCGCAGTGATGAAGGCTTTCCCAACTGCGAAGGCAAGGAAAACGGCCGCCGCATCGTCGCCTGCTGGAACCTGCTGGACGGCTACTCCACCGAGGAGCTGGAGGGCGTGACGCTGGCCGAGTTCGTGGCCAAGCGCGCCGAGCTGGCAAACAAGCGCGAGCAGGAGCTGGCCGAGCAGCTTGCGGACGCAACTCGCCAGTGCAGGGTAATGGCTGAGTTGCTGCGGGAGGCAATCGGCGAAGTTCCGCAAACGCAGTCATTCCCATCACGGTGCGACGCGGCGCTGGCTGGCAAACTTCCAGACCGACAAGACACCGAATGGACTGATGCCGCCACCTCACCGGTCGCCGCTGACTACCGCGAGCTGCAGGAGCAGCACGACCAGCTGCAGAGCCGACTCAAGGGGGTGCTGGACACGCTCAAGCTCGCCCTCCCCTATGTGGAGGATGCTATCGAGTACGCGCCGAGCCAGCAGGTTTCCGAGGGGCACAAGATTTTTGCGGCCCATATCACGGCAGCCCTGACAGGCGATTGCGAAGAGCTGTTCGCCATGATGCAGGAGCATAATCCGGCTGACGCGCTGGTGCTGATGTCTGACATTGCATCCCTCCAGCGCTACACCCTTGGCGGGCACTGCGATTCCTTCGGTCAGGACTGCGGCGCAGAAATGGAGCAAGACGACGAGGGTGAATACATCCTGCTTGCCGAGGCCCTGACATTGCCTGCCGCAGCAATACCATCAGGAGGTGAGCCGTGCGCTATCGCAAGCCCATCATCCAGCCCGGCCTAACCCGGGAAGAAGCCGCCGACGCCAGGGAGCGATACCTACGCATCAACCCCGGCGCCAAAGTCACCATCGACAGCCAGCCAGATAACCCCCAGCTCAAGACCCTGATAGCCCACCTCCCGGTGCTGCCATTCGGCAAGGTCTGCGAGCCCGGCTTTATGGGTTATAGGGGGTGGCGATGCTGACTGACCCCAACAAGCAGGCGGCTCTCGAGCGCGCCCTGCACCAGATAGCCCAACTACAGGCCAGCCAACCAACTGGCCTTTCTATTTCCAATGAGTCCCACTCCGGCTTTCGCTGCAAGAGCATCGAGCGCGAGCACGGCAGCGATGTGTACCGCGCCCAGTGCCCCTACGTCGGGATCTCGATCAGCATGAAGGATGTGAAATAACGATGAGAATCAATCTGAAAGGTAATGGCGACGTGACTATCGACGGAAGAACGTTCACCGGCCGCAGCGTCACCATCGTCAATGACAAATTGGTTGTGGATGGCGTGGAGCAGGATGGCCAGCTGGTCGGTCCCGTATCAGTCACCGTCAACGGTGATGCCGATGTGGTGGATAACCCGACCGGCACGGTAACGGTAACCGGCGCAGTAGGCACCATCAAAACCATGTCTGGCGATGTGCACTGCAAGGATGTGTCTGGCTCGGTTTCCACCAAGTCCGGTGATGTTACATGCGGCAGCATTGGCGGATCCGCTTCCACCATATCTGGCGATATCAGTCGCCGCTAAGCCACTACTGCAGCGGCTCGCCGAGCAGCTGCCCATAGGAGCTGTAATGAACAAACAAAAGGTGGCCGGGATCGCAATCCTGGCCATTAACATTCTGGCCGTCATCGTGGCGGCCGACCTGTTTGTGAAGGGGTGAGTATGTGCAACTGCCAGACAATGGCGCGCGACCTATCCGAAACGCTCGGCGGGCGATTTCCGCCGAGCCCCCATAGGCCGAAGTGTGAGGACTTCAAGCAACTGGAGTTCGCCTGCATCAAGTTCGATAACGCCAGCTTTATCGTGCCGACGGATGAGCGTGATGGGGAGTTTGATTACATCAACGCATATTCATCAGCCTAACATTTTCAATCTTTTTGATTACTACGACTGGGGCGTGTATGGTTCATTTACGTGACTAAATAGTCAAAGATAATGTGTTACCAAATTTATACCAAAGGAGCCCAACATGAGCACACTTGCCTTTCCAGGAAACTGGATATACATCTTAATAACCTCGTCAAACTACACCCGCTGCAAGATTGGGTATACTAGGGGGAATGTACTTAGTCGATATAGACATTTACTTACTGCAGATCCAGGTCTATCAATTCATGTCGCTTACCACATACCAGAACATTTTGGAGAAATCAGTAAGATAGAGGCTGAGTGCCACAGAGCTTTTCAAGAAAAAAGAATGAAAAATATTCATGGAGGTCAGACTGAATGGTTTAATATGGATGCGAACATAGCCGAATATCTCATTGATAGCATGTTGAATGAAATCTGCGGGCAGGAGCCTTATTTATATTCAAATCAGGTGAACGAGCTTTGTAAGTTATATCAAGACGACATCTTAATGAAATTTAATCCAAAGCCCTACGAAGATCCATTTTGTCAGTTTATAATGAACACTCTTAATAATAATTAATTACGACACTGCCTACCAGTTAAAATAAGCATCTTTTCAGGCTCGGCCGTTGCCATGGTTATTTATGAACCTAAGGATTAGCGGCCCTTCCTTCAATCCCATTGGCGCCCCATCCTCAAGGACAGGAGGGCCACGCCATGCAACAGCTACAACTCATCGACCAGAGCAGCCAACTGCTGGACGATCTGGTTAATACCGTACTCTCCCCCACCCTGTCCCAATCGGCCAAGCTCGCCGAGATCGGCCGTATCCTGGCGCACTTCGATCTGCCTATCGAAGCGCCCCGGGTTGCTGGCCAGCTCTGGAGCGCCACCGAACTGGGCAAGGAGCTGGGGGTGAGCGCGCAAGCCATCGGCAGGCTGGCCAACCAGCACAACCTGAAAACCACCGAACTGGGGGAATACCGCCTTGACCAGGCGGCCAACTCCCGCAAGCAAGTTCAAACCTTTTACTACAACCAGCTCGGGCGTCACCGGCTCGAGTCTCTTTTAACCGCGAGGACCACATGCAAGGAAATTACATCTACCCGTGCGCAAGATGGGCAAGGCCACGTCTTTTTGAAGCGCTGACAGGTATGACCGAAAAGGCAGCAGAGGGGCGCCGCCTTAAGGGGGAGTGGCCGGAAGGAATAATCTGGAAATATGGTCCTGATGGTCAGGTTCGCTACAGCATCGAGGAGTACGACAAATGGGTCGAGTCAGCGCAATAGATAACCAAGCCTCTCTGGTTGCCGGGCTGACTGGCGTTGAAGTGCACGGCAACAAGCTCCGGATCTGTTTCAGCTATAAGGGGCGCCGGTGTAGAGAGGTGTTGGACATCCCCATCACCAAGGCAAACGTCAAATTCGCGACTAACAAGCTCGCTGCGATCAAGCACGAGATTGCGCTTGGCAGCTTTGATATGCAAAGCACTTCCCCAACTCCAAAGCGCTGGCCCGCCTGGGTGTGCGCGCAACCACCAGAATGACGCTTTCAGAAGCAGCCGCCGCCTTCGTTGAGAGCGCGGGGCCAACGGTAGGCATATCGACAAAGCGCTCATATCGAAGCGCGTTCAAAAGGATGACCGAGTTTCTCGGCAGAGATTTGCCAATAGCTGACTTGCTGCCTATGCATATTGAAAGGCTGCGTAACCACTTGCTCACAGACTGCAAGCCAAGAACCGTGAGAACCTATCTTGGCCATGCCGGAAACCTGTTGGGTTGGGCTGCGCGAAATGAGCTGATAGAGCGAGAGTTTGACGTGCGTGTGGCAGCTGCCAGACTGACCACCGAGAAGAGCGCGGATCCTTTCGAGCATTGGGAGTTCCAAAGGCTGCTAGATGTAACAACCAACCAGCAGTTTAAGAACATATTGCTGGTTCTCGCCTACACAGGGATCCGCCCTGGTGAGCTGAGAGCTCTGAGCTGGGGCGACATCGATTTTGAAAATAAGCTCCTGCATGTTCGCAGAAACCTCACTCAGCAAAAGATGCAGTTCAAGCTCCCGAAGACAAACAAGACAAGAACAGTTCACCTTTTGCCCCCGGCCCTAAGCGCTCTGCAGGATCAATTCAAGATAACTGGGGCACTTTTGGACGCAGAGATTGACATGCACCTACCAGGTGGCATGATCGTGCGCCAAACATTGCGCCCCGTATTCCGACCAACCAAAGTTGTGCCGGACAGGCCGCCTTTTTACTCTGGTGTCTTCCTGGTGGCCCCATGGCAGGCAGCAATCAAGAAATCTGGGGTTCGTTATCGCAGGGCCTATCAACTGAGGCATACCTATGCCAGTTGGAACATCACCGCTCACGGAAACCTTGCGTTCATAGCTGAACAGATGGGTCACAACTCTGCAAAAATGTTGCAAGAGGTCTATGGAAAATGGATTGAGTCGGCCAGTCAAAGTGAGGTCGAGTCGATCTGGAGTTCGATGCAAAAAAATGGGCATTTGCCCCAATAGCGCCCCAGAGTTTTCAACCAGTGCAGCAATGCGCTGATAATTAAGGAATTTTTTAACACACTATGCTTAGTAGCAACAACATCACCATGCAGTTCGGCGCCAAGCCGCTGTTTGAGAACATCAACGTCAAGTTTGGCGGCGGCAACCGCTATGGCCTTATCGGCGCCAACGGCTGTGGCAAGTCCACCTTTATGAAGATCCTCGGCGGTGATCTGGAGCCCACTGGCGGTAATGTGAGCCTGGACGTCAACGAGCGCATCGGTAAGCTGCGTCAGGATCAGTTCGCCTACGAAGATATGCGTGTACTGGACGTGGTCATGATGGGTCACACCGAGCTGTGGGCGGCCATCGCCGAGCGCGATGCCATCTACGCCAACCTCGAAGCCACCGACGACGACTACATGAAGGCCGCCGAGCTGGAAGGTCTGGTCGCCGAGTATGACGGCTATACCGCCGAGTCCCGCGCAGGTGAACTGCTGCTGGGTGCCGGTATTCCCATCGAGCAGCACAACGGCCCGATGAGCGAAGTGGCCCCGGGCTGGAAACTGCGGGTGCTGCTGGCACAGGCCCTCTTCTCCAACCCTGACATCCTGCTGCTGGACGAACCGACCAACAACCTGGATATCAACACCATTCGCTGGCTGGAGCAGGTGCTCAACGAACGTGAAAGCACCATGATCATCATCTCTCACGACCGTCACTTCCTGAACTCCGTCTGTACCCACATGGCGGATCTGGACTACGGCGAGCTGCGCGTCTACCCGGGCAACTACGATGACTACATGCTGGCCGCCACTCAGGCACGCGAGCGTCTGCTGGCCGACAACGCCAAGAAGAAGGCCCAGATCGCCGATCTGCAATCCTTCGTCTCCCGTTTCAGTGCCAACGCCTCCAAGTCCAGCCAGGCGACCTCCCGCCTCAAGCAGATCGACAAGATCAAAATTGAGGAAGTGAAGGTCTCCAGCCGTCAGAACCCCTTCATCCGCTTCGAGCAGGAGAAGAAGCTCTACCGCAACATTCTGGAGATCGAAGGCCTGTCCAAAGGTTATGGCGAGGCGCCCCTGTTCAAGGGCCTCAACATGATGCTGGAAGTGGGTGAGAAGGTTGCCATTCTGGGTACCAACGGTATCGGTAAATCGACCCTGATCAAGACGCTGGTCGGCGATTTGGCACCGGATACCGGCACCATCAAGTGGTCCGAGAATGCCCAGATCGGTTACTACGCCCAGGATCACGCCGAAGATTTCGACACCGATCTCAACGTGTTCGACTGGATGGCCCAGTGGAAACAGGATAACGAAGACGAGCAGGCTGTGCGCTCCGTATTGGGTCGTCTGCTCTTCTCCCAGGACGACATCAAGAAGCCGGTTAAGGTGCTCTCCGGTGGTGAACAGGGCCGCATGCTGTTCGGCAAGCTGATGATGCAGCGCCCCAACATCCTGATCATGGATGAGCCGACCAACCACCTGGACATGGAATCTATCGAATCCTTGAACCTGGCACTCGAGATGTATAAGGGCACCCTGATCTTCGTCTCCCACGACCGCGAATTCGTCTCCTCTCTGGCGACCCGAATTCTGGAGCTGAGCGAAGATGGTATCCGCGACTTCGGCGGCACCTACGAGGATTACCTGCGCACCCAGGGCGTGGTATAACCCCGCTCCTGCGCAAGTGCGCAATGCAAAACCGGCACTCAGGTGCCGGTTTTTTTATATCCCGTATTTGGACGACTGATATGGCGTATAACAGTGGTGTGACTGCACGCCACAGAGTAGAGAGCAGAGCTTAAATATCCCCCTCTTGCCCACAGATAAAAAAACGGCTCCATCACGGAGCCGTTTTCAATGGGGTGCGCAGTGCCGATTACTCGACGGTCGCTTCCACACTGGTGAAGTACTCGATCTTGGCCACTTTACGCAGCTCGTCGATCAGAGACTTGTAATCCACCTGGGCTTTGCCCTGACCCAGCTGAGCTTGCAGCATGGCAGCCATACCGGATGCGGCGGCAGGGACGTTGACCTTGTCCAGCGCAACCACAACGCGGTCACCATTGGTCTCGGCAACCAGAGCCACGCTCGGCTTGCCGTCGATCGGATGGGGCAGCGTGAACGCCTGGGCAATCAGGTTCTGATCAAGCTCGCGATCGAAGCGGGCAACCCCTTTGTGGGTCTCCACTTTCAGACCGAGTGCAGTCAGATCGGCTGTGATGCTCTCACCGACCTTCAGCTTGTCCAGCAGGCCCTGGGCCTTGCCACGGGCCACTTCGCTAGCCTTGTCATGCTTGATGGCGGCAATCACCTGCTCTTTCACCTCGGCCAGCGGCTTGACCGCTTTGGGCTTGTGACCAGTGATGTGCAGCACCAGCGCCTTGCCGTCAGCCAGCTCGATCACGTCGGAGTTGGTGTTGTCATCGCGCAGCTGTTCGGAGAACGCTACGGAGAGCACCTTGGGATCGTTCAGCGGAGCCGGAGCAGTCGCTTGGGTGAAGAAATCGGAAGATTGAACCTTCATCCCCATGGCATCAGCGGTCAGGTCCAGCGAGTCCGGGTTTTCGAAGCTGTTGTCAGCCATCTTCTGCTGCTCGGCGAAGAATTTCTCCTTGGCCTTGTCAGCTTGCAGACGAGTGATGGTCTCTTCTTTCACATCGGCAAACGGCTTGGTCTGGGCTGCTTCAACCCCCAGCAGCTTGATGATGTGGAAACCGAACGGGCTCTTCACCACGCCGGAGAGATCGCCAGCCTTGTTCAGGGCGAACGCGGCTTTCTCGAAGGCCGGATCCATCACCCCTTTCTCGAACCAGTCCAGCTCGCCGCCTTTTTTGGCAGAGAAGGTATCGGAAGAGTCAGCCTTGGCCAGCGCAGCAAAATCATCACCCGCCTTGGCTTTGGCCAGCACGGCTTCTGCTTTCTGTTCGGCCGCTTTCTCATCCTTGCCAAACGGGATCAGGATATGAGCCACATGGCGACGCTCGGCACGCTGGAACAGATCCTGGTGCTGATCGTAGTAATCCTGGGCATCCTGCTCGGTGACCTTGATATCCTTGGCGAGGTTGGCGGCGTCCAGCAGCAGATAGTCGACCTTGACCTGCTCGTCGTTCATGAAACGGGCGCCATTGGTCTTGTAGTACTGCTCCAGCTCGTTGTCGGAGACCTGAACATCAGCCATGTAGTTGGCGGCAGCCAGACGTACCAGACGCAGATCGCGAGTCTGGTTGTAGAGCTTGTCGAGCTGCTCCGCTTCACCCTTGAGGGAGAATTCGGTGCCCAGCAGGGCGCTCATCAACTGTTGACGCACCATGTCCTGACGCAGGGAGTCACGGAACATTTCAGGAGTCATGCCGGCACGACGGATCAGTTGCAGATAGCGGTCATTGTTGAACTTGCCGTTCTCGGCAAACTCCGGCATGGCCACGATGGCTTGCTTGATCTGTTCATCGCTGATGCGCAGACCCAGTTCACGGGCCTTGCTGTCCAGCAGCGCCTGATCGATCAGGCGATCCAGCACACCGCGACGGAACTGTTTCATGTAATCGGGGTTCGCGGCCAGCTGGCTGAATGCCTCTCCCATCTGGGATTCCATGCGGGCGCGCTCGTTACGGTAGGCATTTTCCAGTGCCGCAGCACTGATCTCGGTGCCATTGACGGTGGCGGGGGCGGTACGGGCCGGGCCGTTCAGGTAACTACCTACACCAGCCAAGGCAAAGGAGAGGATGATCAGGCCCAAGATAACCTTGGCTACCTTGCCCTGCGCCCCTTCGCGTAGTTTATCCAACATCATGTTTGTACTTATGCTCCCGAACTCGATGGGCGTAAACAATAAAAAGGCGCACCGATTGCGATGCGCCTTGGTCAATCAGTATGAGAGAAGACTCTCTAACTTGTCTGGTCTGCGACCAAGGACGGTAGCCGACGGATATCAGCGACCGACTTAGTTAACAGCGTCTTTCAGGGCCTTACCGGCTTTGAAGGCAGGAACTTTACCAGCAGCGATTTCGATGGTCGCGCCAGTCTGCGGGTTACGGCCTGAACGGGCAGCACGCTCGCGTACAGCGAAAGTACCGAAACCAACCAGAGCAACCTGGTCGCCCTCTTTCAGCGCTTCACCAACAGCATCAATGAAGGCATCCAACGCACGGCCAGCGGCAGCTTTGGAGATATCGGCACCGTCTGCAATCTTGTCAATCAGTTGAGATTTATTCACTCTTATATTCCCCTTTTATCGAACACCGCTGCGGCGCTGATTTCCCTGGCCACAACAAGTGGAGGTTTTATAGCAAGCCTCCTGATCAGTTGCAAGTGACAATCTGGCGCAAACCCGCGCCACACAACGCATTGCGACTCATCACGAGTACCCGATCGGTGGTCAAGGCTACTTCCGTTATCGGGCGCATGCAAGCCTTAACCACCCGCCGAATGCGCCAAATTTGCGGCGCATCAACATTTACACGACAGAAACGCGCTCAAACCCCTGTGGATTGTCCTGCAACGCCAATTCCAGCACCTCGTCAATCCAGCGAACCGGATAAATTTCAAGGTCTTGTTTGACGTTTGCCGGGATCTCCTCAAGGTCACGCTCGTTCTCTTTCGGAATAAGCACTCGCTTGATGCCGCCACGGTGGGCTGCCAGCAACTTCTCCTTGAGACCACCGATGGGCAGCACTTCGCCGCGCAAGGTGATCTCCCCTGTCATCGCCACATCAGCACGAACCGGATTACCGGTCAAGCTGGAGACCAGGGCGGTACACATGGCGATACCGGCGCTCGGACCATCTTTCGGGGTTGCCCCTTCCGGTACGTGCACGTGGATATCGCGCTTCTCGTAGAAGTCGGCGTTGATGCGCAGCTTCTCGGCACGGGCTCGTACGACCGTCATGGCCGCCTGGATGGACTCCTGCATCACGTCACCGAGAGAACCGGTATAAGTGAGCTTACCCTTGCCCGGCATGTTGGTGGTCTCGATGGTGAGCAGGTCGCCCCCCACTTCGGTCCACGCCAGACCACACACCTGACCCACTTGATTCTGGTCGGTGGCCTTGCCGTAATCGAAACGCTGCACCCCGAGGAACTCCTTGAGGTTCTCCTGATTGACCTGAACATGCTTGATGCTCTTGTCCAGCAGGATACGCTTGACCGCCTTGCGACAAATCTTGGAGATCTCGCGCTCCAGACTCCGCACCCCCGCCTCGCGGGTGTAGTAACGGATCACTCCAACCAGGGCAGAATCTTCGATGGTGATCTCGGACTCTTTCAGGCCATTGCGCTGGATCTGCTTGGCAACCAGATGCTGCTTGGCAATGTTGAGCTTCTCATCTTCGGTGTAACCGGAGAGGCGGATCACTTCCATCCGGTCCAGCAAGGGGCCCGGGATGTTCATGGAGTTGGAAGTAGCCACGAACATCACGTCCGACAGGTCATAATCCACTTCCAGATAGTGATCGTTGAAGCTGTTGTTCTGTTCCGGATCCAGCACTTCCAGCAAGGCGGATGCGGGATCGCCACGCATGTCCGAGCTCATCTTGTCGATCTCGTCGAGCAGGAACAGCGGGTTCTTCACGCCGACTTTCGCCATCTTCTGGATGAGTTTGCCGGGCATGGAACCGATATAGGTACGGCGGTGACCGCGGATCTCCGCTTCGTCACGCACCCCACCCAAGGCCATCCGCACATATTTGCGGCCTGTCGCCTTGGCGATGGATTGGCCCAGCGAGGTCTTGCCCACACCGGGAGGCCCAACCAGACAGAGGATGGGGCCCTTGAGCTTGTTCACCCGTGCCTGTACCGCCAGATATTCGAGGATGCGATCCTTGACCTTCTCGAGGCCATAGTGATCGGCATCCAGCACCTCTTGCGCCTTGCCAAGGTCTTTTTTGACCTTGGAGCGCGCCTTCCAGGGCACCTGTACCATCCAGTCCACATAGCTGCGAACCACGGTAGCCTCGGCGGACATGGGAGACATCATCTTCAGCTTGGCAAGCTCGGCCTGGGCCTTTTCACGGGCATCTTCCGGCATGCCAGCCTCTTCAATCTTACGATTGAGGGCTTCAAACTCATCCGGGCTATCTTCCAGCTCACCCAGCTCTTTCTGGATGGCCTTCATCTGCTCGTTGAGGTAATACTCGCGCTGGCTCTTTTCCATCTGCTTCTTGACGCGAGTACGGATGCGCTTCTCGACCTGCAGCAGGTCAATTTCCGACTCCATCATCGCCATCAGGAATTCGATGCGCTCGGAGACCGAGACGATCTCCAGCACCTTCTGCTTGTCTTCCAGCTTGAGCGGCATGTGGGCCGCCATGGTGTCAGCCAGACGCGCAGCATCGTCGATCGCCGAGATCGAGGTCAGTACCTCGGGCGGGATCTTCTTGTTGAGCTTGATATAGCCTTCAAACTGGCCGATGGCGGAGCGAACCAGTACTTCCTGATCCTTCTCCTCAATGGCTTGGGAGGGGATGTACTGGGCCTCGCAGACAAAGAAATCCTTGTCGTCAATCATCCGCTCCAGGCGGGCACGCTGTCCCCCCTCTACCAGCACCTTGACGGTGCCGTCCGGCAGCTTGAGCATCTGCAGAATATTGGCCACTGTCCCGACGGTGAAGATCTCCTCCACCGTTGGCTCATCGGTTGACGCATCCTTCTGGGCCACCAGCAGAACTTTCTTGTCCTGCTCCATGGCCGCTTCCAGACAGCGAATGGATTTTTCCCGCCCCACAAAGAGTGGAATGACCATGTGGGGATAAACCACCACGTCACGAAGAGGCAGGACGGGAATCTCGATGCGTTCTGAACGCTCTAGGTTCATATATGTCCTCTCGGCTTGTTATACCGTTGGCAAAGCGCTTGGCTGAGTATATGGGGGCGCTGAGATGAGATTCAATCGCCGAAACCGTAAAAAGCATGAAAGGGGCAAAAAGCCCCTTCCATTTGATTAAAAATCAGACATTTACTCTGATGCAGCTGCCTGGGTTTCGGGATTCTCGTAGATCATCAAGGGCGCAGAGTCCCCTTTGATCACGGTCTCGTCGATCACCACCTTGCTGACCCCTTCCAGAGAAGGCAGGTCATACATGGTATCCAGCAGCACGGCTTCCACGATGGAACGCAGACCACGAGCACCGGTTTTACGCTCCATCGCCTTGCGGGCAATGGCGTTGAGTGCGTCGTCACGGAACTCGAGCTCAACCCCTTCCAGATCGAACAACGCAGCGTACTGTTTGGTCAGCGCGTTTTTCGGCTCTTTCAGGATCTGGATAAGGGCAGACTCGTCCAGCTCGGTCAGGGTCGCGACCACCGGCAGACGGCCGATGAATTCGGGGATCAGACCATACTTGATCAGATCTTCCGGCTCTACCTTGGCGAAGGTCTCGCTCAGGGTGGCCTTGGCATCCTTGGATTTCACCTCGGCGCCAAAACCGATACCGGTTCCCTTCACGGAACGCTGCTCGATCACCTTGTCCAGACCGGCAAAGGCACCGCCACAGATAAAGAGGATCTTGGAGGTATCAACCTGCAAGAACTCCTGCTGCGGATGCTTGCGACCACCTTGCGGCGGCACGGAAGCGATGGTCCCTTCGATCAGCTTGAGCAGTGCCTGCTGTACCCCTTCCCCGGAGACATCACGGGTGATGGAGGGGTTGTCCGACTTGCGGGAGATCTTGTCGATCTCGTCGATGTAAACGATGCCACGCTGGGCCTTCTCCACGTCGTAGTCGCACTTTTGCAACAGCTTCTGGATGATGTTCTCCACGTCCTCGCCCACATAACCGGCTTCGGTCAGGGTGGTCGCATCGGCCATGGTGAACGGCACATCCAGCAGACGAGCCAGAGTCTCGGCCAGCAGGGTCTTGCCGCTACCGGTCGGGCCAATCAGCAGGATGTTGGATTTGCCGAGCTCAACACCACTGTTTTCGCCGCTGTTGCGCAGACGCTTGTAGTGGTTGTAGACGGCAACGGCCAACACCTTCTTGGCGTACTCCTGCCCGATCACATAGTCATCGAGATGAGCGCGGATCTGATGAGGGGTCGGCAGCTCGTTACCATCGCGCTTGGGCGAGATCTCGCGGATCTCTTCGCGGATGATGTCGTTGCACAGCTCGACGCACTCATCACATATGTAGACGGAAGGGCCAGCGATCAGCTTGCGCACTTCATGCTGGCTTTTGCCGCAAAAAGAGCAGTAGAGCAGCTTATCACCCTCACCCTTGCGTTTCTCTGTCATTCAGCAACCTCGTTTTATCAATAGAGGATGGATCGGCCTGTTGAGTTTACAACAGACCGGGACACCCTGCTCAGCTACGCTGGCTCAGGACACCGTCAACCAGACCATAGGCCACGGCCTGCTCGGCGGACATGAAGTTGTCACGATCGGTGTCACGCTCGATGGTAGCCATGTCCTGACCGGTGTGGAACGCCAGGCGCTCGTTCAGGGTATTTTTGATCTTCAGGATCTCCTGGGCGTGGATCTGGATATCAGATGCCTGACCCTGGAAGCCACCCAGCGGCTGGTGGATCATCACACGGGCGTTAGGCAGGCAGAAACGCTTGCCCTTGGCGCCACCGGCCAGCAGGAAGGCACCCATGGAGCAGGCCTGCCCCATGCAGACGGTGCTGACATCCGGCTTGATGAACTGCATGGTGTCGTAGATGGACATGCCCGCAGTCACCGAACCACCCGGCGAGTTGATGTAGATATAGATGTCCTTGTCCGGATTCTCGGACTCGAGGAACAGCAGCTGGGCAACCACCAGATTGGCCATGTGATCTTCAACCTGACCAGTCAGGAAGATCACCCGCTCTTTCAGCAGACGGGAGTAAATATCGTAGGAACGTTCACCCTTGGCAGTCTGTTCGACCACGATGGGGACCAGCGCATTGCTGGGAGAATCGGTCATATCGTTATAGTTCTTGTACATAAGGCATTGTCCCTAAAATAAAATGGCCCGAGTGGAGATCACACGAGCCATTATACTTAACAGTCTTGACCTTAAGTCAAATGTTCTTAGGCAGCGGCGCCAGACTTGTTGATCACTTCGTCAAAGGCAACTTCTTTTTCGGTCACTTGCGCTTTGGACAGGATCAGGTCGATAGCTTGATCTTCTACTGCCAGGTTACGAACGCCGTTCAGCATCTGTTCGTTCTTCTGGTAGTACTCGATCACTTCCTTCGGATCTTCGTAGGCAGTCGCCATGGACTCGATGATGCTGGTTACGCGGGCATCGTCAGCCTTGATCTCGTTGGTGCGGATCACGTCACCCAGCAGCAGGCCTACGCGTACACGACGCTCGGCTTGAGCCTGGAACAGTTCAGCCGGCAGCTCGGGAGCGTTGCCGCCCTGGAAGCCACCGAAGCGCTGCAGAGCCTGCTGACGCAGTGCGTCGATCTCTTGAGCAACGGCAGCTTTCGGCAGGTCGATTTGGTTGGCTTCAACCAGACCGTTCAGAACCTGCTCTTTCACGCTGTTTTTCAGGGCTTGAGCCAGTTCGCGCTCCATGTTCTTGCGCACTTCGGCTTTCAGCTCTTCAACAGAACCGCTTTCGATACCGAAACGCTTCACGAACTCTTCGGTCAGCTCAGGCAGGATCTGCTCTTCAACCTTGATCAGCTTGGAAGCGAACTTGGCTTCTTTGCCTTTCAGGTTTTCAGCGTGGTAGTCAGCCGGGAAGGTCACTTCGATGGTGAACTCGTCGCCCGCTTTCTTGCCCATGATGGCGTCTTCGAAGCCCGGGATCATGCGGCCAGCGCCCAGCACCAGGTTGAAGCCTTCAGCTTTGCCGCCGTCGAACTCTTCACCGTCGATGGAACCAACGAAGTCCATGGTCACACGCATGCCATTGGCAGCGGCAACATCGGCATCAGCCCAGGTAGCGTGCTGCTTGCGCAGGGTGTCGATCATGTTGGCCAGATCTTCATCCTTCACGGTCGCAACCGGCTTCTCGACCTTGATGGTCTCGAGACCTGCAACTTCGAACTCCGGATACACTTCGAAAGTGGCGGTGAATTCGAAATCCTGACCTTCTTTGATCTCTTTCGGATCCATGGTCGGGGCACCGGCCGGGCTCAGTTTGTTTTCGATGATGGCTTTGATGAAGTTGCTCTGCATCATTTCATCAGCAACGCGGGCGTGAGCCATGGCGCCGAACATCTTCTTGATGATGGCAACCGGAGCCTTGCCAGGACGGAAACCGTCGATGCGACGAGTTTTGGCCAGGCCATTCAATTCTTTACGCACAGCGGCGTCTACGGTAGCGGCCGGTACAGTGATGGTAAGACGGCGTTCCAGACCCTGGGTTGTCTCTACAGAAACTTGCATTCTTCTACCTCGTTCAACTCAGCACTGTGTGCTGACCCTTTATTGCCCCTGGGCAAAGCCCGGAGTCTTCCTGTTTATAAAGACAACGATATGTCTTTGTGATGAGAAAATATGACGCGGCATTATAGCGGCGCACTTTGGTCGAGTCGAGCTACACATCCCCCACATTGAGCGGCGTGCAAGCACAATTCGTGCAAAACTGCCCTTTATATGGGGAGAGAGGTGCCCGACTTCAACTATCCGATGGCAATAATTTTGCGTTTGCTCACCTTTTTTCATCCGAACGCCGCTTTATTACCCATCTTTCGCCGAAAAACAGCCCACCGTTGCGGGCGGCGACTCAATTTGACCAGCCAAATGGCGATTGGACCAATCAACCATTGCGTCCCTACCCCTCCCTCGTTATGGTGGCAACCAAATTGATGATCTGGAGTCACTCACATGGCCTTTTTCCGCTTCTTGTTCAATCTGCTCTGGTTTGTACTGGGAGGTGTCTTTATGGGCCTGGCCTGGTGGCTGGCCGGTCTTGTCTGCTTTATCTCGCTGGTCGGCATCCCCTGGGGACGAGCCTGCTTCGTGATCGGCACCTTTACCTTCTTCCCGTTTGGCAAGCAGGCGGTCAATCGCAAGACCATGACCGGCCAGAGCGATATCGGCACCGGCACTCTGGGGCTGATTGGCAACATCCTCTGGTTTGTGCTGATCGGCGTCTGGCTGGCCATCGGCCACATCGCTTCCGCGCTGGCCTGCTTCGTGACCATTATCGGTATCCCGTTCGGTATCCAGCACCTCAAGCTGGCACTCATCAGTCTGGCGCCCATCGGCCAGATGATAGTGACCAACCAGGAGGCGGAATCGGGCCGCTATATCCGCTAAACACGGGAAATGCGCGGGCAGACGCTGCCCTGCAACGAAAAAAAGGGCAGACTAGGGTCTGCCCTTTTCTATTCTCTTTTGTTGAGGCCGTCATGTTACCCAGCCACTTTTTCGCCAATCTCGCCCGCATGAAACTCATCTACCGCTGGCCCCTGATGCGCAACATCCAGCCGGAAAACATCGCCGAGCACAGCCTGCAGGTCGCCATGGTGGCCCATGCCCTCGGCATCATCAAAAACCGGCTGTTTGACGGCAGCGTGAATGCCGACCGCGCCGCCGTGATGGCCCTCTACCACGACAGCAGTGAGGTGCTGACCGGCGATCTGCCTACCCCGGTCAAATACTTCAACCCCGAAATTGCCCGCGAGTACAAGAAGATAGAACTGGCCGCCGAGCAGCGTCTGCTTGGCATGCTGCCGCCGGAACTGGTGGAGGACTTTCGCCCCCTGCTCGATTCGGCAGCCCAGGATGACGAGCTGGCCAGGCTGGTCAAGGATGCCGACACCCTCTGCGCCTATACCAAGTGTCTGGAGGAGATCAACGCGGGCAACCGGGAGTTCGAACCGGCTCGCAAGCGCCTCGAAGCCATGCTGGAGGCCCGGATGAGCGATGAGATGCGCTACTTTATCGACACCTTCGTGGCCAGCTTCTCGCTACCGCTCGATGAGCTGAACGCGCACTAAGCAACGCAACACGATCTGAAAACAGAAGGGCCCACCGGTTTGCACCGGCGGGCCCTTCGTTCTTTATCAGCGAGTCAGATACCGCGTATCAGTGACCCAGCTCGCGGGAGGGCACCAGACCGCTCGCCCGCCAGGCGGGATAGAGGGTCGCCACCAGACTCATCAGGATGGCGGCGCCCGTCACGATGAGCAGATCCTGCATATGCAACTCGGTCGGCAAGAAGTCGATAAAGTAGATATCCGGATTGAGGAAGCGGTGGCCAATAAGCTTTTCGACAACGCTCAGGATCTGGGTCAGCTTGCTGGAGAGCAGACCACCCAGCAGGGCGCCAAGCAGGGCACCGGCCACGCCGTTGACCATCCCCTGAATGACGAAGGTAAGCCGGATCTGGCCAGGGCTCGCCCCCATGGTCTTCAGGATGGCGATCTCGCTGCGCTTCTCGTTCACCGCCATCACCAGAGTGGAGACGATGTTGAAACAGGCGACGGCCACCACCATCAGCATCACCACATACATGACGGTACGCACCATCTGGATGTCCTGATAGAGGTAGCCCTGGCTGTTCATCCAGCTGCGGATATAGACGTGATGAGGGAACTGCTGCGCGGCGGCTACGGTGATGGATTGCGCCTTGAGCACATCGCTCACCCGCAGGCTGAAGCCCTCCACATCGCTGCCCATGCCGGTGATCGCTTGCGCATCGGCCAGATGCATAAAGCCGAGCAGGCCGTCGAGCTGACCGCCGATCTCCAGCAGCCCCACCACGGTCAGGGCTTCACGGCGAGGATTCTTGATCCCCGCCTGATCGCCCCCTTGCGGCAGCAGCAGGGCGACCGAGTCCCCCACCTTGACCCCCAGCTTGTCGGCAATAGTCTTGCCAAGGATCACCCCACGTTCACCCGGTTGCAGCTCACGCAGACCGCGGCCCGTCATGTATTTGCCAGCATCCGACAGATTGGCTTCCAGATCGGGCAGCACGGCGCGCAGTTGCACCCCCTTGAGGGCAGAGCCATGCTCCAGCAGGCCATTGAGGCGAATGACTGGGGCAGCCGCCTCAACGCCCGGCTGTGCCAGCAGGTAGTCACGCAGACGCGGCCAATCCGGCAACGGCCGCTCGACGGCGTCCAGCTCACCTTGCGGCACGACCGAGAGCACCCGATCTTTGAGCTCCCGCTCGAAACCATTCATGGCAGAGAGGCCCAGGATCAACGCCATCACCCCGAGGGCGATACCGATCAGGGAAGAGGCAGAGATAAAGGCGATAAACCCGTTGCGACGGCGGGAGCGGCTATAACGCAGGCCCAGAAAGAGGGGCAGCGGTTTGAACATCAGGCAACCTCCGCCATCACGCCGCTCACCAGGGTCACCCGGCGATGGAGCTTGGCCGCGAGGCTCAAGTCGTGAGTCACCACCACAAACGCAGTGCCCAGTTCACGATTCAGTTCACACAGCAGTTCGTACACCGCGGTGGCACTGGCGTGATCCAGATTGCCGGTAGGCTCATCCGCCAGCACCAAGCTCGGTTCGTTGACCAGCGCCCGGGCGATCGCCACCCGCTGACGTTCGCCACCAGAAAGCTCGGAGGGACGGTGGTTCAAGCGATGGGAGAGCCCTACCCTACCCAACATTTTGGTCGCCTTTTCGGTGGCAATCGCCACCGACTCACCGGCGATCAGCAGCGGCATGGCCGCATTTTCCAGCGCACTGAACTCGGAGAGCAGATGGTGGAACTGATAGACAAAGCCCAGCTCGCGGTTGCGAAAGCGAGCCTGGGTACGGCTATCCCAGTGGTGTATATCCTCCCCCTTGAACAGCACGGCGCCACTGGAGGGGTTGTCCAGCGCCCCCATCAGGTGCAGCAGAGTGGTCTTGCCGGAGCCGGAGCTCCCCACCACCGCCAGCATTTCACCGGGCGCGACGCAGAGATCGATCCCCTTGAGCACCTGAGTCTCCAGCTCCCCCTCTTTATAGACATGGTTGAGCGCCTGGCAGCGCAGCAGAGGTTCACGGGATACGGCTTCATTCATAACAGGGGCTCCACTTACGCCAGTGACCACAGAGGCACCAGTAACAACGCCGGTACTCGCACCGGAGGTAACAACAGAAGATGTATTATTCACGGCATTACTCATAACGCAGCGCCTCGGCCGGTTTCACCCGCGCAGCGCGGGCCGCCGGATAGAGGGTGGCACTGAAGCTCAGCAGCACGGCGCCCAGCAAAATGGTGATGACCTGAGCCGGCTCGACAATCACCGGCAAGCCACTGCCGCCAGCCGCCATATAGAGGTTGAGCCCCACTGCATTGAGCAGGGGGTTGAGACCAAGGGAGAGCGCAAGGCCTGCCAATCCGCCAAACAGAGCGCCAATCACCCCGCTGGAGGCGCCAAGTACCATGAAGATTTTGACGATCCCTGATTCACTCATACCCATGGTGCGCAGGATGGCCACTTCGCCCTCCTTGTCCGTTACCACCATCACCAGCGCGGAGAGGATGTTAAAGGTGGCGACGGCGATGATCAGCACCAGCATCAGCCCCATCATCCGTTTTTCCATGGCGACCGCCTGGAACAGCTCGCCCCGCTCGCGGCGCCAATCCTGCCATAGCAGCCCATCCGGCAACGGTGTCTTGATCACCTCGTCGGCCGCAAACGGATCATCGAGCCAGAGGCGAATGCCACCGACGGTTTCTGGCGGCAGGCGCAGCAGCCGCTGGGCATCCCCCAGCGCGATCAGCGCAATCTGGTTATCCACATCTGCGCCGACCCCGAAGATACCGGAGACGGTAAAGAGGCGCTGGGCCGGTACCCGACCAAACGGAGTGAAGCGGGTCCCTTCGGTCAGGATCAGCCGAACCTGATCGCCGATGGAGACATTGAGGCGGCGTGCCACCCCCTGCCCCAGCACGATGCGGTAGTGACCGGCCTGCAGGGTATCGAGGCGCCCACCCAGCATCTGGGAGTGCAGGATGTCATCCTTGGGCCACTTCGCAGGATCGATGCCCTGCACACTCACCCCGGTCAGCTGGCCGGGGCTTTGCAGCATCCCTTCGCTGTCGAGCATGGGGGCCGAGGCGACCACATGGGGTAATTTGGCCAGATCCGGCAAGCCTTGCGGGTCTGCATCAATGCGGCCAGCCTGATTGGTCACCACCACATGAGGGATCACCCCGAGGATGCGCCCTTTGAGCTGCCCTTCGAAACCGTTCATTACCGAAATGACCACCATCAGGGCGGCAACCCCGATGGCGATGCCAAAGGTAGAGAACAGGGAGATAAATGAGACGAAGCGATTGCTGCGCTTCGAGCCTGCATAACGCAGGCCGATGGCCAGCGAAAGGGGCTGAAAAAGTCCGGTCTTCAAGGATATGTACGTTGCCAACAAAATAAGATACCGGATAATAAAGGGAAACCGTCCATGACAACAAGGGATAGCCTCCATGCAGGAACAGTTCTTCAGCGTCACTCATGCCACGCCGGTCAATGTGATCCCCATGCCGGCCGACTTCCACCTCCCCTCTCTGGAGGAGCTGGACGCTGAGCTGCCGGAGCCCTTTCGGATCTCTTCGGCCATTACCTCCATCGATCTGGTGACCACTCGCCTGCTGCGCAACCAGAACGAGTCGATGCACGATCTGATTGAGATCGTCAATCAGCAGTCCCGCAAGATCGACATGATCATGGGCTATGTGCTCTCCCTGCAGGACCATCCGGAGCAGCGCTTTCACACCCTGCGCTTCGGGGCTGGCCAGCTCACCTACCTGCACCCCTATCATGATCACGGGGATGCGCCGCACCTGCACCAGATCGTCCGCCTCAAGATTTTCCTGCGGGAAGAGGCGGCCGCCATCTACTGCTATGGCCAGGTCAAACAACTCGACGGCGGTGAACATGGCACCCATGTGCAGCTCGACTATGTGCGGATCCGCGAAGATGACCGTGAACTGCTGGTTCGTGCCAGCCTCCACGTACAATCGAAGCAGCTCAAGCTGCGCGCCCAAGAACGTCAGCGCTAACCAGAGCGAACGTCAGCGATAGATAACGTCAACGTTAAAAGAATCGAACCATGCCAATGACACTCCCCGCCTTGCCCGCCAAAGCGGGCCAAAAAATCACGCTCGGCCAGCTGGTCGGCAGCAGCCTCTCGCTGATTGCAGCCCGTCTCACCAGTGAAGCCAAGGGGCCGGTACTGCTTATCACCGCCGATACCCCGAGCGCCCTGCGCCTGGAGCAGGAGCTGCAGTATTTGCTGGCAGACAAGCAGCTAGCCGATCAGTCCACCCCCGTATTGCTGTTCCCCGATTGGGAGACCCTGCCCTACGACACCTTCTCTCCCCATCAGGACATCATCTCCCAAAGGCTCGAGACTCTCTACAAGCTGCCGCAGATGAGCAAGGGGGTGCTGATCGTCCCCATCTCCACCCTGATGTTGCGCTGCGCACCCCGGGTCTATCTCGACAAATACAGCCTGATGGTGAAGGCCGGTCAGCGCCTCAACCTGCAACAGCTGCGCGGGCGGCTGGCCGAGGCGGGTTACGTGGCGGTGGATCAGGTGCTGGAACATGGCGAATTTGCCGCCCGCGGCTCCCTGCTCGATCTCTTCCCCATGGGCAGTAGCAGCCCCTATCGCATCGACTTCTTCGACGATGAAGTGGACTCCATCCGCCCGTTCGATCCCGAGACCCAGCGCTCCAGCGAACCGGTCAAGACGGTCAGCCTGCTGCCCGCCCGGGAATACCCTACCGACGAGGCGGCCATCGAGCTGTTTCGCGGCCAGTTCCGCGAGCAGTTCGAGCTGTCGCGGGCCGAGGGTTCCGTCTATCAGGAGGTGAGCAAGGGGCGCTGGCCCGCCGGCATCGAGTACTATCTGCCGCTCTTCTTCAACCAGACCGCCAGCCTGTTTGACTACCTGCCGGAAGAGACCCTGCTGCTCACGGTGGGGGATATCTACCCCGCCGCCCAGCGTTTCTGGAACGACATCGGCCAGCGCTATGAAGACAGACGCTGGGACAACACCCGCCCCCTGCTACCCCCAGCCCAGCTCTATCTGCCGGTAGAGCAGCTCTTTGCCTCTCTGGGCCAATATGGCGCGGTGCGGCTGCAAGAGGCCGCCACTGCGGGCGATGCTGGTCAGCACGATCTGCCCATCTCGGCGCTGCCCGATCTGCAACTCGATCACAGCAAGGAGCAACCCTTGCTGGCGCTCAACCAGTTCCTGCAAGGCTTTGCCGGGCGCACCCTGTTTGCGGTGGAATCCGAGGGGCGACGAGAGGTGCTCGGCGATCTGCTGGCGCGTATCTCGCTGCAACCTAAAGAGTTCCCCTCCCTCGACGCCTTTATGGCGAGCCCTGATCGCTACGGCCTGCTGGTTGCACCGCTTGAACGTGGCTTCCTGTGGCAGGAGGCCGGTCAGGATCCATTGGCGCTGATCACCGAGACCGAACTGCTGGGCGGCAAGGTGCGCAGCAAACGGGCGCGAGAGAAGAGCAAAAACTTAAGCTCCGATGCGGTGATCAGAAACCTGGGCGAGCTGACCCAGGGTCAGCCGGTGGTCCATCTGGATCACGGGGTCGGCCGCTATCTTGGACTGGAAACCATCGACGCTGGTGGTCTGCCCACCGAGTTTTTGACCCTCGAATATGCCGGCGGCGACAAGCTGTTCGTGCCGGTCACCAGTTTGCACCTTATCAGCCGCTACACCGGCTCTGATAACCCGCCCAGCCACAAACTCGGCGGCGAGGCCTGGAGCAAGGCGCGGCGCAAGGCGGCGGAGAAGGTGCGCGACGTGGCAGCCGAGTTGCTGGATGTCTACGCTCATCGCGCCGCTCGCGCCGGGTTTGCCTTCAAGCACGACAAAGAGGCCTATCGCCAGTTTGCCGCCAGCTTCCCGTTCGAGGAGACGGAGGATCAGCTCAACGCCATCAATGCGGTGCTGGGGGATATGTGTCAGGCCAAGAGCATGGACCGACTGGTGTGTGGCGACGTAGGTTTCGGCAAGACCGAAGTGGCGATGCGGGCAGCATTTGTGGCGGTGCACGGCGGCAAGCAGGTTGCCGTGCTGGTGCCCACCACCCTGCTGGTGCAACAGCACTACGACAACTTCCGCGACCGCTTTGCCAACTGGCCGGTGCGGGTCGAGGTGCTGAGCCGCTTCCGCTCCGCCAAGGAGCAGAGCGCTGTGATGAAAGAGCTGGCCGAAGGCAAGGTGGATATCATCATCGGCACCCACAAGCTGCTCGGCTCCGAGCTCACTTTCAAGGATCTGGGCCTGCTCATCGTCGATGAGGAGCACAGATTCGGGGTGCGCCAGAAGGAGAAGATCAAGGCGCTGCGGGCCGATGTGGATATCCTCACTCTCACCGCCACCCCTATTCCGCGCACCCTCAATATGGCGATGTCCGGCATGCGGGATCTCTCCATCATCGCCACTCCGCCCGCCAAGCGGCTCGCCATCAAGACCTTTGTCCGCCAGCACGAACCGGCAGTGTTACGCGAGGCGGTACTGCGGGAATTGAAGCGTGGTGGTCAGGTTTACTATCTGCACAACGATGTCGAGAGCATCGAGAAGTGCGCAGCCGACCTGGCGGAGCTGGTGCCAGAGGCGCGCATTGGCATCGCTCACGGCCAGATGCGCGAGCGCGACCTTGAGCGGATCATGTCCGACTTCTACCACCAGCGCTTCAACCTGCTGGTCTGCACTACCATCATCGAGACCGGCATCGACGTGCCAAGCGCCAACACCATCATCATGGATCGGGCGGATCACCTCGGTCTGGCCCAGCTGCACCAGCTGCGGGGCCGGGTTGGCCGCTCCCACCATCAGGCCTACGCCTACCTGCTCACCCCCCATCCCAAGCTGATGACCAAGGATGCGGCCAAGCGGCTCGAGGCGATCGCCTCGCTTGAAGATCTCGGCGCCGGTTTTGCGCTGGCGACCCACGATCTGGAGATCCGTGGCGCGGGCGAACTGCTCGGCGATGATCAGAGCGGCCAGATTGAATCGGTCGGCTTCACCCTCTACATGGAGATGCTGGAGCAGGCGGTCGAGGCGCTGAAATCGGGCAAGGAGCCGTCGCTCGAGCAGCTGATGAGCCAGCACACCGAGGTGGAGCTGCGCCTGCCGGCGCTCTTGCCGGACGACTACATCCCGGACGTCAACATGCGCCTCTCCATGTACAAACGGATTGCGAGCGCAGCGGACGAACAGGAGCTGCGCGAGCTCAAAGTGGAGCTGATCGACCGTTTCGGCCTCTTGCCGGAGGCAACCAAAACCCTGCTGGAGCTGGCTGCCTTCCGTCAGCGTGCCACCGCCCTTGGCATTCGCCGGGTGGAGATGAGCGAGCGCGGCGGCTATCTCGACTTCACCCAGGAGACCAAGGTCAATCCGGCCTATCTGGTCAAGCTGCTCTCCAGCCAGCCAAGGGTCTACAAGATGGACGGGCCGACGCGGCTACGTTTCCAGGTGCCGACCCAGGATCGTGCGATGCGCCTGAAACTGGTGGATGGTTTGCTGGCTGATCTGGCCAGCAACAGCCTGTGAGTCTCTGCAGCGCTGGCGTCGAGCCAGAGAGATAACGCCAACTAAAACGGGAGCCATATCGGCTCCCGTTTTTTATTTGCTATCTGACTACTGCGTACGTTCAGCCCTGGTTGGCTGGATCCTCATGGCCGGAGAACTCGCGCATAAAGGCCTCGGCCCGCTCCACCATCTTGGTCGAGCCAACGAAGTAGGGGGTACGCTGGTGCAGCGCGGTGGGCTGGATATCCATGATGCGGCCAAAACCGTCAGAGGCCTTGCCACCAGCCTGCTCCACCAGAAACGCCATCGGGTTGCACTCATAGAGCAGGCGCAGCTTGCCGTTCGGCGAGTTGGTGCCGGACGGATAGATGTAGATGCCACCCTTGAGCAGGTTGCGATGGAAATCAGAGACCAGGGAGCCGATATAACGGGAGGTGTAGGGTCTGTGGGTCGCCTCGTCGCGCTCCTGGCAATATTTGAGGTACTTCTTCACCCCGTCCGGGAACTTGATGTAATTGCCCTCGTTGATGGAGTAGATCTTGCCCTCTTCCGGAATGCGGATGTTCTCGTGGGAGAGGCAGAAGCAGCCGATGGAGGGGTCGTAGGTAAAGCCGTTGACGCCAAAGCCGGTAGTGTAGACCAGCATGGTGGAGGAGCCGTAGACCACATAACCGGCGGCGACCTGACGGTTGCCCGGTTGCAGGAAGTCCTCCAGGGTCACCGGCGAACCTTGCGGGCTCAAACGGCGGTAGATGGAGAAGATGGTCCCGACCGAGACGTTGACGTCGATATTGGAGGAGCCATCGAGCGGGTCGATCAGCACCACATACTTGGAGTTTTTGGAGAGTGGCGAGTCAAAGGCCACGAAGTCCTCTTCTTCTTCCGAGGCCATGCCACACACCTCGCCGCGCGCTTCCAGCGCCGCCTTGAAGCGTTCGTTGGCGTAGACATCCAGCTTCTGCTGCACCTCGCCCTGTACGTTTTCAGCGCCCATGGAACCGATGATATCCGCCAGTCCCGCCTTGTTGATCTCCCGGTTCACCACCTTGGCAGCAAGGCGGATCGAGCTGAGCAACGAGGTCAGCTCGCCGGTCGCGGTAGGATAATCCGCCTGCTTTTTGACGATGAACTCACCCATGGTGATCATGTTTCGCATTTTTGTTCCTTTAGATCGCATCCGTTGGCATTGAAAACGTTTGCAGGCGTCGGCAAAAAAAATGCCGATCACCGGCGGCCTTGATTTGTAACCTAATGTAACGTCTGTTTTTTGTTTTTGCAGCGAATTAAGCGGCCTATTAAATAGGCTATTTCGCCTCACGTTATGGTAAAAGACGCGTTTTATTCGGTTTCAATCGATAACTTTCTGACCCTTAATTCGTGGCAATAACCTGCGACAAGCCATGAGCTGACTGGCCTTGAGCCATTAAAAATGGAGTCTGATGGGCCTGACTTTCCCTCAGCCATTGCCTCTTGAGATCCGATCGCCAATCCAGCACACTGATTTCGCTTTGGAAGCAAATAAAACTCAAGGATTATCAATGAACAAGACTCTCATTGCCGGCATGGTAGCCGGACTGTTTGCCCTTCCTGCCTGGGCTGCCCAGGTGCCTGCCGGTACCAAGCTGCTGCCGGATGCCCAACAAATCTACGTGACCAATATCGGCACCGAACCCACCACCATCGACCCCCAGCTGGTAGAAGAGACCGCCGGTAGTGCCATCGTCAACGATCTGTTTGAAGGGCTCTATGAGCTGGATAATACCGGCAAGATCAAACCAGCAGGCGCCGTCAGCTACGAGGTCGACAAGACAGGCACCGTCTACACCTTCAAGCTGAGACCCGAGGCCAAGTGGTCAAACGGTGAACCTGTCACCGCCGCCGATTATGTCTACGGCTGGCAACGGGCGGCCGATCCCAAGACGGCCTCCAACTACGCCTGGTTTATCGAGTTGACCGGAGTGGTCAATGCAAGCGAGGTGACCCAGGGCAAGAAGAGCCCGTCAGAGCTAGGGATCAAGGCGCTCGATGACCACACCCTGCAGGTCACCCTGAAAAATCCGGTCCCCTTCTTCCTGAAGACGCTGGCCCACTACACCACGTTCCCGGCCCCCAAGGCCACCATTGAAAAATTCGGCAAGGATTGGGTCAAACCGGGCAATATCGTCTCCAACGGTGCCTTTGTACTCAAGGAGTGGACCCCCAACGAGCGACTGAGTGCCGAGCGCAATACCCACTACTGGAACAACCAGCACACCGTCCTGAACAAGGTGATCTATCTGGAGATCGTCTCGGAAACCGCCGCCTACAACCGCTATCGCACCGGTGAACTGCACTACACCACTTATCCGCTGGAGCAGTACAAACAGCTCAAGAGCAAGAGTCCGGAAGAACTGGTCAGCGTCCCCACACTCGCCAGCTATTACTATGTCTTCAATACCCAGCGCAAACCGTTCGATGACCCGAAAGTACGCAAGGCGCTCTCGCTCGCCATCGACCGGGAGACCATCACCGACAAGATCCTGGGACAGGGACAAATTGCCGCATATAGCTTCACGCCCCCCATTGTGGACGGTTTTGAATTGAAAAAACCGGCCAGCCAGCTGCAAAGCAAAGAGGAGCGGATCAAGCAAGCCAAAGCCCTGTTGGCCGAAGCGGGTTATGGTCCGGACAAGCCACTCACAGTGGACATTCTCTACAACACCAACGAGAGCCACAAAAAGATTGCGCTGGCCGTCTCCTCCATGTGGAAACACAACCTGGGGGTCACTGCCACCCTCAACAACATGGAGTGGAAGACCATGGTCTCGGCACTGAACGAGGGGGATTTTGGCGTTAGCCGCTATGGCTGGAACGGGGATTATAACGACGCCTCCACCTTCCTCGATATCATGACCTCCAGCAGCAGTGCCAACAGCGGCAAGTGGTTCAACAAGGAGTACGACGCCCTGCTGGCCAAGGCCCACGACTCGCTGGATCCCGCTGAACGCAATGCCCTGTATCAGCAGGCAGAGGCTCTCATTGATGCGGATGCCCCCATCGCCCCTATCTATTTCTCGGTCAAATCCAGGTTGCTCAAGCCTTTCGTGAAAGGCTACCCCCACCTTAACCCGCAGGATGTGGTCTACAGCAAGGAACTCTATCTGGTTGCCCAGTAACCGGCTCGGCAAGATGTGACCATAAAAAAGCGCCTGCATTGCTGCAGGCGCTTTTCATTGGCGGCCAAGCAGGCCATTGGGCCCATCTACGCTTTCGCGCAAGATTACTCTTCGGGACAGAGTGCCAACACCACCCGACGGCGACCCATCACCACCGGACGTACCAAGAGCTGTGCCAGCAAGACACCCAGCAGGGTCAGACCGCCCCCGATCAGGTGATAGCTGGTCAACCGCTCACCCAGCAGAGTGATGGCAAGGCCAGCCGTCATCACCGGCAGCAGGTTCATAAAGATGGCGGTACGGTTGGCACCGAGCAGGGCGATACCCTGCATCCAGAGCCAGGGTGAGAGCGCCGAAGTGGGGATACCGGCATAGAGGATCAGCCACAGGGCCCGACCATCCGGCCACTGGCCATCCACCAGCAAAAAGAAGGGTGTCAGGATCACCACACTGCAGATCACCTGACCGTAGAGCAGCGACCAGTTGTCGAGCCCCAGATCCCACTTCTTGAGCAGCACGCTGTAAAGGGCGTAAGTACCCGCCGAAATTAGCATATAGACAGAGCCGATATGAATGCCTTGGGTAAACAGCCGGGTCGGATCCCCCTGCCCCAGCAAGATAGACAAGCCGAGGAGGGAAAGCAGCGCCCCCAGCACAGCGCCCCAGGTGGGCCGCTCGCGCAGCAGCCAGATACTGAACAGCACGGTCAGCAGCGGCGTCAGTCCCATCATCAACCCCATCTCGGTAGCCCCCAGAGTTTGCGCCGCGTAGTACCCAAAAGTCTGGTTGAGCACCATGCCCAGCAAGGCCAGCATGGCGATCTGCCAAAAACCGGCACGAATGCGGGCACGCGCACGCCATACCCGACGGGCCAGAAACGGGCTTAATACCAACGCAGCCACCACCCAGCGCGACCAGGCCAAGGCTGCAGGAGACAAAACGCCAACCGCCAGTTTGCTGACGATGCCATTGCCAGCCCAGATGGCAATGCAGGAGAAGGGAAACAGAAAGGCAAGGGGCATGAGAGGATCCAGACCGAAGAGACAACAGCGGGCCAGTATAGGGGGCGATGGAAGATAAACAAAGGTGTGGGCCTGAACAGCCACGCGGTGAACGCCAGTCGCCAGAAACAAATATGCCCGCACAAGTGCGGGCATATCAGTGCAGAAACAGGTTCAGAAGCGCATCACGCGGCATCCATGTGCAGTCTGGAGATCAGCTCGTTGACCTCGGTGACTGTCTGGCGGTGGGGAATATCCGCCGGATTCGGCATCAGCAACAAACCGGATTGGAAATCAAACCGCCCCCGACCATGGATGTAAATCCGACCTTTAAAGAAGGTTTTGACATGCTTTGCCACCATCAGTGGCAGGTACTTCTTGAACACTCTCATCGTTTGCAACCTCTTGCAGTTGTATCCGTATGACAGCAGCTTCTGCGAATTAATTCCGTAAAGTATTTATAAAAATCCGGAAAACTCGCCCATCTCTTCCCAAAAAATTCAATCTATAACTTTTTATTAACTTTTAGCCTATTGTATGCGGCCCTTCGAGCCAGAGCAAGGTTCCTTTGCCATCGTGCCACTCGATACAGGCGATCCCCGAGGTGGCGAACATGGGTGCTCCTGCGGCCGGGCAGAGGCTTTGCACCAGATAACCCACCAGCGGCAGATGGCTGACCATCAGGATCTGGTCATGCTGTTCAGCCAAAGTGGTGAGGTAGCTGGCCACGAAAGCGGGATCACCGTAAGGGGTAATGTCGCCACTCTCTTCAACGGCTGCTGCGTCAGGTAATTCACTGCATATGGCTTGCCAGGTCTGGCGTGCCCGCAGATAGTTGCTGTGGATCACCCGATCCAGCGGGCCAATCAGCTGAGGCGCCAGCCAGCGGGCCATCTGGATAGACTCTTCAATACCCTGCTCGGTCAATGGACGCTGTTCATCTGTTTTCGCATTCATGCCAGCCTGGCCATGACGCATGATATAGATCTTCATTACAACCTCGCCCAACGGGCCTGTTTTGATAGCCGGGGGATCTTACCCCGCCACGGGTGTGGAAACAATTGCGCTACCTCTCAGAAAAGGGTTTGCCTGACGGGATAGCGGGGTCGATAATCATGTTTAAATTCAAATAAATCCAACGTGAGTCACACGCCAATGAGCCCATATGCCAGTCCCAATGACCATCGGCAATACCATTTTCTGGAGCTGGCCAACCGGCTCAGGGTCTTGTTGATTTGTGATCCCGACACCGACAAATCCGCCGCTTCTCTGGCGGTCAATACCGGCCATTTTGACGATCCCGCCGACCGGCAGGGAATGGCCCATTTTCTGGAGCACATGCTGTTTCTCGGCACCTGCACCTACCCCAAGCCTGGTGAGTACCAGCAATTTATGAGCCGTCATGGCGGCAGCAACAACGCCTGGACCGGCACCGAATTCACCAACTTCTTCTTCGAGATCGACAACGGCTTCTTCGAAGCTGGGCTGGATCGCTTCTCCCAGTTCTTTATCTGCCCCACCTTTGATCCGGAGTGGGTGGACAAGGAGCGCAACGCGGTCGACTCCGAGTATCGCCTCAAGCTGCAGGACGACATGCGCCGCAGCTATCAGGTGCATAAAGAGACGGTCAACCCGGCGCACCCCTTCTCCAAGTTCTCGGTGGGCAACCTCGATACCCTGGCCGATCTGCCGGGACGGGATCTGCGCTCCGACCTTATCCGTTTTTACGAAAGCCACTACAGCGCGGATCGCATGGCGCTGGTGATGATCTCGCCGGAATCCATCGATACCCAGTTGCAGTGGTGCTGTCGCTACTTTGCTCCCATTTTGAATCGCAATTTGGGAACCCCGATCCTCACCATGCCGCTCTACCGGCTCGACGATCTCGGCGTGCGCATCCACATCAATCCGGTCAAGGAGACCCGCAAGCTGTCGCTGAGCTTCCCCTTGCCCAATGTGGACGAGTTTTACGACAAAAAGCCCCTCACCTTCCTGAGCCATCTGATTGGTTATGAGGGGGATGGCAGCCTGCTCTCCCTGCTCAAGGCGAAAGGCTGGGTCAACCAGCTCTCTGCGGGCGGTGGCATCAGCGGCGCCAACTTCAAGGATTTTGGCGTCAACTTCGGCCTCACCCCTCTGGGCCTTGAGCATGTGGACGACATCCTCGCCGCCCTGTTTGGCTATCTGAAACTGATTGGCCGCGAAGGGTTGCAGAGCTGGCGCTACGACGAAAAACGGACCGTGCTCGAATCGGCGTTCCGTTTTCAGGAGCGCGGCCGCCCCCTCGATACGGTGTCGGGGTTGGTGCTCAACCTCTTTAGCTACAAACCTGAGGATCTGCTCTACGGCGACTACATGATGCGCGAATATGACGAGCCGCTGATCCGCCGCTTCCTCGCCAAACTCACCCCGCACAATTTGCGTATCACCATCACTGCGCCGGAAGTGGCGACCGATCGGCTGGCCCGCTGGTATCAGACCCCCTACAGCGTGGCGACCATTACCGAGGCCGAGAAAATTCGCTGGCAGCAGAGCGAGCCGGATCCGGCGCTGGCGCTGCCCAAGCCCAACCCCTTTATCAGCAGCCGACTCGATCCGCGCACGCCCGAGCTTGCCGCCGACATGCCAGCCTGCCTTATCGATCGCCCCGGTTTTCGCCTCTGGCACCTCCATGAGCACCTGTTCAGCGTGCCCAAGGGCAATCTCTACATCTCCATCGACAGCGAACATGCGGTCAAAAATCCGCGCAATATCGCCATGGCGCGCCTCGCCGTGGAGCTGTTGGCCGACCACCTCAATGCCCTCACCTATCCGGCGGAGCTGGCGGGGCTGGGCTATCAGATCTATGCCCATCAGGGAGGCTTTACCATCAACCTGAGCGGTTTTGCCGACAAGCAGCCGCTGTTGCTCGACATGATCCTCGGCAACCGCACCCTGGGGTATCCGGATCCGGGCCGCTTCGCCGAGATCAAGGAGCAGCTCATCCGCAACTGGGACAACCAGTCCAAGGCGCGCCCCATCTCCCAGCTCTTTAACCAGCTCACCAGTTTGCTACAACCGAACAACCCGCCGTTCGAGCAGTTGCTGCGCCACCTGCGCACGGTCGAGCTGGAGGAGATGCCCTGCTTCGTGGCCCAGCTGTTTGGCGAGGTGCATGTCGAAGCGCTGGTGCATGGCGACTGGACTGCCGCCGAAGCGCTGGAGCTGGCCGCCCTGATGGAGCGCCACCTGAGCGATATCAATGGCACCAGCAGCAAGCCGAGCGGCGAGACCCGCCGCCCGCTCATCTCCATTCAGGACAGAGGTACCCTTATTCGCGAGCAGGGTTGCGATCACGAAGACTCGGCGCTCCTGGTTTACTACCAGTCTCGCACCACCCGGGCGCGGGATCTCGCCTGCTTTACCCTGGCGAACCACATCATGTCCTCTACTTTCTTCCACGAGCTGCGCACCCGCCAGCAACTGGGTTATGTGGTGGGCGCTGGCAACCTGCCCCTCAATCGCCATCCGGGGCTGATCTTCTATATCCAGTCGCCGGTGGCGGGGCCGCAGATCCTGCTCGATGCAGTGGAGGAGTTTATCGACCTCTTCCCGCTCGCCATGCTCGAATTTACCGAGCAGCAGTGGCAGGAGAGTAAAGCAGGGCTGCAAGCCCAGCTGAGCGAGCGGGATGCCAACCTGCGCAGTCGCGGCCAGCGGCTGTGGGTCAGCATTGGCAACAAGGATCTGGGGTTTGATCAGCGCGAAAGAGTCTGCGACGAGGTGGGCAAGTTGAGCCGCGCCGATCTGGTGCGCTTTATCACCCAGCTGCGCTCGCGCACCTCCGATCGACTGATCCTCTGCAGCTATGGTCAGGGGCACGAACATGACGAGCGGATCACCGGCCAGTTTATCGACGATCCACAGGCATTTCGGCTCAATGCCGCCACCTTCGAGGCCTGATCAGGCCTCGACATCCCCCGTTTTTCCTGCCCACGGCAAATCGCAGGCAATAAAAAGCCGACCCATCAGGGTCGGCTGGAAAAACCATAACAATTGCGACCAAAGCCGCCAAAAGTGAACATGAGCGTGAAAATCAGACACTGAGTTGCTGATCAGCAAGCGGGAAAGACCCGATACTCGCTTTGCAATGCCAACAGTGATTGAGAAACAGCCTCATATTAGGCACTCCCCCCGCCAGTCACGTTGATCTACGTCAAAGGAGGTAGCGAAGAGCGCGTAGCCCGATGATTTGTCGGCGCAGATCACCCTTTGGCCGCCCGTTAGCTGTCCGTTAGCCACGGCGAACCAGCCGGTAGGCCACCTCATCGAAGTAGGAGAGCTGGCCCGACAACACCCGCGGGTGATCCACCTCGACGGCGCGCCCCAGCACCTCGATGCGAAAATCCCGTTCAAACAGCGCCCGCACCTCCATCTCCCCCACCGAGAAGGGGGGCTGACTCTGCTGCTCCGGCTGATATTCAAGGGTCACCAGCAGGATCTGGCCACCGGTCTCGACCAGCGAACTGATCAGGGCTGCATACTGGCGGCGCATCGCGGTCGGCAGGGCGATCAGCGCCGCGCGGTCATAGACCAGCCGGTAACGGCGACCCAGACTGGGGGCGGCGAAAAAATCCCCCTGAAAAATGCGCAGGCTGTCCACCTGATGGCACTGATAAGGGCCCACCTCGCTCACGGTCGCGGCGAGCTTGTTTTCACTGAAGAACTGGCTGACGGCAAGGCTCGATAACTCGAAACCGTCGACCGGATGGCCCTGAGCGCTCAGCCAGAGCATGTCGCGGGACTTGCCGCACAGGGGAACCAGTACCGGCTCGTCCGCTTGCTGGGCCGACCACCAGGATTGCAGCCAGTGGTTGAAGTCCGCCTGATGAAAGCCAATCCGGTTCTCTTCCCAACGCTGATGCCAAAACGCAGCTTCCATCGTTATTACCCTTCTGTACTAAAGATGCCTCAATATCACAACTTAACCGGCACCGCGCAACCCTCTGCCCTCCCCTTTTTGCCGCGCAGCCTCTGCGTGTTATCGGGCGAATGGCGGAACGTCACCTTTCCGTGCGCCTCGCTGTCGCAATGGGCGCTATTGGATGCGTTTATAACGGACAAGGCATACCAACCCATGCAAAAACGTCATGGGTGTATGGCGATGAATGAATAAAAGGAATGACGTTAGCAGGCCAAAACGTGCCTGCCAACGCCAGAAAAATCACGACAGCGTGGCGCGAGCAGCCGCCAGCTGAAGCTCGATATAAGCAAAATCGGGACGATCGGTGGGGAGTTCCGAGAGGCAGGCCGCTTTGAGCTGATGCAACCCATCAAGCGGTGAGTCTTGCGTATCGCAATGGGCCAACAGCTCCTCCAGCAGGCAACCAAAGGCGCGCACTTCCAAACGCTCAAGGCCCAGCGCCCGCTCGCGGTCGCAGCGGTCATATAAGGAAGCGGCGCCAAAATCCCCCAGCAGGGCGCGAGCCGGCGCATCAGACCCACGGGCAAACAGGATATTGTGACCGTAGAGATCCCCGTGCATGATGCCCGCACGGTGCAGATGGCCCGCCACCGAGGCGATGCCGTGGGCCATCGCCAGCGCATCCGGCACACTCAGATGCAGCCCCTCGGGATAGACATCCCGGGTGCAAGAGTCCAGGCTCGGCGGCCCGGCCAGATTGGCAAAGGCCGGATCGATCAGCTCCATTACCAGCGCCGTAATGCCGGAGGGGTAATCCGCCACCTTGCCTATCACCTTGATAAGGTTGGGATGAGTGCCCGCTGCCAGCGACGCTGCCATCTCGCAGCGGGGCAAGCCATCGCTGGTCACCGCCCCCTTGAACAGCTTGACCGCCACCTGACTGCCATCGCCTCTATCGCTCGCCTGAGTCACTGCATCAGCAGGATTACCCACAAGGGTGGCGCGATGGATAACGCCGGATGCTCCCTGCCCCAGCAGCTCGCCCAGCGCCAGCGTCTCCCAGGCAATCGGCGTGACATGGGCATCATCGATGGCCCGCGCCTCCTCCCCTTCGCTAAAGGGGTTGCCTGAGTAGGCGAGCCATGAAAGGCGAGGCAGCGAGAGCAGCCACTCGGGGAAGCGTTCGATGCGGTTGGCGGCGATACGCAGCAGCTCCAGATTGCGGCAGTTGGCAAGACTTGCGGGCAGCTCGCGCAGGCAGTTGCCCGCCAGCATCAGCTTTTGCAGAGCGTCGCACTGGCCCAACTCATCGGGCAGCAGCTCAATTGCGTTATCGGTCAGGATCAGCCAGCGCAAACCGGCGGGCAGCGCTTTGGCCGACACGGTGGCAATCTGGTTAGCCTTAAAGCCCACCATGGTGAGCGCGGGACAGCGCCCCAGCACCTCGGGCAGCTCGGTAAAGCGGTTCTCGGAGCAGAAGATGATGCGCAGTTTGCCAAACCCGGCCAGCTCGTCAGGGAGCGTGCTTAGCTGGTTGCCGGTCAAATCCAGCACCTCCAGCGTCTCTTTCAGGCTCAAAATCTCGGTGGGGAACTCCGTCAGGTTTTCAGAGAGCTTCAGATGGCGGGCACCGCACAGTTCACCTGCGCGCAGCTGTTCCAGAGTATGCATAACCGTTTCTCAATCCTGATGATCTGCCTGATGGCACAGCGACCATCAGCGCGCGCCGAACCCGGGTCCGGCGATTTTAAAGGGGGGCATTATAAATAATTCGGGGCGCAGTTCGCCCCTTTTGTTGCCGCAAAGGCCTGTATCGACATGTAGCAAAACGACTTGGGAACAAAGAGAGCAAGATTCGGGTCGTTCCAGCGAGGAGTGGTTGCCATAGTGGGGGCCAAACCCAAGTCGGTTGGAACCTATTGGGGTTCCAACCCACTGCCAACCCTGTGCGCCACTTAGCTGGCGCACAACACACCTGCGAGGGAACTGCCATGTCATTACTGTCCAACAAGGTCGCCATCATCACCGGCGCCAGCTCCGGCATCGGTCGCGCCAGCGCCATCCTGTTTGCCCGGGAGGGAGCAAGCGTCGTCGTCGGCGCCCGCCGCAAGCCCGAGCTGGATCTGCTGGTGGAGGAGATCCGCCACGAGGGGGGCCAGGCGGCAAGTCTGGCGGGAGATGTGAAAAGCGAGAGTTACGCCCGCGATCTGGTGGATCTCGCGTTAACCCGTTTCGGCGGGCTTGATATCGCCTTCAACAACGCAGGTACCACAGGCATGCCGTGCAGCGTAGAGCAGCTTGAGCTGACGCAGTGGCAGGAAATTCTGGATACCAACCTCACCAGCGCCTTTGTGGGAGCCAAGTACCAGATCCCCGCCATGCAGGCTCGCGGCGGCGGCTCGATTATTTTTACCTCTACCTTTGTCGGCCATACCCTGGGGCTGCCCGGCATGGCGGCCTATGCGGCGAGCAAGGCAGGCCTCATTGGCCTGACCCGGGTGCTGGCTGCCGAGTATGGGGCACAAGGGATTCGGGTCAACGCCCTGCTACCGGGGGGCACCGACACCCCCATGGGGCGGGCTTTTGCCAATACGCCAGAGAGCCTCGCCTTTGTGCAGAATATGCATGCACTCAAACGGCTGGCCCAACCGAAGGAGATCGCCCGCTCGGCCCTTTATCTCGCGTCCGATGCATCCAGCTTTACCACCGGCATTGCCCTGCTGGCCGATGGTGGGGTATCAATTTGTCGTACATGACTTGTCATCCCCAAGATCCTGCGACCGAAACCTTATCGTGAGAGCGCCTTATGTCTGATTACGCCCGCATCGCCGATGCCATCCGTTTTATCGCAAGTCAGGTGGAGCGCCAGCCCACTCTGGACGAGATAGCGGCGCACGTTCACTTAAGTCCCTTTCACTTCCAGCGGCTGTTCAGCCGCTGGGCCGGAGTGACACCCAAACGCTATCTGCAAGTGCTGACCCTGGAGCGGGCCAAGGCACTGCTGCAGGAGTCGCGCCCACTGCTCGAGGTGGCCGATACCCTGGGCCTTAGCAGCGGCTCGCGGCTCTACGATCACTTCGTGCAGCTCGAAGCGGTGACGCCGGGCGAGTACAAGCAGCGCGGGGCCGGGCTGGTTATCGATCACGGGGTGCACGACACGCCCTTCGGTCAGGCGTTCGTCGCCCTGACTCCGCGGGGGGTGTGCAACTTCTCGTTTCTCGATGACCAGGCCCCAGAGGCGCCACTGGCCGACCTCGCCCGCAGCTGGCCTGCAGCAACGCTGCAAGAAGCGCCATCACGCACCCAAGGGGTCATCAACACCATGTTCGATGGCAGCAAGGCGCCGGATCGCCCCATCTCGCTGCACGTGAGCGGCACCAACTTTCAGATCAGCGTCTGGCGGGCGCTGCTGCAGATCCCGCCCGCCAAAGTGGTGAGCTACGCCCAGGTGGCGAACGCCGTCGGCAACCCCAAAGCCGCCCGCGCCGTGGGGCTGGCGGTGGGGGCCAACCCCGTCGCCTTGATGATCCCCTGTCACCGGGTCATCCAGCAAAACGGCAAACTCGGCGGCTATCACTGGGGCGAGACCCGCAAACAGGCGATACACGCCTGGGAAGCGGCGAGGTATGAGTGAAGGTGGGCTTTTTCTGCCCGGCCTGATGGGGGGAAGAAACAGGAGTGCTGGTTGTGAGTCAGCAGACAATCAGGCTATGCCGGACAAGCGTGCGGAGATATAAAACGGGGACATAAGAAGAATCGGGGCTCAGTTCTCCCCTTTTGTTACTTTGGCGAGGCTCCGCGCTCAGCCGCCCCACCCCAGCGGATGAACGAAATACGTAGGGTGCAATAAGCGCAGCGCATTGCACCGTCTGCCGAGCGGCTTTTGTGCAAAGTATGAGGAACAAAAGTAGAGGTGCAATTTCATTGCACCCTACGGCACAACGACACCAGATTCGAGGGGATGACCACAGGACTCTTATGTTAAATAATAGTTATATTATTAAAATATTAGGGTTTTATATGCACAATCCTCTTACCATTGTTAACCCCCCCACAATCAAACATGACATCGAGACAATTATAAGAACTAATGTTCTGGGCACATTCAGCTGCATTGAAATCACAGAAATATTTGCCATTGACAATAATAAAGATGACCCAATAAATATCTTTACAATAATGGTTGCCGAAGACAGAAATACTAAAAACATCAATCTTGGCGTAGATAATTACATTACACCCAGGGAAGGAATAAAAACATCATCTTTAAAAGGGTGGTACATTGGGATTAAGAGCTACCTAGTCTCTGTTGAAAAAGCCATCAACATGTTTACCGATGCAAATATTAAACGCAAGTGGGATAGTTGTGGAAAGTTAGTTAACACCCCTGAATATCTTTATAAAAAGAGAACATTTACGCCACCAGACTCTTTTTATCAGGTTCCATTAAATTCATTATTAAAAAACAATTTTCAGAATGGTTCTTATGTTGTTGAGCTTGTAAATAAGAGCAAAAATGATTTCTCTATTTTCTTTGAAAAACCTTCTGTCCTACAAGAGCTAGCCGATGAGATTTTAAAATATCTCCCCATTGACCTCTCCTCTCTATCCGATAGACTCGGAAATATACTATTTCAAGTCCCTATCAAAGCTATACAAGCTAGAATATCCCCACAAGGGAATAGTGAAAATTTAGAGTGCAATATTTCTTGGCACCCAGACATAAAACCTCGAGACCTAATGATTTGCGGTTTTAAAAAAGATGATGACTTAAACTATGATGACTTTCACATAGCTGTACACTTGAATGAAATCAACCCAACAGTAATACCATTCAATAATAATGGGCCATTTCAACTAACTATTTGGGATTCTTATAATAATTTGATACTTCATTCATTACCACCATCAGCATTTATTCGCAGGATCGGCGTGTCCTCTAATGTTGTTGGCAATGAACACCGCGTTATATATCATGAAGATGGTAATAGTTCTATTGTCCCAACAATTAGCAATTCAGATACACATTACGTTGATATCAATCAACAATCTAATCTTGACTGGAGCAAAATCAGAATCTATGAAAATAATCGAAGCTTACTAAAAGAAAGTCGCGAATTCATTCAATATAATCCAAAAGGTAAAGATAAAATTCTTGAGCATGACAAGGCCATAGGGGATATAAGATACTTAATTAATAAGTATGGAAAAAATGGGGCTTACTTATGGGATCCATACCTATCTCCATCTGATATAGTAAAAACATTGTTTTATTCAAAGTTTAATAACTCGCCTTTGAAAGCTATCAGTGCTCTAAAAGAGCCTCTCAGCGATGATTCTAATAAAACCAAAAAACTAAGCGTATTTGATAGATACCATGATATATTTAATTCATTTAGTGCGGAAATGATGCTGGGTGTAAACTTACAGTTCAGAAGTCCACGAAATAATAAAGGATGGAAATTCCATGATAGATTTTTAATATTTCCCGATGTAAATAAAATTCCTATGGCTTGGTCGTTAGGGACATCTGTAAATAGTGTTGGCAAAGAACATCATATATTACAAAAATGTGGTGATGCACGCCTTATTCTTGATGCATTCAATGAGCTATGGGATGAACTAAGTTCTGATGAATGCTTAATATGGGGTTCTATATGAAAACAGAGATCACATGTCGCATAAATGAGCATTTAGACACGCTATATCAAGAAGCAGTTGATTTATCTACTCACGAAGATGAATGGCAGTTATATCAGAAAGCAGAAAAAATCCCAGGTTTAGATTTCTTGATAAAAAATAGAGGCTCGAAATATTTTGTTGCAAATCAAGATTCATTAAAGGTCATGGATTGGATTTATAGCAAAACCTCAAGCGAGAATAACCTTTCTTTAGATGAAGTTAAAGGGTTATTTTTTATAATTGAAATAGCATTTGAACATTTTTATTTCTGGAAATCATGTGCTACGTCAGAAATGAAGATAAACAATGCCTTTATACACTATGCAAAATTAATAATTGATAGCAGTTCAAGTGAAACTGAATTTAAAGCACTTACAACGTATCATGAAGAGGAAAGAAAATCTTATATTCGAAAAATCATTGCTGAAAATGACTGGTCAAAAATATATAATGAATTTCACAGACATTATGAAAACTTTAAGTATGAAATCTCTTATTTCATAACAAGCGCATTTTTTTTGCTATTTCATTTCAATGAAAAATCACTCATGTCAATCTTAGATACTAGACGTGATATTCCCATAATGTGGGCAATGATGAGCCAAATTGAAAAGTGTGAGGCAATGCACATCGCATTAAAAACTACAAATCAATCATTGAAATTTTCTGCAATTGCCTCTGTTCTTCCATTTCCAGAAAGATCTAATTTAACTAACACTGAGGCTAAAAAGTTAACCGATATATTCTTAGATCTTACGATGGATGATAACCTCTGGCAACACTGGATGAAAATACTAAATACATATCCATCACGTTATCCTCACATTCAATTAAGCCTAGGAACAGCCCTAGCCAAGACAACATCAAGATCCGCAATAGAAACATATTTCAAGGCAGTTCATCTTTATACTGTTGATATGCATGACAAAGGAAGAAAAACGATATCAGAATGCTTAGATATATTTTCTCTACATGCGACTCAAGAATCAAAAGCAATTGCATGGAAATATGCATATGAAATATGGAGAGATTGGTGCTTTGATGTGAAAAAGAAAGATGGATTCTTATTTGAAATAAGAGGCTGTTGTTTAGACTATGCTGTGACCAGATATTATCTGGAGTTAATTGAACCCAAACAGTTAAAAAGTATAATAGAAGACTTATATGACAAAATTCAAAATATAGATAATGTTTGGCATGAAACATCATCAAAATACACGACATATTGGTATCTACAACACTCAAAACTACAACCAATATATCACGCAGAGGAAATACACAAGAACAACAGCTTACCTTATTTAATGGAAGGGATTTATTATAAGCATGACTATGGGAAATTCGAAGATTATATAAAACACATGATCCAGTGATTAAAAATTATCCAGATCTATTTTTTGAGCTTATGAAAAAGCTCTATTTTCAAGAAAGACGCCCTAAGGCGTCTTTCTTATTTTCAGGATTTGGAGCAAACAGGCTGGTGGCTCACCCCTCCCCGCCTTGCCCCACCACCCAATCAAATCGGGGTAATGGAGGTGATATGGGCATCCCCGTCCAGTGATTTGAAGATCTGCACCACGGCTTCGCCATGGATCGGTTTGGCAAGCGGCACAGTGCTCTTGCACTTGAAGCGGTAGTTGGTGCCAGCCACCACCTGAGTGGAGACTTCAAAGGGTACGTACTGCACCCCGACAAATCCTTTCAGCGCCTGATCAAATACCGCCTGATCCTCGGCGGTCAGCTTGTGATATGCGGTCCATCCACCCACCAACACTGCTTGTTCTGACATATCAAACTCTCCGTGCTCTATGATCCCGACTCGTTTGGCCGTTCGGGCTGCGCCCCGTTGATTCAAGTGGTTTCCGGTCTCCACCGGGGTGTCATCACTGCCGGTTGGCGCGATGACGATGAGCAAATTTGCGCAGCTATCTGCAACTGGATCAGCCCTCCCCCCAGCCACGAGCCGCTGTTGACAGCAGGCTCAATTGGCATGAGAGAGCCTAGTGCGGGATGGCAAAAATGCCCCTGTCACATATGACAGGGGCAAGGTGGCGAAAAAGCTGCTCGAAAAAAGAAGATGTGTTGCGCAAACGATTGAGAAAAGAAAAGACGCCTCAAGGGCGTCTTTTTGCATTTTTATGCTCGAAGGGCAGAACGGCGCGAGCCGCTTATTCCCATTCGATGGTTGCAGGCGGCTTGCCGGAGACGTCGTACACCACGCGGGAGATACCGTTGATCTCGTTGATGATGCGATTCGATACGTGACCGAGGAAGTCGTACGGCAGGTGAGCCCAGTGGGCGGTCATAAAGTCGATGGTTTCGACGGCACGCAGGGCAATCACCCAGTCATATTTGCGACCATCGCCCATGACGCCAACGGAGCGCACCGGCAGGAACACGGCGAACGCCTGGCTGACCTGGTTGTAGAGGTCAGCTTTGCGCAGCTCTTCGATAAAGACCGCATCGGCGCGGCGCAGAATATCGCAGTACTCTTTCTTCACTTCGCCAAGGACGCGCACACCCAGACCCGGGCCCGGGAACGGGTGACGGTAGAGCATGTCGTAGGGCAGACCCAGCTCCAGACCAACGCGGCGCACTTCATCTTTGAACAGCTCGCGCAGCGGCTCGACCAGACCCATCTTCATCTCTTCCGGCAGGCCGCCGACGTTGTGGTGAGACTTGATGACGTGGGCCTTGCCGGTCTTGCTGGCAGCAGATTCGATCACGTCCGGATAGATGGTGCCTTGCGCCAGCCACTTGGCGTTCTTCAGCTTTTTCGCTTCATCATCAAACACTTCGACGAAGACGCGGCCGATGATCTTGCGCTTTGCTTCCGGCTCGTCAACACCGGCAAGCGCAGAGAGGAAGCGCTCTTCGGCATCGACCTTGACGATGTTCAGACCAAAGTGATCGCCAAACATCTCCATCACCTGGGTGCCTTCGTTCAGGCGCAGCAGGCCGTTGTCCACGAAGACGCAGGTGAGGCGATCGCCGATGGCACGGTGCACCAGCATGGCGACCACGGAGGAGTCGACACCGCCGGAGAGGCCGAGGATCACTTCATCGTCACCCACCTGCTCGCGGATGCGGGCAACGGCGTCGTCGATGATGGTGGCCGGGGTCCAGAGGCATTCGCAGCCGCAGATGTCTTTGACGAAGTGCTCCAGCATGCGGGCACCCTGACGGGTGTGGGTCACTTCCGGGTGGAACTGCACGCCATAGAAGCGCTTGGCCTCACACGCCATGGCCGCGTGCGGGCAGGTCGGGGTCTGGGCGATGGTGGTGAAGTCGGCCGGAATGGTGGTGACCTTGTCACCGTGGCTCATCCAGACATCCAGCAGGGCATTGCCGTTGTCGGCGATGGCATCTTCGATGTTGCGCAAAAGCGCGCAGCTCTTGCCAGCTTCGCCCAGCACTTCCACCTTGGCGTAACCGAATTCACGCTCGGTAGAGGATTGCACCTTGCCACCCAGCTGCTCGGCCATGGTCTGCATGCCGTAGCAGATACCGAACACAGGGACACCGGCGTTGAACACATACTCGGGGGCGCGCGGGCTGCCCGCTTCGGTGACGGACTCGGGGCCGCCGGAGAGGATGATGCCGCTCGGATTGAATTCGCGGATCTGCTCTTCGGTTACGTCCCAGGCCCACAGTTCGCAGTAAACGCCGATTTCGCGCACGCGGCGGGCGATCAGCTGGGTGTACTGGGAACCGAAGTCGAGGATAAGGATACGGTGCTGGTGAATGTCTTTAGTCATTTTATTCCTGCATCAGGCTGATGTTGTCACAAAGGGCACGGGATAAAAAAAGGGTGGAAAAACGGGGCGCAGGGCCCCGTTTTATCAGCCCATCCGATAGTTGGGGGCTTCTTTGGTAATGGTCACATCGTGGACGTGGGACTCTTTCATCCCGGCGCCGGAGATGCGCACAAATTCAGCTTTAGTGCGCATGTCGTCGATGGTGGCGCTGCCGGTCAGGCCCATGGAGGAGCGCAGGCCGCCCATCTGCTGATGGATGATCTCTTTGAGGCGACCCTTGTACGGCACGCGACCTTCGATGCCTTCCGGCACCAGCTTGTCGGCGGCGTTGTCGGTCTGGAAGTAGCGGTCGCTGGAACCTTTGGACATGGCGCCCAGAGAACCCATACCACGGTAGGATTTGAAGGAGCGACCCTGATAGAGCTCGATCTCGCCCGGCGCTTCTTCAGTACCTGCGAACATGGAGCCCACCATGACGCAGCTGGCGCCCGCGGCAATGGCCTTGGCGATGTCGCCGGAGAAGCGGATACCGCCATCGGCAATCACCGGAATACCGGTGCCTTCCAGCGCGTCAACGGCGTCGGAGATGGCAGTGATCTGGGGCACACCCACGCCAGTTACGATACGGGTAGTACAGATGGAGCCCGGGCCGATACCGACCTTGACCGCATTTACACCGGCAGCAGCCAGCGCCTTGGCGCCCGCGGCGGTCGCCACGTTGCCACCGATGATCTGAAGATCCGGATAGGCATCGCGAGTGGCCTTGATACGATCCAGCACGCCCTGGGAGTGGCCGTGGGAGGAGTCGATCAGCAGCACGTCAACACCGGCTTCAACCAGCGCAGCGACGCGCTCTTCGTTGCCGGCACCGGCGCCAACGGCAGCACCGACCCGCAGACGACCTTTGTCATCTTTACAGGCGTGGGGCTTGCGCTCGGCTTTCTGGAAATCTTTAACGGTGATCATGCCCTTGAGTTTGAAGTCGGCGTTCACCACCAGCACTTTTTCGATACGGTGCTTTTGCATCAGGGCAACCACCTCTTCGCGAGGGGCCCCTTCACGCACGGTGACCAGACGATCTTTCTGGGTCATGATCTGTTCAACGGTCTGGGAGAGGTCAATCACGAAGCGCACGTCACGGCCGGTGATGATACCGACCAGCTGATTGCCGTCAGTCACCACGGGGTAACCGGCGAAGCCGTTCTTGTGGCTCAGCTCCTTGATTTGGGCGATGGTCATGTCAGGGCGCACGGTGACGGGGTCAGTGACCACGCCGCTTTCGTACTTCTTGACCTTGCGCACTTCGGCAGCCTGCTGCTCGATGGACATGTTCTTGTGGATAAAGCCGATACCGCCTTCCTGGGCCAGTGCGATAGCCAGACGGGCTTCGGTCACTGTGTCCATGGCAGCGGAGATCATCGGGATGTTCAAGCTGATGGCGGAGGTCAGCTTGGTACGCAGATCGGCAGTATTGGGAAGAACTTCGGAGTGGGCGGGAACCAACAGTACATCGTCGAAGGTTAACGCTTCTTTGGCAATCCTGAGCATGGCAATATCTCACCGTTGAGGAAGTGGGGGTGTAAAATATTGCCGACGAAGTTTACTCACGCATTGGTCACTGGTAAAGAAGTTTTTTGAATTTTTTATGGCATAGCCCTCTTTTAGGCGGCCAAAACGCCAAAAAACCAAGATTATCAGTACGAAAAGCGCCATTTCTGGGCAAAAGAGTTGGCTAGCCGGTGATTTATGCAAAACCGGTAGGTGCCGACGCGGCGCAACCCCCATGCAACGGGATGATCGACAGGGGCTCAGGGGCAAGCGGCCTCTGACCACCCTCCCCTTGTTTTGTGTCCTTGTATTGTCTCTTGCCCTCGCGGTGACCACTCGCACCGGTATCATTCTCCCCTCAATCTCCTTTGCTCGGTCTGGATAATAAATTTCATCCGCTGCCAATATATATTTCCCGGCACAAAAAGGGGTGCCTCTCTTTATTATTTTCGCCCCACCATCCGCAACAAGGTATTATCTTTATCCAGCAGATGATGTTTCAACGCCCCGACAATGTGCACCAGCAAAAATGCCAGCATGATATATGGCAAATAAATATGGACTGTGTGAGCAATATCCCGAACGGATTCACTGAATGGAATCACGTTGGCAGGATCATGAATATCTGGATTCATCGGGATAATAGACCAGCCAAATATCGCGACACCTCGGCCAGCCGCTGCGGAATAACAGAGACCGGACACCGGAATAAGCAGCGTTGACATCAGCAAAACCCAGTGGATCGCCCTGGCTGCCAATGCCTCGTAAACAGGATATTGACGCACAGGCTCAGGCCACCCTTTAACAAGGCGGAGAATGGCGCGGGGCAGGATCAAGATTAATGCAATCACCCCCAGAGATTTATGCAGGGCATAGAGATCCCATATTTCAAATTTAACCATCAGATAACCTACAAGGGTCAAGCCAATCATCAGCAAGGCAACCGACCAGTGCAGCAAACGGGTCGTCAAACTTAAGTGGGTTGAGGGATTCATAAGCTACTCCAAACTGGGGGCGAGTAAACGCTGGTCAAGATGGTGGCACCGTGAACATCAGCAGCACCTGAGATATCAACGGCCTCTAGGCAAGCCGCAACTTGGCCAGATGCAGGCAAGCGCGAGGGCTTTGTCGGGAGCCATACTGCCTGCCCGGATAAACGGCAGCGTTTCCAATCTTGCTTTTCTGCTGCTGGCGCCTCCTGCTTAACGCCCTCCCCCTGTTTCGGGTTAAGATAGCGGCCATCGTTTTATCCCGGCCCCGCCGGAGCAGACCACAGGTACGCCTTTGAACCGATTTACCCCATCCAGTGCGGCGAACGGCCGCGAGCAGCAGGTCTTTACCGTCACCCGCCTCAACAGCGCCGTGCGCATGATCCTGGAGCAAGATCTGGGGCTGGTGTGGCTGACCGGCGAGCTCTCCAATCTGGCGATGCCAAGCTCCGGCCACTGGTACTTCTCTCTCAAGGACATGTCGGCGCAAGTGCGCTGCGCCATGTTCAAGGGCAACAACCGGCGGGTGGCCTTCCGCCCGCAGGATGGCATGCAGGTGCTGGTGCAGGCGCGGGTCTCCCTCTATGAGCCGCGCGGCGACTACCAGCTGATCATCGAATCGATGCAACCCGCAGGCGATGGCGTGCTGGCGCTGCGTTTTGAAGAGCTCAAGCGCCGCCTCGGCGCCGAGGGGCTGTTTGACGAAAGCCGCAAGCGGCCGCTGCCCCGTGAACCGCGGGCGGTGGGCCTTGTCACCTCCGCCACCGGCGCCGCCTTGCACGATATGCTAACCGTGCTTAAACGGCGTGCGCCGGATCTGCCGGTCTTTATCTACCCGACTCAGGTACAGGGGAGCGCCGCCATCAGCCAGCTCGTCGCGGCGATCGCCAAAGCGAACCAGCGCGCCGAGGTGGATGTGCTGATCGTCGGGCGCGGCGGCGGGTCGCTTGAAGATCTCTGGTGCTTTAACGAAGAGGCGGTGGCGCGCGCCATTGCCCACTCCGCCATACCTGTGGTGAGCGCGGTGGGCCACGAGGTGGATGTCACCATCAGCGACTTTGCCGCCGACTTGCGCGCCCCAACCCCGTCGGCCGCCGCCGAGCTGGTAGCGCCGGACAATCAGGCCCGCATCCAGCGCCTCGCCCACCTCAAGCAGCGACTGCTGCAGGCGATGAGTCGCCAGCTGACCGCCGCACGCCACGATTTCATCCTGCTGCAAAAGCGGCTCGACCATCAGGATCCGAAGCGGCGGCTGGAGCAGCAATCCCAGCGCCTCGACGAACTCTCCACCCGTTTGCAACAGCTATTGCGCCAGCGGCTGCATCAGGGTGAGCGGCGCCTCACCAACCTTGAGCTGCGCCTGCAGGGCAAGAGTCCGGAGCGCTTGCTGGCAGCTGGCAAGCGCCGCCACCAGCTGGCCGAGGAGCGGCTCTATGCCCTGATTGCCAAGCGGCAAGATCTTGCTAGTCACCGCCTCGCCATGCTCACCGCCCGCCTCGACGGGGTGAGCCCGCTCGCCACTCTGGGGCGCGGCTACTCCATCACCCGCACTGCGCGTGGTGAAGTCATCAGCCGCGCCGATCAGGTCAACAGTGGCGATCAGCTCCTCACCACCCTGGCGCAAGGAAGCCTGCAGGTGCGGGTCGAGGAAGTTATCAAAGACTCTGCGCAGTAGGTCGGCTGCATCAAACCACCAACCAATCTGCTATTCAGCCCGGCAATCAGCCAAAAACAAAGGCCACCACCGCAAACACGGTGGTGGCCTTTTTTTTATCGGGTGCTGCCGCCCGCTCACCCCTTGGCGCGGCGGGCGACCAGGGTGAACTTGTAATCATCGCTCTTGAAGAAGTTGCGACTGAACTCGAACACGGTGCCATCTTGCAAGAAGCCGCGGGAGACCTTCTCGATGATTGGCTTGGCAGGATCGATACCGAGCGCCTCCACCACCTGCGCCGAGGGGAGCACCGGAATGATCTCCTGCTCGCTGCGGTCAATCACCAGCTGCTTCACCTCTTCGATGTAGTGGTACTTGGAGCCCTGCATCACCGCATAGCTGAGATCGGGGAAGAGGGCGAGCGGCATCCAGGTCTCCTCCAGCGTTACCGCGATCTGGCGAATAAAGCGCACCCGCTTGACGTAGTAGACCAGCGCCCCTTCCAGCAGATTGAGCCGCTCGGCCAGCTCGCGGCTCGCCTTGATCACCTCGAAGGCAAGAATGTCGCTGTGAGTCTCGGCCGCCGGATCAGTCACCTTCTCGTAGAGGCTGGTGAGCTGATAGATGTCGTAGTTCACCTTCTCCTGCCGCACGTAGCTGCCGCTGCCCTGAATGCTCTCGATGACGTTGAGTTCGGTCAGCTGCTTGAGGGCCTGACGCACCGTCACCCGGCTCACCCCGAACTGCTCGCGCAGCTCGGCTTCGGTGGGCAGAGCATCGCCGGGGGCCAGCTCCCCTTGCGCAATCCACTGCTGGATGGTGTCGGCTATCTGGCGATACATGGGTTTTTTCGACACGAAAGGCCACCTCGTCGGCTCTGCGCCATGATAAATGGAAGAGGCGCCATTCTACCCCAGTTGCCCGGTAGACAAAACGGCTCGGCCTCATTTGACCTAACAAATCATCTTGACCAAACAATACAAAAACAATACAAATAATGAATTGTATGATACCACTCACAAAAATCAGTCGGCCGGTTTGTTAGCATCGCTGTCACTTTCACCATGACGGCTTGCTGGCAAGCCAACCTGACAGAGGATCATCATGAATCTGACCAGTCTTACCGGCCCCCATCTCATCACGTTGCAAACCCGGTTTGCCGATCGGGATGCGGCCATTCATGCTCTGGCTGATCGGCTCGATCAGGCCGGCAAGCTGCACGACAAGGCTGCCTTTCTAGCTGCGGTCATGGCCCGCGAGGCGCAGGGCCCCACCGCCCTTGGCGAAGGGCTTGCGGTACCTCACGGCAAGTGCGATGCGGTGCGCGAAGCGGCCTTTGCCGTCGCTACCCTGAGCGAGCAGCTGGGCTGGGAGGGGATCGACGGCCCCGAGCCGGTCAACCTGATCTTCATGCTGGCGATCCCGACCGATCAAGCGGGCTCCACCCATATGCAGCTACTCACCACCCTCACCACTGCCCTGGTGGATGACGATACCCGCGAGGCGGTGCTGGCGGCCCAGAGTGCCGAGCAGCTGATGGCGCTGCTCGATGGTGAAGGGGATAGCGGCAAGCAACCAGCAAAAGAAGACAACTTAGATACAAATCAACCCACAGTGGTCTGTGTCACCGCCTGTCCGGCGGGGATCGCCCACACCTATATGGCTGCCGAGTATCTGGAAAAGGCGGGGCGCAAGCTGGGCATTCGGGTATTGGTCGAGAAGCAGGGTGCCAACGGCATCGAGGATCGCCTGCCGCAAGAGGCGCTCGATGCTGCAGTGGCCTGTATCTTCGCCGCCGAGGTGGCCATCAAGGAGCAGGAGCGTTTTGCCGGCATCCCCCGGATCGAGACGCCGGTGGCCGAGCCCATCCGCCATGCCGAGCGGATCCTGAATGAGGCGCTGGAAGCGGCCAAGGCCGGTCGCACCGCCGCGACGCCCAACACCAGCCAAAGCGACGCGCAGACCGGCAAGAAGGTGAGCCTCAAGACCGAACTCAAGCAGGCGCTGCTGAGCGGCATCTCCTTTGCCGTACCGCTGATCGTGGCAGGCGGTACCGTGCTCGCCGTCTCTGTGCTGCTGGCCCAGATCTTCGGCCTGCAACATCTGTTTGATACCGAGAACTCCTGGCTCTGGATGTACCGCAAGCTGGGCGGCGGCATGCTGGGCACCCTGATGGTGCCGGTGCTGGCGGCCTATACCGCCTATTCGCTGGCGGACAAACCGGCGCTGGGCCCGGGCTTTGCGGCGGGACTGGCCGCCAACATGATTGGCTCCGGTTTTCTCGGTGGCGTGGTCGGCGGCCTTATCGCCGGTTACCTGATGCGCTGGGTCAAGCAGCATGTGCGCCTGAGCCCCAACTTCAACGGCTTTCTCACCTTTTACCTCTATCCGGTGATCGGCACCCTGGTGGCAGGCAGCCTGATGCTGTTTGTCATCGGCCAGCCGGTAGCCTGGCTCAACAACAGCCTTACCGAGTGGCTCAATGGCCTCTCCGGCACCAATGCGCTGGTACTGGGCGCCCTGCTCGGCTTTATGTGCTCGTTTGACCTGGGTGGCCCGGTCAACAAGGCGGCCTACGCCTTCTGCCTCGGCGCCATGGCCAACGGGGTCTACGGCCCCTACGCCATCTTCGGCGCGGTCAAGATGGTCTCTGCCTTTACCGTCACCTTCTCCACCCTGCTGGCGCCGCGCCTGTTCCAGACCTTCGAGATCGAGACCGGCAAGTCCACCTGGCTGCTGGGGCTGGCAGGGATAACCGAGGGCGCCATTCCAATGGCCATCGAAGATCCAATCCGGGTGATCGGCTCCTTCCTCGCAGGCTCGGTGGTCACTGGCGCCATGGTGGGTGCCATGGGGATTGGTCTCTCCACCCCGGGGGCTGGCATCTTCTCCCTGTTCCTGCTCCACGATGGCGGCCACGGCGCCCTGATGGCTGCCGCCGTCTGGCTCGGTGCGGCGCTGGTGGGCACCCTTATCTCCACTGTGGTGCTGATCGGCTGGCGCCGTCACGCCATGCAGCGCGGCACCTATCAGGTGGTCGTCGCAGAGTAAGGCTCATCTTCACAACTGCTTTTTCAACAGACTATTTTTCCGCACGGCAGGCAAGGGCCACCGTGCGTCAGCAAAGGATCATTGTCATGACAGTTTCACGAGTTCACATCACGCCGCACATGCACTGGGATCGGGAGTGGTACTTCACCACCGAGGAGTCCCGCATCCTGCTGGTCAACAATATGGCGGAGATCCTGGCGCGTCTCGAATCCGACCCTGACTACAAGTTCTATGTGCTGGACGGCCAGACCGCGGTGCTGGAGGATTACCTCGCCATCCAGCCCGAGAACAAGGCCCGGGTGAAGGCGCTGGTGGAAGCGGGCAAGCTCATCATCGGGCCCTGGTACACCCAGACCGACACCATGCAGGTGAGCGGCGAGTCCATCCTGCGCAACCTGCTCTACGGGATGCGTGACTGCCTTAGCCTTGGCGAGCCGATGAAGATCGGTTACCTGCCCGATTCGTTCGGCATGTCCTCCCAGCTACCCCACATCTTCAACGGCTTCGGGATCGATCGGGCCATGTTCTGGCGCGGCTGCTCCGAGCGTCACGGCACCGACAAGACCGAGTTCCTCTGGCAGAGCAACGATGGCAGCGAGGTGACCGTCCAGGTGCTGCCGCTCGGCTACGCCATCGGCAAGTACCTGCCGGAAGATGAGGCAGGTCTGCGCAAGCGGCTCGAATCCTATTTCGAGGTGCTGGAGAAGGCCTCGGTGACCAAGGATATCCTGCTGCCCAACGGCCACGATCAGATGCCGCTGCAACAGAACATCTTCGCCATCATCGACAAGTTGCGGGAGATCTACCCTCAGCGTGAATTCCACATGAGCCGCTTCGAGCAGATATTCGAGCGCATTGAAGAATGCCGCGACCAGCTGGCCACCCTCAAGGGGGAGTTCAACGACGGCAAATACATGCGGGTACACCGCACCATCTCCTCCACCCGGATGGATATCAAGCTGGCTCACGCCGCCATCGAGAACAAGATCGTCAACATCCTCGAGCCGCTGGCGAGCATCGCCTGGGCGCTCGGCTTCGAGTACCACCACGGGCTTTTGGAGAAGATGTGGAAGGAGATCATGAAGAACCACGCCCACGACAGCATCGGCTGCTGCTGCAGCGACAAGGTGCATCAGGAGGTGATGACCCGCTTCATTCTGGCCGACGACATGGCCGAGAACCTGATCCGCTTCTACATGCGCAAGATTGTCGACAACATGCCGGTGGCGCTCTGTGAAGACGGGGTACAGGTGGCCGACAAGCTCTGCCTGTTCAACCTGATGCCCTTCCCCCGTCAGGAGGTGATCAATACCAGCATCCGCATTCGCGCCCAATCCTTTGCCCTGCGCGATGAGGCGGGCCAACCGGTCCCCTACTTCATCCGCGCCAGACGCGAGATTGATCCGGGTCTGGTAGACCGACAGATCGTTCACTACGGCAACTACGACCCCTTTATGGAGTACGACATCCAGCTCTGCCATCCGCTGCCTGCCATGGGCTACTGCACCCTCCATATCGAGGGCAACCAGCCGGGAGTGGAGCAGCCGGTGACGGCCAGCGGCGAGCTGCTGGAGAACGATTTTTACCGCATCGCCCTCAACGACAACGGCACCTTGCAGATCCTGGACAAGCTGCGCGGCACCACCTTCGATCAGGTGCTCACGCTGGAAGAGGGCTCCGATGATGGCGACGAGTATGACTACTCGCCGTCGCGGGATGAGTGGCTGCGCTACTCCACCGAGTTTACCGTGACCCGCGAGGTCATCCATCAGGCATGGCAGAGCATCGCCACTCTCAAACTGCGTATGGCCTTGCCTGCCAACCTCGCCGAGCGTGCCAACCGCCAGTGCAGCGGCCACCTCGATGTCACCTGCCGCATCACACTTGCGTACCAGAGTCCGCGCATCGACATCGAGCTGGAACTCGACAATCAGGCCGATGATCACCGGGTGCGAGTGCTGATCCCCACCCCCTTCCCGAGCGACACCGTTGTCTCTGACAACCAGTTTGGCTGCATCACCCGCCCTACCCGCGACAGCGCCATGGCGAACTGGGAGGCAGAAGGGTGGAAAGAGGCACCCATTCCGGTCTGGCAGCTGATGAACTTCGTCGCCCTGCAAGATGGCAAGCAGGGGCTGGCGGTGCTGAGTGACGGTCTGCGCGAGTTTGAAGTGATCGGTGAGCAGTGCGACACCCTGGCGCTCACCCTGCTGCGCGGGGTCGGCGTACTCGGCAAAGAGGAGCTGCTGCTGCGTCCGGGCCGCCCCTCCGGCATCAAGCTGCCCACCCCGGACTCCCAAGTGCGCGGCAAGCTCAGCTGCCGTTTCAGCCTGCTGGCGTTTGCCGATGATCACATCAGCGCCAACGTGATGCAGGCGGCGCGCAGCTATCTCACTCCGGTGCGCTGCTACAACAAGATCCCGTTCGATGCCATGAAGCTCAACAAGGCAAGCTTCACCACCCCGCTCCACTTCAGCCTGCTCACCATGGACTCGTCCGGTCCGGTGCTGAGCGCCCTGAAAAAGGCCGAGGATGAAGAGGCGCTGGTGATCCGGGTCTACAACCCGAGCGAACAGGCGGTGCTGAAGGGAGGCAAGGTGACCAGCCAGCACACCACCTTGAGTGATTGGCAAGCGGTGCGGATGGACGAACAGCCCCTGCCCCTTGAACTGGCCGCTGGCGAGTTTGGCGAACTGGCGCCGTGTCACTCCCGCAGCGTGCGCTTTCGGGTGGCTCGCGGCTAACCGCCGGTAACACCCACAGGTTGCAACAGGCGGGGAAGAGTCATCCCCTCCCCGCCTGTTTATCCCTTCAAGCTAGCCTGCCCCACTTGATAAAGGCATAAAAAAATCCCCGCCGATTGGCGGGGATTTTTATTGGGCTCTGCTTCATCCCGCGAGCGGGAGAGCACGCTTAGCTGGCCTTGCGCAGGATCTGCTCAAGGTAGTCAGAGAAGCGGTGACCGTGATGCTCCAGCAGTTTCGGGAACATGGAGATGGAGGTCATGCCCGGGAAGGTGTTGATTTCATTCAGCAGGATCTCCCCCTCCTCGGTCAGGAAGAAGTCGATGCGCGAGAGATGGGTCAGTTTCAGCTGACGGAACGCCTTGAGGGCATACTCGTGGATCGCATCAGCCTGCGCCTGGGTCAGCCCCTCGGCACGCAGTGCCGTCTCGGTATGGCTGGCGCTGCTGTACTTCTCTTCATAGGTGTAGAACTTGTCCTGCGGCACGCAGATCTCGCCCGGATAGGTGGCCACCAGCTCGTCACCATACTGGTAAACCGCCACTTCCAGCTCGCGCGGCTTGACCGCTTTCTCGATCAGAACCTGTTCGGAGTAACCGAAGGCATCGGCAATGCCTTTCACCAGATCCGCTTCGTTGCTGGCGGAGTAGCAGCCAACGGAAGAGCCCTGGGAGGCCGCCTTGATAAAGACCTTGCCCCATTTGGCCAGCGCGGCCTTCGCCTCGGCCAGCGCCGCCTCATTTTGCTCGGTCAGGAACAGGTATGGGGTGTTGGGAATGCCAATGGCGGAGAGCCACAGCTTGGTGCTGATCTTGTTGAAGCAGATCTTGCTCGCCTCGGCATCGCAACCAAGATAAGGCAATCCGGCCAGCTCGAGGAAGGATTGCAGATCGCCGGTCTCACCCGGGTAGCCGTGGATGCAGGGCACCACGTAATCCACCGGACGGGCCACGCTGTCAAACGAAAGCAGCTTGTCGAGCCCCAGCTTGCACTCGCGGCCATCGGCACTGAGCCAGCGATCGGCGAACATCTCGACGCGGGTCACTTCGACACCGGGCAGAAGGCCCAGTTGTTGCTCGAGAAAATTGGCGCTGCGCAGAGAAACCTCGTGCTCGGAGCCACCGCCGCCGCACAGCAGCAAGACATGCATGTTCTTCATTAGATGTGATCCCTTGGGAAAAGCGGCTTCGTCATGACCATTTGATAAGCCAACCACCATAAAAACCGGACGAAGCCAGATACGAACATAAGTGCGCGCCAGTGTAGCAAGGGAGATCAACCCTTGTCAGCTGATGGGAGACCCATGACCCCACTTCTTGCAGTGAAAAGTCACCCCTGTGTCAAAATCGGGACACATTGCCCCTCAGCGCGGGGGATCGACCCTTCCCATGCCGTTACCATTGACCCGAAACCAGCCGGCAATGCTGTAGCGCTCCTGATTGGCAGGCAGTACCTCGTGGGGAAACTCCTCGGAGAGAAACATGACCAGCCGCCCCCCCTTGGGGCTCACATCCATCAGAAACTGCTCCTGGTCGTCATACATGCGCAGCACTCCACCCGCTTCGGGCAGCCAGTCGTTGTTGAGGTAAAACACGGTGGTAAGACGGCGGTTGGAGCGACCGGCAAAGGCATCCCGATGGGTGGCGTAAAAATCCCCGCTGCGATAGCGGGCGAAGTGGGCCTCGTAGTCGAACAATCCCAGCATCAGCATCCGGTTGGCGGCAAGACGCAGGGACTCCATCCGGGCGAGGTAGTCAGCCACCGGCGCACCGAGGGAGGGCTCCAGCCAGTGGATCTGGTCACGGCGAATATCGGGATTGCCCTGGTGCAGGGCGTCACGGCCGATCCCGGCCGGTTGCCATTCGCTTGGCAAACAGGCTTTGAGGGCATCCACCTCGGCGGCGGTCAAAAAATCATCCACTATCACCCATCCCCGGGTGTAAATGGCATCCATGGCAGCTTGATAGTCCAAGATTGGCTCACAATGAGTGGAAAGAGGGCGCTTTGTAGCGACTTACCGGCAAAGTCACAAACCGGTTTGCTTCTCTTGAGAAGTCCCAACATCAATACGCGAGTTGCTGACCGCCGCCCCGCATTTTTGTCGCCAGTTGTGATCCCGCCCTGCCAAAGAGCGTATTGGCTGTGGAAACTGTGATGGCCCTTGCAATCGGGACGAGGAGGCGCCGCGGCCTCCTTGCGGTACCAAGAGCCAGCCGATACCGTATCCGCATCGCCATGTTGCTGTTCATCCGGCGCTTGTCTCTGTCACCGACCGAACCACTCACGGCACAACCCGCGCATCACCCACGAAAGGATCTTCTCATGCCTCTGCCCGATCTCACTTTGCAACGACTGGATGGTACCCCCTACCCGCTGGCTCAACTGGCGGGCAAGGTGGTGCTGGTGGTCAATGTGGCCAGTCGCTGCGGTTTTACTCCCCAATATGAAGGGCTGGAAACGCTCTATCGGGAGCTCGGCCCCAAGGGGCTGGTGATTTTGGGCTTCCCCTGCAATCAGTTTGGCAATCAGGAGCCGGGGGATGCGGACGAGATCGCCCGCTTCTGCTCCCTCGACTATCCGGTCACCTTCCCCATCATGGCCAAGTGCGATGTCAACGGTGAGCATGCCCACCCCTTCTACCAGTGGCTCAAGCAACAGAAACCGGGCTTTCTTGGGCTGGAAAACGTCAAATGGAACTTCACCAAGTTCCTGATCGACCGCGATGGCAACGTGGTGGAGCGTTTCGCCCCCCAGGCCAAACCGGAGAGTCTGGCCGAGCAGATCCGCGAGATGCTCTGATGCTCCCGCACTGTTTTACGCCACTGCGTTGAACGATTGTATGGCGGCCGGTGCGACAGCTACTGCGCAGCGGTCGCTCTTTTGCTATATTACGGCCCCACTATCTTTTCCATATCGTGGCTGGCCCCAACACGCTGGCTGCCCGTTGAGCAAAAGGCTCATCTCAGGAGTTTCTCTCGAACATGTCATTCAACGAACTGGGTCTGTCTCCGCATATTCTGCGGGCCGTCAAGGAGCTGGGTTACGAACAGCCAACCCCCATCCAGCAGCAAGCGATTCCGGCCATTCTGGCCGGTCAGGATGTGCTCGGCGGCGCTCAGACAGGCACAGGCAAAACGGCCGGTTTCACCCTGCCGATGTTGCAGCGTCTGCTGGCCAACCATGGTCGTGGCCGTCGTCAGGTGCGCGCACTGGTACTGACCCCGACCCGCGAACTGGCGGCACAGGTGGGCGAGAGCATCATCAAGTATGCCCACCACCTGCCGTTCAAGACTCTGATCGCCTATGGCGGTGTCAGCATCAAGCCCAATCTGGACGCCATCAAGCTGGGTGTGGACATTCTGGTCGCCACCCCGGGCCGTCTGCTGGATCTGCTGACCCAGGGCGCCCTGACCCTGAGCCAGCTGGAAGTGCTGGTGCTGGATGAAGCGGATCGCATGCTCGACATGGGCTTTATCGTCGACATCCGCCGCATCATGAAGGCGCTGCCTGCAGAGCGGCAAACCCTGCTCTTCTCTGCCACCTTCTCAAACGACATCAAGGCGCTGGCGGATGACCTGCTGAACGACCCCACCCTGATCGAGGTGGACCCCAGCAACACCGCCGCCGAACAGGTGACCCAACACATCATTCAGGTGGATCGGGAACGCCGCCGCGAGCTGCTCTCCCACATGATTGGCCGTGGCAACTGGCAGCGGGTGCTGGTGTTTGTCCGCACCAAGCAGATCGCCGACCGCCTCGCCCAGCAGATGCAAAAAGATGGTCTCAATACCGTGGCGATCCACGGTGACAAGAGCCAGGGTGCCCGCAACCGGGCGCTGGCCGATTTTCGCAGTGGCGAGGTGCGGGTGCTGGTAGCGACCGATATCGCCGCCCGGGGTCTGGACATCGATCAACTGCCCTACGTGATCAACTTTGAACTGCCCCAGATGGCGGAAGATTACATCCACCGTATCGGCCGTACCGGCCGTGCCGGTCGTGGCGGCGAGGCCATCTCGCTGGTCAGTCAGGACGAGCTGGGTCAGCTCAAGGCGATCGAAGCCCTGATCGGCCAATCCCTGACCGTGGAGATCCTGGAAGGGTATGAGCCAAGCGGCAAGCCGAGTCGCCAGACTCTGCCGGGCAGCAAGCCGGTGCAGAACCCGCCCCGGGCTCGCGGCCATGCCAACGCCAAGAGCAGCAATGCCAAAGGCAAGCCAGTCGCGGGCAAGGGCAAAGCCAAGGGTGACGCCAGCAAAAATCCCGCCCAGTCTCCTCAAAACAAGTCCCGCAAGCGGGAAGTGGTGGGCGAGGATATCGGCTTTGCGCCAATGCGCCGCTTGCCCAAAGCAATGCGCGACAGCTATCAGGAGAGCAGCGACGAGTAAGCTCGCGCGACGCTAACTGCCAAGCCAAAAGAGGGAGCCTGCAAGGCTCCCTCTTTCGTTATGGATCGCACGGAGTCGTGCAAGTGCTCCGTGCAAATGCTCCGCTCGGGCTCAAACCAGCGAATGGCGTACCGCGGCAGTACCATGGCTGGGCGGCGCAGAACCATCGAGCGGATTGAGCTGCAAGAACTCGAACAAGCCAGCCTGCATATTGACGTTCCAGAAGCGTCCGGCGAGGGTGAGTTGCAACCGTGCATTCTCGATCTCGGCCAGCCCGTGCTGCTGCCAGGCGGCAAAAAGCGGCATCAGATGGGTCAGCAAAGGCGCTGGCAGACGATCCAGCGCCAGTACGCCACTGTCGAGGGAGCCACGCAGCAGACCGTCCATCCTTGCATTGGGATTGCGTCCCATCACCATCCCGGGCGCCCGCTTGCCACTGGCCAGCGCGTCATGCCAGGGGGCCAGATCCCGTCCATACATCAAGCCGTGGCCAAGAATGCTGCCCCCAGCACCGGCACCAAAGGGGAGGATCTCCGCACCGCGCTTGGCCATCTGGTTATAACGACTCTGCTCGGCCGGACTGCGCCGCCAGTGACTGCAAGAGAGGCGCTCCCAGCCGTGAGCTTCCAGTTGCGCTCCGCCATAGGCATACATGGCCGCCCGCTGCTGGCCATCGGCGAGCCAATCCAGGGTTCCCTTCTCCTGCGCCCGCTCCAGATTGGTGCCCTGCATGGCGATGAGCTGGTAGAGATCGACCCCGTGTACACCGCTCGCCATCACATCGCGGATATCCTGCTGCCACACGCCATCATCCTGACCGGGCAGACCAAAGATGAGATCCGCCACGATCACAGCCGCATCATCCCGGGTCAGCTCATCCAGACGGGTCAGCAAGGTCTCCCTGTCATCGAAACGGGCCGCCTGCTGACGCACCCGGGTATCAAAGCTCTGCACCCCGAAGGAGAAGCGGTTGAAGCCCCCCGCCAACGCCACCTGCCATTTCTCATCATCAAAGCCGTTGAGGCGTCCCTCCAGCGTCACCTCGGCATCCGCCGCCAGCGGAAAACGGCGGATCACGGCAGCCAGCATGGCCAGCTCGTCGGCGCTCATGTCGGTCGGCGTGCCGCCCCCTACATAGACGGCTGAAAATGGCATGCTCTGCGCCAGCGGGGTGTCAGCCGCCTGCGCAAGGGAGGCGCACAAGGCGTTGACATAGCGGTTGATCCGCGCCGGATTGGCGCCATTTTCAAAGAAATTGCAGAAGCTGCAGCGCTTTCGGCAAAACGGAATGTGGATGTAGAGGGCGCGCTCCTCAGCTTCACTCTCTCGCTGCCACCAGCTCTGCCAGCCAGCCTCATCCAACTGGAAGGGGCGCATCCCTCCCCGACTGGCGTGAGCCGAGGTCTTGGCGCTAAAAGCAAACTTGAGGGGATCCGGCGTGGCAATACCGGTCATGGAAGGGGTCAGATTCATGATGGTCACTATTATCAGCAAATAATGACAATGATAACGATTATCGTTACTGGCGATTTGTTCTGGATCAACCCGAGGAGCAGCCCCCCTCCCGAAAGGCATTTTGGCAACCTGCATTACCGATCTGCTTAACAGATTATTTACTCAAGAGTGGTTATCGTGTGCCGATAGAGAACCATCTCCCGCCGTTTCTTCGTCTACGATCAAGATGATACGGGATCACATAACAACACCAAGCGCATGGAACTTGCCCAAAATGCATAACCTCTCCTTGAACTGGAAAATATTCCTCCCTCTTGCGCTGGTCATCAGCACCACCTTTGGCCTCTGCTTCGAACTCTCCGCATGGCTGCAACGGGATCTCGCCATCCGGCTGGCAGAGGAGAAAGTTGAGAGCATGGCCAACACCTATATGGATCAGGTGAACGTGCTGATGATGACAGGTGGCATGGCCAACCGGCAGATAGTGCAGACCAAACTCAAGAGTGAAGCGGGCATCGTTGAGGCCCGCCTGGTGCGCGCGCCAGCCGTCAGCAACCTGTTTGGCCCGGGCCACCCGGATCAGAAAGCGCAGGATCCCCTCGATGAGCGTGCCATCAATCAGGGCGAAGCCATCCTGGAGCAACAGGGCAACCGGCTCACCCTGATCAAACCGTTCAAAGCCTACAAGGAGTATCGCGGCACCCAGTGCCTCACCTGTCACCAGGTCAATGAAGGAACCGTGATGGGGGCAGTGCGGATCAGTTATGACCTCAGCCACACCTTCGGCGAGATCCGCCACAACAACCTGATCCTGAGCGGCAGCCTGGCCGCCGTCTTCAGCATCGGCTTCGGCTTGCTCTGGTGGGTATTGCAACGTTACGTGAAACACCCTCTGCGCCAGCTGCAGCTCACCATGATCCGGATGGCCAAAGAACGCGACCTCGCCCTCCCCCTAGTCAATCACAGCCGGGATGAACTGGGCCAGATGACCCGCGCCGTCAATGACATGGTGCAGGGATTCCGCCACAGCCTGCAGGAGGTGGAAGGGGCGACCCACCAGCTCTATCAGGAGTCGAACCAGATCCGTCAAGTGGCGACCCAGACCGAAAACTCGGCCCGCCAGCAAGAGGGGATGACTACCCAGGTCGCCGCCGCCGTGAGCGAGCTGGCCGCAAGCTCTCATGAAGTGCGCGAACATGCCCGCCACAGCGCCGAGCTCTCCGCCCTCACCAATCAGGATGCCGCCGACACCAGCCGCCTCGCCCAGCACTCCATCACCGATATGGGCGAGATGTCGGCAGAGATCGATCGGGTGGATCAGGTGATCCAGCAACTCGACAGCCGCTGCCTGGCTGTTGACGGTGTGCTCGAGGTGATCAAGGGGATTGCCGATCAGACCAACCTGCTGGCCCTCAACGCTGCGATTGAAGCGGCCCGGGCAGGTGAGCAAGGCCGTGGCTTTGCGGTGGTGGCCGATGAAGTGCGGGCCCTCTCCAATCGCAGTCGCGCCGCCAGCGAAGAGATCTCCCAGATGATCGCCGCCCTGCAAAATGAGGCCCAGAGCGCAGTTACGGTGATCGGGGATGCAAAAAGCAAAGCCGATGAGAGCATCAGCAAGACCGAAGCGACCCTGGCAGCCATGCAGAATATCATCGAGCGCATCGCCCGCATCAACGACCTCAACGCCCAGATGGCCCAGTCGGCCGAAGAGCAGGACAGGGTCTGCCATGAGGTAGACAGCTCGGTCAGCGATATTCGCAACACCTCCAACGACACCCTGGGTCAGGCGCACGCCGCCAACCTCGCCAGCATCCAGCTGGTGGAGCAGTGCCAGAAACTGGAGGCACTGCTGAAAACCTACCGCTGGTAATGCACTTCACCAACGAAAAAGCGCGACCCGAGGGTCGCGCTTTTGCTTTATGGATTCGATTTGGCCGAGCGGCCGCGTTGCTATTCCAGCGGCGCGTTGACGATTAACAGCGCCGCCAAGATAGCTTTAACGGGCGTTACGGGTTGCGACGGCATCAGCCAGGTTGCGCAGCAGCACTTCGGTATCGGCCCAACCGATGCAGGCATCGGTGATGCTCTGGCCGACGGTGAGTTCACACCCTTCCACCAGATCCTGACGGCCTTCCACCAGATGGCTCTCCACCATCACACCAAACACCGCCTTGCTGCCGGCACGCAGTTGGCCGGCCACATCCTCGGCCACCAGCATCTGGTTCTTGAACTGCTTGCTGCTGTTGGCATGACTAAAGTCGATCATCACCTTCTGCGGCAGACCGGCCTTCTCCAGCCCCTTCACAACTTCGCTGACATGGGCAGCGCTGTAGTTCGGCTCACGACCACCACGCAGAATGATGTGACAGTCCGGGTTGCCGCGGGTCGCCACGATGGCGGAGTGACCGTATTTGGTGACCGACAGGAAGTGGTGTGGCGCACTGGCAGCCCCGATGGCATCGATGGCCACCTTGATAGTGCCGTCGGTGCCGTTCTTGAAGCCCACCGGGCAAGAGAGACCGGAGGCCAGCTCGCGGTGTACCTGGGATTCGGTAGTACGGGCACCGATCGCGCCCCAGCTCATCAGATCCGCCACATATTGCGGGGTGATCATGTCGAGGAACTCGGAGGCAGTCGGCAGCCCCATGTCGTTGAGATCCAGTAACAGCTTGCGACCAATGCGCAGACCATCGTTGATCTTGCAGCTGTTGTCGAGGTACGGATCGTTGATCAGCCCCTTCCAACCCACTGTGGTGCGCGGTTTTTCGAAGTAGACCCGCATCACGATCTCCAGCTGACCTTTCAGCTCGTCGCGCAACGTCTTGAGGCGCTTGCCGTACTCCAGCGCGGCAACCGGATCATGGATGGAGCAAGGGCCAATCACCACCAGCAGACGATCATCTTCGCCAGCCAGGATATTGTGAATGGCCTGACGGGATTCAAAAACGGTGGACGAGGCCACCTCGGTAGCCGGAAACTTCTCAAGCACCGCAACCGGGGGTAATAACTCTTTGATTTCACTAATACGAACGTCGTCGGTTTGATGCTGCATGACAAGGCTTCCTGCTAGATGACTGCGATTAGGAAATCTCAACATAGCCCGCGACAGGGCGTGTGTAAATAGGAAATTACAGCAATTACAAAACTATTTTGTATGGCAATCTTGCAAGTTATTGAAATGATGCTAAGCGAAATGACGATGCTGGTGAGGAAGGCAAAAAGGCCCGCTCAGCGCGGGCCCGAAGCGTCGGTGATGACGGGTTTGTCAGTGATCAGCCACGCTGGCTGATACTGGCCAGCTTGTCGAAGTAATCCGGGAAGGTCTTCGACGTGCACTTAGGATCATTGATGGTGACCGGTGTATCCGACAACGCCACCAGCGAGAAGCACATGGCGATACGGTGATCGTTGTAGGTATCGATCTCGGCATGCTTGAGCTGGGTCGGCGGGGTCACGGTGATAAAGTCATGCCCCTCCTCCACTTCGACGCCCAGCTTGCGCAGCTCGGTCGCCATGGCGTGCAGACGATCGGTCTCCTTCACCCGCCAGTTGTAGATATTGCGAATGGAGGTCGGCCCCTCGGCAAACAGCGCGGCAACCGCGATGGTCATGGCCGCATCGGGAATATGGTTCATGTCCATATCCACTCCGTGCAGCGGCGCCTGCTCCGCCTCGATGAAGTCATCACCCCAGGTGATGTGCGCGCCCATCTTCTCCAGCACGTCGGCGAAGTGGATATCACCCTGAATGCTGTGCTTGCCGATACCGGTGACCCGCACCTTACCCTTGATGGCACCCGCTGCGAGGAAGTAGGAGGCGCTGGAGGCATCCCCTTCCACCAGAAAATCACCCGGGCTGATATAGGTCTGGTTGCCCTTGATATAGAACAGCTTGTAGTTGTCGTGCTCGATGACCACCCCAAACTGCTTCATGATGTGCAGAGTGATGTCGATGTAAGGCTTGGAGACCAGCTCTCCCTTGATGTGGATCCGGGTATCACCGGCTGCCATTGGCGCCGCCATCAAAAACGCGGTCAGGAACTGGCTGGAGACAGAGCCATCGACGTGCACATCGCCGCCCCACAGCCCCTTGGCATCCACCACCAGCGGCGGATAACCATCGTGTTTCAGATACTGGATATGGGCACCCGCTTCACGCAGGGCATCCACCAGATGGCCGATGGGACGCTCTTCCATGCGCGGCTCGCCACCCAGGGTATATTCACCGGAGCCGAGGCATAGCGCGGCGCACAGCGGTCGCATCGCAGTACCGGCGTTGCCGAGGAACAGATTGACCGGCTCTTTCACCGCGAAGCTGCGACCCAGACCCTGCACGGTACACTCGGTCTTGTCGGCGGAGAGCTTGTACTTGACCCCGAGTTGGGTCAGCGCAGCCAGCATATGACGAATGTCATCGCTGTCGAGCAGGTTGGTCAGACGGGTGGTGCCACGAGCCAGCGCCGCCAGCAGCAGCGCACGGTTAGAGACACTCTTGGAGCCGGGCAGATTGACCTCACCGGCCACACGAGAAATGGGTTCCAAACGCAACGAATTCATAGACTTCCTGTGCTATCTCAAAAATAAACGCCTGTCCGGACGTTAACAGCCTGCGTCCCGCTCGGCAAGGGCACTTTCAGGGGAAATCGCACGGCAAACGCCAGCGCACTGCTTCTGTTGAAAAAAAGACGCCGGGGTATCCCCGGCGTCTTGAATCACTGCAATAGCTGGAAGCGGCTCACGGGTTGTCACGAGAGGCCGCCAGCAAGCATGTGAGTACTCTCTTCTCAGCCGTGGCGTTTGGCAAAGCCATCCATAAAGCTCACCAAGGCCTTCACTCCCTCCAGCGGCATGGCATTGTAGATGCTGGCGCGCATGCCACCGACAATGCGGTGTCCTTTGAGGGCCAGCAGGCCAGCGGCTTCCGATTCGGCCAGGAACTGCTCGTCCAGCTCGGCATTTTTCAGCTGGAACGGGATGTTCATCCGCGAACGGCAGCTGACATCAACCTGATTGCCATAGAAGCTCGACTGATCGAGATAGTCATAGAGGAAGTCGGCCTTCTCCTTGTTGCGCGCTTCCATCGCCTCGAGGCCACCCTGTTCTTTCAGCCACTCGAACACCAGACCGGCCAGATACCAGGCGTAGGTGGGCGGCGTGTTGAACATGGAGTCGTTCTTGGCAGTGAGTTTGTAGTCGAAAATCGAGGGCACATCGGCTCTCGCCTGGTTCAGCAAGTCATCGCGCACGATGGCGATGGCAAGCCCGGACGGCCCGATATTCTTCTGGGCCCCGGCATAGATGATGCCGAAGCGACTCACGTCGAGGGGACGAGAAAGAATGGTGGAGGAGAGATCCGCTACCAGCGGCACCTCACCAGTGGCCGGGATGTCGAACATCTCGATGCCATCGATGGTTTCGTTCGGGCAGTAGTGAACATAGGCCGCATCGGCGCGAAACGCCGGCGTCGGCAGCAGGTGAGTGATCCCCTGCTCGTTCTTGGCAACACCCTGGAAGGTCTGGATATCACCATACTTTTTGGCTTCATCCACCGCGCTCTGTGACCAGACGCCGGTCAGCAGGAAGTCCGCCTTCTTGTTGGCACCGCCCAGCAGGTTCATGGGCACGGCAGAGAACTGGCCGCGACCACCGCCGTGCATGAACAGCACCTTGTAGTTGTCCGGCACCGCCAGCAGCTCACGCAGATCCGCTTCGGCCTTCTCGGCCACCGCCATGTAGGGCTTGCCACGATGGGAAAGCTCCATGACCGAGGCTCCCAGCCCCTGGAAGTTACAAAATTCGCGCTGGGCGCGCTCCATGACTTCAACCGGCAGCATGGCGGGGCCGGCGCAGAAGTTGTAAATCTGTTTGCTCATGACGCTTTCCGTGAGTGGATGAGAATAATCGATGACTTGTCAGGTTTTACACAAGAGCAGCCACAGGATCAAAGGCTTTTTGGGAGCTGGCTCAACCTTTTACCGTCACTCTGCATCCCCCTTGCAGTAGAAAAAGCCCCGAACGGGTCAGGGCTTGCAGGGAACATGCACAGAAATGACAGGCAGAACGCATAAACGACCACAGCTCAGCCATTTCTGACAAATCTACAGTTTGGCGGTGAGCTCCGGCAGCAGGGTGAAGAGATCCCCCACCAGACCGTAGTCCGCCACCTGAAAGATGGGGGCATCGCTGTCCTTGTTGATGGCCACGATCACCTTCGACTCCTTCATCCCCGCCAGATGCTGGATGGCGCCCGAAATACCGACCGCGATATAGAGCTCGGGTGCCACCACCTTGCCGGTCTGCCCCACCTGCAGATCGTTGGCAACATATCCTGCATCAACAGCGGCCCGCGATGCCCCCACGGCACCGCCCAGCTTGTCGGCCAGCGCTTCTATCAAAGCAAACTGCGTCTTGGAGCCCAGTGCCCGGCCACCGGAGACCACCACCCGGGCGGCGGTCAGTTCGGGCCTGCTGGAGCGCACCGCGCGGCGCTCGACCAGCCGGGTACGACCAGCGAATTCGGGCACGGCCAAGCGTTCGATGGGAGACTGCCCGCCCGTCGCCGCCTTGGCAAAGGCTGTGGCCCGCACCGTCATCACTTTGACGGGCGCCGAGCTTGCCACTCTGGCAATGGCATTGCCCGCATAGATGGGGCGCAGGAAGGTGTCGCTACTCTCGATAGCCGTCACCTCGGAGAGCATCTCCACCCCAAGCCGTGCCGCCACCTGTGGCAGCAACGCCTTGCCCATGGCACTCGCCGCCATCAGGCAGTGGCTGTAACCTTCGCACCAGCTGGCCAGCAGCTTGTCCACCCCATCCAGCAGCCCGTCAGCCAAGCGGGGATGTTCGGCAAGCAACACCTCGTCGACACCGCTGAGGGCTGCCGCCTGTTCACCCGCCTCGGTCAGTCCCTGCCCGAGCAACAGCAGGTCAACCTGACCGCCGATGGAGACGGCGGCGGTCACCAGTTGTGCCACGTTGTCGGCCAGATGGCCCTGATGATGTTCGGCAATGATCAGCACGCTCATGGCAGCACCTTCGCTTCGTGTTTGAGTTTGTCCACCAGCTCGTCCACCGAGCCCACCTTGATCCCGGCGCTGCGGGCTGGCGGCGCCATCACCCCGAGCAAACGGGTCTGGTTGGCCACCTCAACGGCGAGTGTCGAGAACGGAGCGCTATCAAGCGGCTTGCGCTTGGCCTTCATGATGTTGGGCAGCGAGGCAAAACGCGGTTCATTCAAACGCAGATCGGCGCTCACCACCGCAGGCAACGGCATGCCCAGGGTCTCGAGGCCACCGTCGATTTCGCGAGTCACCAGCAGCTCTCCCGCTTCCACCTTGAGGGCTGACGCGCAGGTCGCCAGCGGCCAATCATTGAGGGCAGCCAGCATCTGGGCCACCTGATTGTTGTCTGAATCGATGGACTGCTTGCCGAGCAGCACCAGATCCGGCTGCTCCTGCTCACACACCTTGTGCAAGGCGCGGGCGACAGTCAGCGGGGCGAGTGTCTCATCGGTGACATAATGCAGCGCCCGATCCGCCCCCAGCGCCAGCCCATGGCGCAGTTGCTCGGCGGCAGCGTCAGGGCCAAAGGTCACTACCACCAGTTCGCTGGCAACCCCGGCTTCGCGCAGCCTGACCCCCTCCTCCACCGCAATTTCACAAAAGGGGTTGATCCCCATCTTCACATTGGCCAGCTCCACGTCGGAGCCGTCTCCCTTCACCCGGATCTTGACGTTGTAGTCGACTACCCGTTTGATCGCGACCAGCAGCTTCATGGGGTCATGCCTCGTCTCTTTGGATTGAATTCATTAGTGTGCCTCTGCGTTTGTTGCAGTACGTTCTTCCCTGATTTTTTGCTTTTTCTTGCTCAGTTTTGCTTACAACTGCTTTACGTTTACGTAAACTACCAGCATTACCCTAGGCCAACCAGAGCGCAGAGGCAAGATGGAACGGGAAGCAATGGAATTTGATGTCGTCATCGTCGGCGGCGGTCCGGCGGGGCTCAGTGCAGCCATCGCCCTGAAACAGCAGGATGCCAATCTCTCTGTCTGCCTGCTGGAGAAGGGGACGGAAATTGGCGCCCATCTGCTCTCCGGCGCCCTGTTTGATCCCGTCGCCTTGGAAGAGCTGCTGCCGGATGGCTGGCAGCAAGCGCCGCTCGGCGTGCTGGTCAGCGACGATCAGGTGCATCTGCTGCAAAGCGAGCAACGCTCCCTGCAACTCCCCGCCTGGGCGGTGCCGCCCCGGATGCACAATGAGGGTTGCCACATCATCAGCCTCGGCAATCTCTGCCGCTGGCTTGGCCAACAGGCGGAAAAACTGGGAGTCGAAATTTACCCAGGGTTTACCGCCAGCGAACTTATCATGGACGCGGGCCGGGTCAAGGGGGTCATCACCGGCGATCTGGGGCTGGATCGGGCGGGCAATCCGAAAGCAGATCATGTGCCCGGCATGGCGCTGCTCGGCCGCTACACCCTCTTTGCCGAGGGGGCCCGCGGCCATCTCGGCAAGCAGCTGATCGCCGACTTCAACCTGGCAAGCCCTACCCAGCCCCAGCACTATGCCATCGGCTTCAAGGAGCTGTGGCAACTGCCTGCTGGCCAAGGCAAAGCGGGACAGGTGCTGCACGGCAGTGGCTGGCCCCTTGGCAAGCAGGGGGGCGGCAATAGCCACGGCGGTTTCTATCTCTATCACATGGAGGGGGATCAGGTGGCAGTCGGGCTGATTGTCGATCTCAACTACCAGAATCCCTGGCTCAGCCCGTTCGACGAATTCCAGCGCCTCAAGCATCACCCGCTTATCGCCGGCGTGTTGCAAGATGGGGAGCGCATCAGCTATGGCGCCCGCGCCATCACCAAGGGGGGCTGGCACGCCCTGCCCCGCATGCACTTCCCGGGCGGCCTGCTGATCGGTTGTGATGCGGGCACCCTCGACTTTTCCCGCATCAAGGGGATCCACACCGCCATGAAATCGGGGATGCTGGCGGCAAAAACCGTCGCGATGGCTCTACGGGGGGGCGATGAAGGGGGCCGGGATCTGGCCCAGTATGGTGACGAGCTGCACCAGAGCTGGCTGGCCCGCGAACTCAAGGCGGCGCGCAACTTCGGCGCGGCGCTTCACCGCTATGGTCCCTGGTTGGGCGGTGCCTTCAACTTGCTGGAGCAACGGCTGTTTGGCGCAAACTCGCCCTTCAAGCTGCTCGATAAGGCTCACGACTACCGTCAGCTGCGCGTGGCCAGCCGCTGCGAGCCCATCCATTACCCCAAACCCGATGGCAGACTGAGCTTTGACAAGCTCTCGTCTGTGTATCTGGCCAACACCAGTCACGACGAGGATCAGCCTTGCCACCTCAAGCTGCAGGACGAGCGCATTCCGGTCGAGGTCAATTTGCCCACCTGGGCCGAACCCGCCCAACGCTACTGCCCGGCCGGGGTGTTTGAAGTGCTGGAAATGGAAGGCGCGGCCAAACTGCAAATCAACGCAGCCAACTGTATTCACTGCAAGACCTGTGACATTAAAGATCCCAGTCAAAACATTATCTGGACGCCACCACAAGGGGGCTCCGGGCCCAATTATCCGAATATGTGATGAAGCGGGGCAGCGGCAACAAGCAGCCCCAGCTAGCCCTCCCCCAACCAAAAGCTGGGTTCTACCCCGCATAGCCACTCAGGTGATCCGACCTCGCTGTTTTTTTGAACAAACAAGCTGAATCCCTGATGAATAGCCCCTGACAAGCGCGGCCCGCCCCTGTATAGTTCGCCGCATTCAGGTTTTCCATCGGCCCGATCTGCTTATCCACGGGATCGCCTTCTGCAGCGATCTAAGGCCGCATGACCTGTGCAACCATCCCTGATTACCCATGACTTTTTAAGGGGGGACAGATGATCACCGCCTACATTCTCAACAACAAGGTGCTGGATATAGTCACGCTCGGGCCTGACGACATAGTACCTGACAACACGGTCTGGCTGGATGCCTACAAGCCGGACACGGCAGAGCGAGAATGGTTGACGGGCCTGTTCCTGGAAGAGGTCCCCGACAAGGAAGAGCTCGACGACATCGAAGCATCCGCCCGTTTTTACTGGGATACCGATGGTCTGCACATTCACTCCCTGTTTCCCCAGCGGATCGGTCGTGACACTAAGGGTGTCCACGTCTCCTTTACCCTGCGCAACAACCTGCTTATCAGCATTCGTGAAGATGACATCGGGCTGGTGCGCCTGCTGCGTCACTATATGCGCCAGGATCGGCTGGAGGTGGAGGATGCCCTCGACATCCTGCTGGAGGTGCAGAACCTCAAGGTGGAGTACCTCTCCGACCTTATCGAAGATGGTTACAAGACCTTGGAAAACACCGCCGATCAGATCTTCGAGCCGGATCAGATCAACCCCATGCTGAAAGAGTTGATGGCGCAGGAAGAGGCCAACGGCCAGATCCGTCTCTCTCTGCACGATACCCGCCGCGCCCTGCGTTTCCTCAAACGCAGCCTGCGCCAGCGCATGAGCCTTGAGCAGAACAAGTGGATCGACGAGATGCTGCACGACGTGGAATCCCTGTTGCCCCACACCCAGTTCCTGTTCGACAAGATCAACTTCCAGCTGGAGGCCTCCATGGGGGTGACCAATCTGGAGCAGAACAAGGTGATCAAGATCTTCTCGGTAGCCGCCGTGATCTTCCTGCCGCCGACCCTGATCGCCAGTATCTACGGCATGAACTTCGGCCGCATGCCGGAGCTCGCCTGGGAGTATGGTTATCCCATGTCACTGGTGCTGATGGTGATGTCATCGCTCGGCACCGGCCTCTTCTTCAAGCGCAAAGGCTGGCTGTAACGCCGCCGACGCGCACCGCGATATCTGAAGAAACGGATTGGGGGGCATGGCCCCCCGATTAATTTGCGCCACGCCCAACGCCTTGCAAAGGACGCTTCGTCGCCCCATATCCCTTCCATCACTCAATTCAAGTGGATAACGGGCAACCATGACCCTCTACCCCGAACACCGATATGACGATCACGGCCAGTTGCGCCCGCCCCTCTGGTTCTGGCCCATCGCCCTGTTGCTGACACGCTCGGTCTGGCTCTTTCTGATGGCGGGAGTGACCCGCGAGAGCGGCAGCGAGATCCTGACCCTCTTTTATCCGGACAAGATCACCCTCTACATCAGCCTGCTGACCGACGTGCCCGCCATGCTGGCGTTGCTCGCCTGCGGGGGCACCTATCAGCAGACCCAGAGCATTCGCGCCAGACTACGGCGCCACAGCCCGCTGCTGCTGCTCTGCTCTGCCGTCAGCGGCCTGCTGATGCAACTGCACAGCCTCAATCTGCAAAAGTGGTCGTTCAGCTGGCCCACCGCACTGGTGCTGGTCGCCAGCCTCTGGGCGCTCTGGTATCTGCTGCGCAGTCGCCAGCTACGAGAATATGCCGCAGATCAGCCCCACTGACGGGGCTGACACCTATTGACGAGTGACCCGGATCTGCAGGGTCTGGCGCTCGCTCTGGCTGCCTCGCCCACCCTGTAGCTGGGTGCCGAGGCTGCTCCCCTGATCTGCCGAGCTGGTCGAGAGCTCCCCCACCGTCAGCCACTGGCCAGGGACCCCGCTCACCTCAGTAGCACTCTGCCCACGATTGATGGTGCCCTGCTCCAGCCTCGCCTGTTCGCTACTGAGCGCAATCTGCACCCGATCGCCAATCAAGGTGGCCGTGGCATAGAGGCCGTTCACCAGCGGCATCATTCCCACCACAGCCCCCCCGTTCCATTGGTAGAAAGTCACCGGTTGATAGGAGCCCATCTGCAGCAGCACGGGACGACCCGACAGCCCCCGCACCTGCCAGCTGTCGTTCTGGCTGCGCTGGTAGTGCTGGGCGTTGCCATCGAGCAGCCACTGCCGTTTGGCCTCGTCGCGACTGATTGAGCCCCCCAGTTGCTGACTGCTGGCAGCGCCCTCCACCCGCCACTCGATAAGCAGACTTTGCGGCGGCTGATTGACCTGCGCCAGCGTGGCTTCGGCCTCCTGCAGCTGGGCTGGCGTCCCGCTCAGCACCAACTGGTTACCCATGGCGCTGACCCCAAGCTGGGGATAGATCTCCTTGAGGGTCTGCACCGCCGCCTGCGCCTCGAAGACCGGGATCACTTTCACCTCGGCCCACAGCAACGGGCTCCACAGTCCCATCATGCAGCCAAGCCACAACAGCGCCCTGCGACCAACCTTGCCCATCCGAACCATTGCGATCTCCTCGTTCTCTGTGCTCTTCTCGCTCTCTGTTCTCTCTCTGCTCAGGCGTAGACCCACACCCGCAGCAAACAGCTCTACCTTATTCCGCTCACTCGTCGATGATGAACCCGGCGGTTGCCAAAAAACAATCGGGAATGCAGCAAGTCCGTGATTTCCCAGGGTATGAGGCTCTCATTCCACGCCCGTTATCGCGTAAGATAGCGCCATCATAGTTGCCCAAGCGGAATCCATCATGTTGAAACAGCTGTTGTTACTCCCCCTCGCCCTGCTGCTGGGGGCCTGCTCCCTGACCCAGTACAACGTCAGCGAGGCCGAAATCAACCAGTACCTCAAAGATCAGGTCTCTTTTGAAAAACAGCTGGGGATCCCCGGCATCATGTCGAGCAAGATCCGTCTGGATGAGATGCAGAGCCGTATCGGCCGCAAACAAGCAGATCGCATCGAGCTGGACGCCGCTGGCGACCTGCAGGTGAGCAGCCCCCTTGGCAGCCAGCAGATGAAGATCCGCTTTGCTTTGAGCGCCCGTCCGGACTATGTGGCCGATCAAGGCGCCATCTATCTGCGCGACCTTGAGCTGGTCTCGGTGAAGACCGAGCCGGCCGATATCGGGGCCGCCCTCACCCCGCTGCTGCCCACCTTCAATCAGTCGCTCTCCCTGTTCTTGTCGCAGACTCCGGTCTATCGCCTCGACAGCAGCCGCAAGAACGAAGCCAGGATCAAGGAGAAGGTCGAAGCCCTCAAGGTGGAACCGGGCCGTCTGGTCATCCCGTTCAAGCTGCTCTGATCGCCGCCGCACCGGCACTTTCAGCGCAATAAACAGATAACCGTCCTCTTCGACAGCGCACATCCGGTTTAACGTGCAGCCGAATGGGGCGGTTTTTTACTTCTCAAGTCCCCGCCAACACAGCATAATGCAGACCATTCTCATTTAGATTCGTCATGAGAAGCGTCAATAATAAAACCAATGGTGAGAAGGGACATGAGAAAAACCGTACTGGTTCAGGCGATCGCCTGCGCACTGATCAGCGGCGCCGCACACGCTGCCGTCAAGGTCGAAGATAAGACATTCAATACCGCCGCCAACATGCTGGCCTATACCGAATTCGAGCTCTCCGGTGAGCCGCTGGCCGAAGCGCTGGGGCTGGATCTGGATGTGCTGGATGCCAACCGTGCCGATGAGCCGACCCCGTTCGACTTCGCTGCCGGCATCGAATCCTACGAATACTCCGAAGAGGCGATGTACGCCCTCAACTACCAATCCGGCATGGGTCCTCATCTGGTAAACGGGCCGCAAAACCTGGCCCGTGGCGGCACCATGGCCTCTCTGGGGCAACGGGTGTTGGCCATGGCCGACGCCGTTGGCTTCCCGGCGGATGAAGTGCCGCAGGGCATGTATCCCCTCTCCCTGCCCTACGCCTCCGCCAATCCGGAGTTTGCCCAGGCCGTCAACGCCACCCCGGTCAATGGCGACCAGATCACCATCAAGACCGCCAAAGGGACCGAGAAAACCGTCAAGACCCAGGTGCCCGCCTACTTCCGCGACTACAGCACCCTGCGCTGGAGCGGCAGCGACAACCTGCTGGTGCCCGCAGCCGTGGGCGGCATCCTGCTCAAAGAGGTGATGTGGTCTCAGGACTTCCTCGGCGGCATGCACGTAGCCGAAACCGATGAAGAGGTAGAAGCCGCCTCCGCCACCATGGATCAGGATGGCAAGCACAAGCTGGGCGTCTCTGCCGCCGATGGCTTCAACGGCATGATGCTGACCGAGCAATCCATCGACAAGCTGGCCATCATGCAGAACCAGCTTGGCTTCGATGGCAAGCAACTGGGTGCCAAGATTACCCCGCAGTACGATCCGGCCAAGGGCGTGATTTACTTCCCCCATCAGGTGAAAGTGACCGAAACCAGCAGCAACGATGCCGGTGCCATCGGCAAGCTGGAGGTGATGGATGGCTCCGCCCAGTTGCGCGATGCCTGGATGATGCTGTGGCCGCTCTCCGAGTTCTATGCCTTCAGCGATCAGCGCAGCGCCAACACCAACCAGAACCCGGCCTTCCACGCCGTGTTTGACGGTGCGCCGTTTGCCGCCGCACCGGCTGCCAACAAGACCAATGACCTGGGCAAAGCGGTCGCGGGCAGCGATGCCTTCTCGCTGGCGATCAATCTCTCCAACCTCACCTTCAAGAACCTGGCAGCCCTGCACTTTGATACCAAGGCTGGCACCCTGGTCGACAGCTGGCAGGCAGGCAAACAGGGCAAGCACGTCACCACCTTTGACGCCGCTTACGCACTGGTCGCCCTGCAGATCTTCCAGCGCGCTCAGGACGCGCTGCCGGTCGGTTACGCCGCCGGTGACAATGGCGAGCTGAACCTCAAGACCAAGCAGGGTCAAGAGGCGCTTGAGCTTATCCGCAAGCAGGCCGATTTCATCCTTGCCAACCTCAAGGGCAAAAATGGTCTGGTGCATGATGGCATCACCCTGGGTGGCAAGCTCGATGCCGGCCACTCCATCGATGCGCAGTTCGCCGCCATCCGTGGTCTGACCGCCGCGTTCCTCGCTACCTCCGATGCCAAGTACCGCACTGCCGCCCGCGAGCTGTTTATCGCTGCCGACAAGGCCTACTTCAATGACAAGGCGGGCACCTGGCTGGCGGGTAAACAGGGTGAATACACCCCCTGGACCCAAGCAGCCATCTCCGGCGCCCTGCGCTCTGCCATGCTGAACCTGCGCAACGAAGGGGCCGAGAAGGCGCCCGAGCTGGAGCTGGCCAAGCTGACCGGTCAGTACGTCAGCTGGTTCCGTGGCACCGTCAACGGTGGCATGCAGATGGCCGAGTGGATCGGTGACTCCGGCGAGAACATCATCGAAGGTGCCGGCAGCGATACCGACGAAGATGGCGTACCGCAAGTGACCGCCGCCGGTGGCAAGCACGGCACCGCCATGGTGATGGCCGCCAAAGCGGTGGTCAGCGAATAATCCTCGCCATTCACCAGCATGAAAAAGGGAGCCAACTTGGCTCCCTTTGCATTACAGCGTCTGACACAGTTTCAAGGACTTCCTCAAACCAGCTTGTCCAACATCTCCTTGGTCACCAGCACAATCCCCTGCTCGGAGCGGTAGAAGCGGCGGCTATCCTCATCGGCATTCTCGCCAACCACCAGCCCATCGGGCAGCACGCATCCCTTGTCCACCACCACCCGGCGCAGACGGCAACCGGCGCCAATCTCGACCCCGGGGAAGATGATGGCCTGATCCAGGGTGCAGAAGGAGTGCACCCGCACATTGGTAAAGAGCACCGAGTTGAGCACAAACGACCCGCTGACGATGGTACCGCCCGAGAACATGGAGTTGATGGTCATGCCATGCTGACCATTGCGGTCCTGCACAAACTTGGCCGGTGGCGTCAGGGTCTGGCTGGTCCAGATGGGCCAGTTCTGATCGTAGATATCGAGCTCGGGCAGCACGGAGGCGAGATCCATGTTCGCTTCCCAGAAGGAGTCCAGCGTACCTACATCACGCCAGTAGGGCTTTTGCCCCTCACGCGCCCCGACACAGGACATGTTGAAGGGGTGAGCAAATGCCATCCCCTCCTCCACGATGCGAGGGATCACATCCATCCCGAAGTCGTGTTTGGAGTCCTGATTGTGAATATCCTCCTCCAGCAGTTGGTAGAGGTACTCCGCCTCGAAGATATAGATCCCCATGGAGGCCAGCGAGCGATCTTCGCAACCTGGCATGGCGGGCGGATTGGCCGGTTTTTCGACGAAGGCGCGGATCTTGCGCTGCTCGTCGATATCCATGATCCCGAAGGCGGATGCCTCGGCCCGCGGCACCTCGATACAGGCGACCGTCACCTTGGCACCAAGGCGCACATGGTCGAGCAGCATGGCGGCGTAATCCATCTTGTAGATGTGATCCCCCGCCAGCACCACCAGGTATTTGGGGCCGTAGTCACGGATGATATCGACGTTCTGATAGATGGCATCGGCGGTGCCGCGATACCAGTGCACCTCATCCACCCGTTGCTGGGCAGGGAGCAGGTCGATGAATTCGTTCATCTGGTAACGCAGGAAGGACCAGCCCGATTGCAGGTGACGCAGCAGGCTGTGAGATTTGTATTGGGTGACTACACCAACGCGGCGGATCCCCGAGTTGATACAGTTGGAGAGCACAAAATCAATGATCCGGAATTTGCCACCGAAATGGACGGCAGGCTTGGCGCGGTTGTCAGTCAACTGCTTCAGGCGACTACCACGTCCACCCGCCAGCACCAGTGCCATACTCTGGTTCAATAATTGTCGTGCTTTGGCACTATTTTCGGGCTCTAACAACATGATTTACCTCTGCCTTGTTTGATCTATTTTCAACTCATCTTCGCCTGTTTCTGCACCTGTGAAAGTGGTTTCACTCACATTTAACCGATCTCAATTGACCCTTTTCACCGAGTTGCGAGGAATAGCATGCTTTGCTCCGCCAGCTTGGTTAAAATTCCCCCACAAAGCAGCCACTTCAAGGATGACAAGATGGTTCACAAGCTCGGACGTACCCTCTTTCTGATCGCCACCATAGTGACCATACCCCTGCTGCTCCTGCAAGCAGTTTGGTTGGCCCTTCAGAGCACACCGCTCACTTTGGCCATTATTCTGGCCACCACACTGCTTGGCATGATCCTGCTGTTGATGCTGGCCATCCGCACCATGGATGGCATGCTCCAGCATCAGGAGCTCACCTGGGTCAAGGCGATCAGAGGGCGGGATCCCTCACAACTCGATGAGCCCGCCTCCCAGGAGGTACTGCAACAGCTGCTGGAACAGTTCGAAAGCGCCGAGCAGAGCGCCCATCGCCAGCTGACCGAGCTCAGCAACCTGGCCACCACCGACGAGCTGACCCAGCTACTCAATCGTCATGCATTTCGCCGCGACATGACCGAGTTGCTGCAACGGGATCAGGACACCCAGACCGCGACCCTGGTGCTGATCCGTGCCACCGAGCTTGGCAAGATCAACGCCCAGCGCGGATTCCAGTCTGGTGATGCCTACATCAAGGACATGGCGGCCCTTATCAAGCGGGTGGTAAGCCGCTTCCCGGGCAATCAGGTCTACCGCATTTCGGGGGCCGATTTCGCCGTGCTGGTGCAACCGGTGGCCAATATTCCTCCCCATCTGCTGGGACAGGATTTGAAGGTGGCCTTCGATCACTATCAGGATCAGCACGAGCTGGAGAGCACCGGTTACTCGGGTCTGACCAAGCTCAGCAGCGGCCAGAAGATCGAAGCCGTACTGGCCAGAGCGGATCTGGCGCTGGCTCGCGCCCAGACCGAAACCATCAACGGCTGGGCCATCCAGCAGGATGACAGCGCCTCCGATCTACAGGGGCAACACCACTGGCGCGAGGTGCTGACCGAGGTGTTGGCGCAGGAGCGCCTCAGCTTTACCTACCAGCCGATCCAGCCACTGCACCGTAGCATGCTGGCCTACAACGAGATCTACACCCGCTTCAGCGGCAATGACGGCACTGCCCTGCCCACCGACACCCTGTTTGCCATGGCACAGCGGCTCGATATGGTGATGCGGCTGGAGCAGTTGGTCATTACCCACATCATGCGCCAGTACCGGGCCTTTGGTGCCAACCAGAGTCGCTGGGGGATCAATCTCTCTCCCAACTTGCTGCAAAACAGCGCCTTCCTGATCTGGCTTGACCGCCAGCTGCTCAAAGATCCCAATACCAGCGCCAATCTGGTGTTCGAACTGGATGAAGAGCATCTGGAACGCAACCTGACAGGCGCCAAGCGGGTGTTTGAACTGCTGCGTCGCAACGGCAGTCGCTCGGCCATCGCCAATTTCGGCAAGGGGATCGGCTCCTTTACCCTGTTTCGCGAGCTCAAGCCCGACTACATCAAGCTGGACCCTGCCCTGATCACCGGGCTGGAGCAGGATCAGACCAACCAGCAGTTCGTGCGGATGATCGTCGATGTATCACATCGGATGGGATGCCAGGTGATTGCAGAGGGGGTGGAACAGCTTGGTCAGAAACAGCTGCTGCAGGGGATGTACGTCGATGGCTTGCAGGGCTATCTGATCGCCCGGCCGCAACCGCTGCGACCGGATATCAGCCAGCTGGGGCTCTTTACTGAGGATGCTTCAGCTTCAAAAGGGTCAGAATGATGTCATTGAGCTGGCGATAGCGCTCCAGCTCTTTCTGATCGTAACGGGTTGCCAGTGTGGTGGGGTTGTGGCGGTTCTTGAGGTAACGGTTGATTTGCAGGCGATTGAACCCCGCCACCTGATAGACCTGACCAAGCAGGGTATTGAGTTCATCGTGCTCCAGACCTGCTCTGGCCAGATAGTCCCCATCGGCGGGACTCTCGGTCTGATGGCTCCACTTGCCAATGCGACCACTCTCCTGCAGATAGCTGAGCCACTGCTCGATATAGAGGGGTTTGCACCCCGCCAACAGATTGAAAAAGCCCACCGCATCGCAACGACAACCGCTCAGGAGCACGACCGCCAGCTGATCATCATCGCACTGGAAGGTCACAGGTCCGGCTTGCGCCCAATCCAGCGCCTGCACCCGAATGCAGGCTTTCTCACCCGCAGCTCCCGTTACGTCGAATACAAACATGGCGCTCCTCCCTTGGCAAAAGGTTGATGATGGACCATCCCCCTGACAGGTGCAAAGGCAAATCGGCTTTTAACTCATCAATCGGGCCATTCGACCATAAAAAAGACCGGCACCCTCACGGATGCCGGTCTTTGTCCCGATGGCCTGTGCGTTCAGGCCATCAATGGAGGCGCTTTCAGGCGTCCAGTTCAACCAGTGCCTTGGCCAGCTCGATGGGTTCGAGCTCCTGGCCTTCCAGATCGGCGTTCCAGTTCGGGCCGACCAGTACATCGTCTTCATCCAGATCGTTGATCCAGATATCGAGAAACTCTTCCAGATCGATCACTTCCGGCTCGTAATCGGCCCACTCGTCGACGCAGTGCAGACGGGCGTCCTCTTCGGCAGACCAGAGCGGCATCACGTCGGCATCTTCAAATTCGGCAGAACGGCAGACGACCCAGTCTTCCCCATAGCGCAGACCCCACACCTGACCCGACTCGCGGACTTGTTCGATAAAAAGTTGGAAATTGGCGTCAAGATTGTCGTTAAGCATGCTCATGGGGTTCTCTCTTTCTTTCGGGTGCTGCGGCATTGTCGGGCGACAATACGATGGCCAAATGGTGTCGCAAAAGTGACATGGACTCAAGCATATTGGGGTTATTCCGGGAAAAAAGCCGGGATAACCCCCCATTTGCCTGCAAAAACGCCTCCCGATGGAGGCGTCTTGCAGATTCAGGAGATCAACGCTCCCAGTAAACCTCTTCCAGGCTGTCCTCTTTCTCCGGCAAACCGCGGGAGAGACGTGGGCTGCTCTGGGCCAACACCTCGTAGCTGACGCGGTTGGCGTATTTGCACACCTGGGCCAGTGAGGAGTAGGTCAGAAACTCGGAGATGTGTTTGGCGGAGTTGGGCACATTCATCCGGTGATAGGAGTTGGCCACCATGTCGTGCAGCACGGCGGAAAGCGCGCCATCCCCTGCCCCGTTGGTGTTCTTGATCTTCTCCGGGCCACCCATGTACGGGGAGATGTGGGAGTAGATGCGGGCCGGTTTACGGCACTTGGCGCGGGCCATCGGGCGGCTGAACTCATACATGTTGAACTCGGGGATAACGCCCGGCAACAGGGTATGAGTGGTCTCGCGTTTGTAGTCCTCATCGGTGTAGCTCGCCATGTAGAGGCCGATGGGGCCAGCAGTACAGAGCACCATGTCGGCCCAGTCGAGCGCCTTGTCGGCCGCACCGAGCGGATCAGCGATACCGGTCAGGGCTTCACCTTCGTCTTCGTTCATCGCCAGCACAGTCACGTTTTCGGCAATGAAGTCGCGCCACCACTGGGGGTTTTCGTCGATGACGAAACGGGTGCCCAGGGTCAGCACCACGGGAATACCGGCCTCGCGGGCATAACGCACCGCGGTCATGGCCGCCTCTTTCATCGGGTCACCATCGTCACCACGCACTAGATAGGCGGTGATCACCAGGGCAGACGCCCCCTTAATCACATCCTCCGGAATGTGCTGCACATCCAGCTGGTTCATCTTGCCGGCGTTGATGCCGAAGCTGCGCTCGCCGCACTCGGTAATGAAGGTGAAGCAACGGCCGATGGGGCCATCAACCGGCTGCAGATAGTCCAGATTTACGCGGGAAGAGGTGTTGCACAGATAACGGTAGGCGTAACAGCCGATGCGAATATCCTGACTCATCACACCCAGCAGAATGGAGTGGGAATCGGCCAGTACCGAGTAGTTGTGTACCGTGTTGCCGATGGTGCCACCGGCAAACTCGCTCACTACCATGTTGTTGGCCTTGAGCTCGTCATAAATCCGTTCGGCCACGTCGTCATTGATGACGACGGAGTGCCCCTTGCTCAGACCATAACGGGTCAGAAAGTCTTCATCCACATGGGCTTCAATATCAACCAGGGTCTGATCAATCCCGACCACGTAGGCTTTACCCAGCTCGGTTAACAGGGGATTTTGCGGCACCAGGGGATCGCGTCTGTCGACAGGGAAGTAGTGTTTGGACTTGCGCTGACCGGGAAATTTCATGGCAATGTTCTGTGCTCTGGGGGAAAGAGGGGCGGGATTTTAACACAATCCGCCGCCCCGAAAAGTCGCCCTGTTTAAATAATGGAGTCAGTATAGACAAGGCTTGCAAGGAAAAACGTTTGCCTTTTCACCATAAAAAAACCACCCCGCCCGGGGTGGCTCTATAGCATAAAAAAGCGTCGGTTTTCAGGCGGCCGCCATCCCCTGCAACAGGGCCAGCAGCGAGAAGAGGCCGAGGGCGAGCCAGAACAGCAAGGTGCCCAGAAAACGGGGCACATTGGGGGCTTTGGGGATCTGGATGCCAATGGCATGCAGGATGCGGCCGACCAACAACATGGCGCCACCGGCATGCAGCCAGAGCGCACCGGCACCGGAGAGCTCGCACAGCGCCATCAACAGCAGGGTCAACGGCACATACTCGGCAAAATTGCCGTGGGCCCGGATCGCCGCCAGCAGCTCGGGGGCCTCCCCCTGCCCTATCATCACCCCAAACTGGGCGCGGCGTCTGACCACCCAGAAGGAGAGCCCCAGAAACAACAGCCCCAGCAGACCTGCGTAAATCAACGTGATATGTACCATGACTCGACTCCTTGTTTGACTGACTGCCGGTCACTCATGCCAATTCGCGGCAAATGAGAGAGACCATCATCCTGATGTGGGCCTGATCGCTGTTGAGGGCCGGAATATATTCAAACCGTTCGCCACCGGCCTCCATGAAGATCTCCCGGTTCTGTACCTGAATTTCCTCGAGGGTTTCGAGGCAGTCGGCGGCAAAGGCGGGGCAAATCACATCGAGTCGCTTGACCCCGGCGGCCGGCAGGCCAGCGATAGTCACGTCTGTGTAGGGCTTGAGCCACTCCTCCTTGCCAAAGCGGGACTGGAAACTGGCCGTCCACTGCCCGGCCTCCAGCCCGAGCGCCTCGGCCAGCAAGCTGGCGGTATGGCGACACTGGTGACCATAGGGGTCCCCTTCGTTCTCGTAGCGCTCGGGAATACCGTGGAACGACATCAGCAGGTGATCACCCTGACCGTGCTGCTCCCAGTGACGGCGCACGCTCATGGCCAGCGCCTGAATGTATTCGGGATGGGCGTGATAATCACGAATGAGCCGTACCACCGGCAGATTGCGCTCTCTCTTCATCGCCTTGCCCCAGGCATCAAAGACCGAGGCGGTGGTACTGACCGAATATTGCGGATAGAGCGGCAACAGGATCACCCGGTTGACCCCTTTGGCCTTGAGCGCCTGCCAGCCATCATTCACTGACGGGGAACCATAGGTCATCGCCAGCTCCACCGGCACATCGACCCCCTCCCGCTTGAGCTCCTGCTCCAGTGCAGCACGCTGCTGCTTGCTTATCACCATCAGCGGCGAGCCCTGCTCGGTCCACACCTGCTGATAGAGCTTGGCCACTTTGGGCGAGCGCGTCGGCAAGATGATGAAGTGGAGCAGCGGGCACCAGAGGTAACGGGGCAGGTCCACCACACGGGGATCGTGCAGGAACTGGCTGAGGAACGCTTTGACGGCAGCGGTGGTCGGTGCGGCTGGGGTACCCAGATTGACCAGCAATATTCCGGTTTTCGTGGTCACGTTGGCTTCCTGTCTATCTGTCATATGCAAAAAGGGCCCGACAGGGCCCTTCTCTTTATTTATCTGATGGCACGGGAAACAGTGCCGGCAGCAAAGATCAGCCCAGAATGGTGGCAAGCTGCTTGCTGACCAGATCAACCGGCTGGGTGCCGTCGATCTTGACGTAACGGGTGTGGCCCGCTTCCGCCTCTTTGCCGTAGAAACCGATCAGCGGCGCGGTCTGCTGATGATATACATCCAGACGCTTGCGTACTGTGGTCTCTTCGTCATCGGCGCGGATCACCAGATCTTCACCGGTCACGTCATCCTTGCCTTCCACTTTCGGCGGGTTGAACACCACGTGGTAGGTACGGCCGGAGCCGGAGTGAACGCGACGGCCGCTCATACGCTTGACGATCTCTTCGTCCGGCACATCGAACTCCAGCACGAAATCAACCACGACACCGGCGTCCTTCATGGCTTGCGCCTGGGGAATGGTGCGCGGGAAACCGTCCAACAGGAAGCCTTTGGCGCAGTCCGGCTGAGCGATGCGCTCTTTGACCAGACCGATGATGATGTCGTCAGAGACCAGCTGACCTGCGTCCATCACAGCTTTGGCTTTCAGACCGAGCTCGGTGCCCGCTTTGATCGCCGCACGCAGCATGTCGCCGGTGGAGATCTGGGGAATACCGTGTTTTTCCATGATGAACTGAGCCTGGGTACCTTTGCCGGCGCCCGGAGCCCCCAACAGAACAATGCGCATACACGCTCCTATTGATTGGTTATTCAAATCTTGCGAAGGCAAAAAAGTACACGGTTTCGCCCGTTTCTACAAGGGTGAGCCACTTGAATGAGCACTTTATCACCACAATAACCGGCTGATCGAACAGGATTTCATCGCAAGGGGAAGACGCAAAAATAGCCAGGGATTCAGCATAGAGCGCCAAAAGCAGGGAGGAGGTACGACAGAAAAAAAGATCCCGGCTCAGGGCCGGGAATTGCGCTCAAAAGTAACTACTTGTCGCTCGTAGTAGGAACAGGGCAATAGTAGTTTGCCCCCTGTGCGTCAACAACTGTCAGATGTGACAGGCAGGCCGCTATGAAACCGGAACTGCGAATCCGGCGAGCAGATTAGCTCGGCTTCCAGCTTGCCAAAGAAGGCCACCCGCTCGCTGATATCCTCCCCCGCATACTGTTCGGCCAGGCTCAGGTAATCCTGATAGTGGCGCGCCTCGGAGCGCAGCAAAGAGACGTAGAAGCGGCTCAGCTCTTCGTCCAGATGGGGTGCCAGCTTGGCAAACCGCTCGCAGGAGCGGGCCTCGATATAGGCGCCGATGATCATCTTGTCGACTATGGTGGCCGGCTCATGGGTGCGCACATGCTGCATCAACTGGCGGGCATAGCGGGAGGCCGTCACCGGCCCGTATTCGATGCCGCGGGCCTGCATGATCTCCAGCACCTGCTCGAAGTGGTGCAGCTCCTCCTGAATGAGTCGCACCATGGGAAACAGCAGCGGATTGCGTTCCAGCTCGGCAAAGACGGTGCGATCAGACTCTCCCATGCTGCGTTTGCCCAGGATCTCGGCCTTCTCCGGAATGGCATCCAGCTCGCGATAGAACTCCAGCTTGGGCAGCAGATGGCGCTTGCCCTTGGGCAGGCAGTAGCGGCGCACCAGACTGTGGGCCGTGAGTGCGGCCTTGGTCTCGCAGTTGGCGTGATCGATGAGCAGGGTCGGTAAACGGGCCGGATCCCGCGCCATCTCCACCCACTCATCCGGGGTCTCGCACTGCAAAAACTGGCGCACTGGGGCTAACAGATCATCCATCTGAACTCTCGTCTCTTAAAAGCGTATCGGTCATATATGTTGCCGCCTATGCTAGCGGATCCCGCTGGCCATGCCCATATCCGGCAAGATAAGCGGATATTTTTCAAACAGATATCTCCTCCCCCTTCTGCCCGTGTTAGGTAGAAACGACAATGGGGGCCACAGGCCCCCATCTCGCTATCCCATCCGGCAAAACCGCAAACGTTTAACTGCCTTCGTTAAAAATTTCCAGATTGCTGGTGCCTTCCTGCCATTCACGCACCGCTTTGGTGTCATCGTTGCGCAGGGCATTGAGGTGGTCCAGATAGGACTGGTTCACGTCGGAGGTGACGTAGTGGCCATTGAACACCGAGGTCTCGAAGTGACGCAGATCCGGGTTGATCTCCCGCACGGCGGCTTCCAGATCTTCCAGATCCTGGAAAATCAGACCGTCAGCGCCAATCAGCTTGCACACCTCTTCCACTTCACGGCCGTGGGCGATCAGCTCGTTGGCGGTGGGCATATCGATGCCATAGACGTTGGGGAAGCGAATTTCCGGCGCCGCCGAGGCGAAGTAGACCTTGGCTGCCCCTGCTTCACGGGCCATCTGGATGATCTGCTCGGACGTGGTACCACGCACGATGGAATCGTCCACCAGCAACACCTTCTTGCCCTTGAATTCGGAGCTGATGGCGTTGAGCTTGCGACGCACCGACTTCTTGCGCTGGGTCTGGCCCGGCATGATGAAGGTACGGCCAATGTAGCGGTTCTTCACGAAGCCTTGACGGTACGGCAGATCCAGAGTGTGAGCGATCTCTAGCGCCACGTCACAGGAGGTCTCGGGGATGGGGATAACCACATCGACATCGAGATCTTCCCACTCGCGGGCAATCTTCTGACCCAGCTTGCGACCCATGTTGAGGCGGGCGGCGTAGACCGAGACCTTGTCGATGCACGAATCGGGACGAGCGAAGTAGACATATTCGAAGATGCAGGAGCTCATCTGCGGGTTCTCCGCACACTGCTCGGAGAAGAGCTGACCCTGCTCGGTAATGTAGATGGCTTCACCCGGCGCAATATCCCGCACCGTCTCGAAACCGATGGCGTCGAGCGCCACGCTCTCGGAGGCGAGCATGTACTCCACCTGGCCCTGCTCGTCCTGACGACGACCGAGGATCAGCGGGCGAATACCGTTGGGATCGCGAAAACCGATGAGACCATGACCAATCACCAGCGAGACCACCGCATAAGCACCGCGGATCTGCTGATGGGTTCTGCGCACCGCGGCGAAGATATCTTCGGGGCGCAGCGCCATCTTGTCACAACAATCCAGCTCGTGGGCCAGCACGTTCAGCAACACTTCCGAGTCGGAGGTGGTGTTGATGTGACGGCGGGCGACCTTGAACTGCTGCTCCTTGAGCTCCTTGGCGTTGGTGAGGTTGCCGTTATGGGCCAGCACCATGCCGTAGGGCGAGTTCACATAAAAAGGTTGGGCTTCTGCGGCACTTGAGCTGCCTGCGGTGGGGTATCTGACATGACCTATGCCGATGTTCCCTTGCAGACGCTGCATGTGGCGCACTTCAAACACGTCCTTCACCAGGCCATTGGCCTTGCGTTGCCGGAAGTTTCCACTATCAATGGTCACGATCCCGGCGGCATCCTGTCCCCTGTGCTGCAACACCGTCAAGGCGTCGTAGAGGGCCTGATTGACGGGGGTGGTGCCAACTATACCGACAATACCACACATGTCTTTGCTACCTCGAAGTCACTATACCTGTTTAAGAAAACTGGATGAGTTCAACATGAACCCGAAAAACCACTGGATCACCGGCTTGAACTCCGGCACCAGCTTGGACGCCACCCACCAGTCGCTCTGGGAGAGGCTGGTGAAGGTATCCATGAAAAAAAGCAGGGCACTGACGATCAGCACCCCGCGAATTGCACCGAAGCAGACCCCCAGCACCCGATCGGTACCGGAGAGACCCGTCTTGTCCACCAACAGGCCCACCACATAGTTGACCACGCTGCCGAGGATCAGGGTCGCCACAAACAGCGCCGCGATGGCCAGACCGTTGCGAACCAGCGCGTCGGAGAAGGAGGTGAAATAGACAGCGAGATCGGGATAGAAATGGCTGGCAATAAAGAAGGCGACGAACCAGGTGACAAGAGACATGGCCTCCTTGACGAAGCCGCGCACCAGGCTGATGAGAGCAGAGAAACCGACGATGCCGATGATGGCGTAATCAATCCAGACCATAGAAAAAGATGTCCTGCGAAATTGCGGCGCAGTCTAACAAAAACGATTGCGCATTGCTTGATAAAAATGTGTTAACTGTTCAAAGCGACGCCGAAAAACCGCATTTTTTTCAGCACTAAAACGGTTGATCGGCGCCAGAATGCACAACGCCATGGCAATGCCATGGCGTTGTGGTCTGCGGCGTGAACTTACCCGATGTGGGTCAGGCCACCCATGTAGGATTGCAGCGCAGCCGGGATGGCGATGCGCCCATCTTCCTGCTGGTAGTTCTCCATCACGGCAACCAGGGTACGACCCACTGCCAGACCGGAGCCGTTCAGGGTGTGCAGCAGCTGCGGCTTGCCGTCGATACGCACGCGAGCCTGCATGCGGCGCGCCTGGAAGTCGGTGCAGTTGGAGACAGAGGAGATCTCGCGGTAAGTGTTCTGGGCCGGCAGCCACACTTCCAGATCGTAGGTCTTGGAGGCGCAGAAGCCCATGTCACCGGTAGAGAGCGCCATCACGCGATACGGCAGCTCCAGCAGTTGCAGCACCTTCTCGGCGTGACCCACCATCTCCTCCAGCGCATCCCAGGATTTCTCCGGGTGAACCAGCTGTACCATTTCAACTTTGTCGAACTGGTGCATACGGATGAGGCCACGGGTATCACGACCGTAGGAACCGGCTTCAGAGCGGAAGCAGGGGCTGTGGGCGGTCATCTTGATCGGCAGCTCTTGGGCGTCAAAGATCTCGTCACGGGCCATGTTGGTAAGCGGCACTTCGGAGGTCGGGATCAGAGAGAACTTGCGCACCTTGCCCTCTTCTTCCCCTTCGCCTTCGATACCGGTATTGAACAGGTCCTGGGCAAATTTTGGCAACTGACCGGTGCCATAGAGGCTGTCCGGGTTCACCAGATAGGGCACGTAGCACTCGGTGTAACCGTGCTGCTGGGTGTGCAGATCCAGCATGAACTGAGCCAGGGCACGGTGCAGACGGGCAATCTGACCCTTCATCACCACGAAACGGGTACCGGAGAGTTTGACGCCATTCTTGAAGTCAACGCCCTTGGCCGCTTCGCCCAGGTCGATGTGATCGCGTACCGGGAAGCTGAACTCGCGCGGGGTACCCCAGCGGCGCACTTCCACGTTGTCGTTCTCGTCACGGCCCACCGGAGTGGTCTCGCTCGGCAGGTTGGGGATGGCGTCGGCAATGGCTTTCAGCTGGGCCAGCAGGGCATCCAGCTCGACCTTGCTGGTTTCCAGCTCGTCGTTGATCTTGGTCACTTCGGCCTTGAGCGGGGCAACATCTTCACCACGACGGGCAGCTTCACCGATGGATTTGGAGCGGGCGTTGCGCTCGGCCTGCAGCTCCTGGGTACGGGACTGCAGATCCTTGCGTTTCTCTTCCAGAGCGTTGACAGCCGCTACGTCCAGAACGTAGCCACGTGTCGCCAGACGAGCGGCAGCCTCTTCGATATCGCTGCGCAGATATTTGGGATCCAGCATGGTTTACCTACTTTTTTAAAATGGGATCTGGGCCTGAGTCGTCATGACGGGCTGGGAAACAGATCCGGAAGTTAACATCGGTTGGCGCACCCCAATCGTCTTCAGAATCGGGCCTCAACAATCAGGCCTTCGAGATCAAGAAGATGGCGCAAGGCCAAGACAAGCGGGGTCAGACGGGCAGTGTAGCAGACCGCCCCCCCGCCCGAACAGGGACTATTTGTGTCGTTTTTACCGACTTTGGCACGCAAACCGTCATGCATATTCAAACTTCTGACCAATTTTCAGCCATACGAGGTAACAAAGGGGCTATTTGCCCCGTTGCTGCGGACTTTGCCTGTCCAGTTCATGGAGGTAATCGAGCTTCTGGCCAATCTGCTTTTCAAGGCCGCGATCGGTGGGCTGGTAGTACTGCTTGCCGGCAAGCTCGGGCGGGAAATACTGCTCGCCCGCAGCATAGGCGCCCGGCTCGTCATGGGCGTAGCGATACTCGGCGCCATAGCCCAGATCGCTCATCAATTTGGTCGGCGCATTGCGCAGGTGCACCGGCACCTCGAAGTCAGGGAGGTTTTTGGCATCATGAAGCGCCGCCTTCCAGGCGGTGTAGACCGCATTGCTTTTCGGGGCACAGGCGAGATAGACGATCGCCTGGGCGATGGCCCGCTCCCCTTCCGCCGGCCCGACCCGATGGAAACAATCCCAGGCCGACAGGGCGACCTGCATGGCACGGGGATCGGCATTGCCCACATCTTCCGAGGCAATCGCCAGCAAGCGGCGGGCAATATAGAGGGGATCGCAACCGGCGCTCACCATGCGGGCGTACCAATAGAGCGCCGCATCCGGCGCCGAGCCGCGAATGGATTTGTGCACCGCGGAGATGAGGTCGTAGAAGTGATCGCCCCCCTTGTCGAAGCGGGCCACGTGCTCCCCCACCACGGCAGCGAGCAGGGCACTGTCGATCACCCGCGCCCCTGTGCTGTCGGTTTCGGCCATGTCGGCCAACAGCTCCAGATAGTTGAGGGATTTACGCCCGTCTCCATCCACCGCCTTGGCCAACGCCTCTTTGACGCCCGGGGCAAAGGTGAGTGCCGGATCATTGAGACCACGGGGATCGGTCATCGCCTGATCGAGCATGGCGAGAATATCGCTCTCCTCCAGTCGCTTGAGCAGATAGACCCGGGCCCTGGAGAGCAGTGCGTTGTTGAGTTCGAACGAGGGGTTTTCGGTGGTGGCACCGATAAAGGTGATGGTGCCATCCTCGATGTGAGGCAGGAACACATCCTGCTGGCTCTTGTTGAAGCGGTGCACCTCATCCACAAACAGGATGGTGCGCACTCCGCGCCAGCTGTTCTCCTTCGCCTTGTCGATGGCGGCGCGGATCTCCTTGATACCGGAGGTGACCGCAGAGAGTCGCTGCACTTCCGCCTGGCAGTAGTGAGCCATCAACTCCGCCAGCGTGGTCTTGCCGGTACCGGGCGGCCCCCACAGGATCATCGAGTGGCAGTGACCCGCCAGAATCGCTTTGCGCAGGGGCTTGTCAGCCCCCAGGATATGTTGCTGACCGATATACTGGTCGAGGTTTTGCGGCCGCATCCGGGCCGCCAGCGGACGAAAGTCCGATGAGAAATCCAGCGACAAGTTGCTCATCTGTATTGACCGTTCAGTATCACGGATACCGCCATGGAAAAACGGTCCGACGAGAAATCCAATAAGAGGTTACTCATCTGTATTGACCACCCAGCGTCACGCCACTCGCCTTTGACTGGCGCAGTGGCGAGCAATCCAACGACCGCTTGCTCATTAGCGCTGGTCGTCCAGCTCGACCCCCTTCGGGATCTTGAAAACAAATTCGTTGCCCTTGAGCACCGGCTTGCGGTTGAAGCTGCTCAGGGTGAATTCACTCCACTGCCCTTGTGCCTCTTTCACATCGAAACGACTAATGTTGTCTTGTCTGTCGAAGGTGACACGGAAGGAGGCGATCAGCTCATCCTTGTTGCGGCTGGTGACGGTGTAGACATCCCCCTGCTGGGTCACGTCATAGTTCTTCCAGAACTTGTCGTCATTGCCAGCGATCAGAATAAAGGGGGTGTTGAGCACCGCATCTTTCAGCTTGAGGGCGGTCACCTGCTCGACGAAGGGATCATAGACCCAGACATCCTGACCATCGGCCACGATCAGGCTCTCGTCCGGCGAGGTGGTGTGCCAGTTGAAACGGTTTGGCCGCTGCACCAACAGATCGCCGCTGGCCTTTTGCAGCTCCTTGCCCTTGCTGTCATAGACGGTCTGGGCAAATTTGGCGGAGAAGAGGCTCACCCCCGCCAGCTTCTGTTTGAGATCGCTGGCCGCATCGGCCCACACCTGGCTGCTGGCCATCAGCAGCACGGTACCTATCAACAGTTGTTTTTTCATCACGCTCTTCATAAAGACGCTCTCGATAAAAGGCCACGCCCGCGGAGGGCATGGCCAGGGATAGTATGAAACGGTGAGGCTTAGTCCCGCACCGGCGGCGGTGCCAGCACGTCACGCTGACCATTGCCACCCGGTGAGCTGACGATGCCCTGATTCTCCATCTGCTCGATGAGACGGGCTGCCCGGTTGTAACCAATCTTGAACTTGCGCTGGACGCTGGAGGTCGAGCCACGGCGGGACTCCACCACGAAAGCGACCGCTTCGTCGAACAAGGGGTCGAGCTCTTCATCGCCACCACCGCCATATTCGCCGCTGCCACCTTCGCCACCCGACTCACCGGAGAGGATCTCCTCGATGTAGTTCGGCTCGCCGCGCAGTTTCCAGTCCGCCACCACCTTGTGCACTTCGTGGTCATCGACAAAGGCACCGTGTACCCGGGTCGGGTTGGAGGTACCGGCCGGCATGTAGAGCATGTCGCCCATACCGAGCAGAGATTCGGCGCCGCCCTGATCAATGATGGTGCGCGAGTCGATCTTGCTCGACACCTGGAATGAGATCCGGGTCGGGATGTTGGCCTTGATAAGACCGGTAATCACATCCACCGACGGACGCTGGGTCGCCAGAATGAGGTGAATACCGGCAGCCCGCGCCTTCTGGGCAATACGGGCGATCAGCTCTTCCACCTTCTTGCCGACGATCATCATCATGTCGGCAAATTCGTCCACCACCACCACGATGTGGGGAAGCTTCTCCAGCTCCGGCGGCATCTGATCCATGGAGTCACCCGGGCGCCACAACGGATCCAGCAGGGGTTCCCCCTCCTCGATGGCAGCCAGTACCTTGTCGTTGTAGCCCTTGAGGTTGCGCACCCCGACTGCCGACATCAGCTTGTAACGGCGTTCCATCTCGCCCACACACCAGCGCAGGGCGTTGGCGGCATCCTTCATGTCGGTCACCACCTCGGTCAGCAGGTGCGGGATCCCTTCGTAGACCGAGAGTTCCAGCATCTTGGGGTCGATCATGATGAAACGCAGGTCATCGGGGGATGACTTGTAGAGCATCGAGATGATCATGGTGTTGACCCCCACCGACTTACCGGAACCTGTGGTACCAGCCACCAGCAGGTGCGGCATCTTGGCCAGGTTCACCACCACCGGCTCCCCTGCGATGTCCTGACCCAGGCCCATGGTGAGCGGGTTGCGGCTATCGCGGAAGGCATCGCAGTCGAGGGTTTCGCGCAGGTAAACGGTCTGGCGCACCCGGTTGGGCAGCTCGATACCGACATAAGTCTTGCCGGGGATCACCTCAACCACTCGCACACTGCTGGCAGACAAGGAGCGGGCCAGATCGCGCGAGAGGTTGGTGATCTTGCTCGCCTTCATACCCGGCGCCAGATCCAGCTCGAAACGGGTAATAACCGGGCCCGGATAGACACCGACCACCTTGGCCTGCACGTTGTAGTCGGCAAGCTTGGCCTCCACCAGACGACCCATGCGATCCAGCTCATCCTTGCTCATCATCTGGGTCTTGGCTGGCGGTCTGTCCAGCAGCTCGATACTGGGCAACGGCGGCATTGTTGACTGCGGACGACGCTTGGGCTTGGTTGGTGCGACGGCTACCGGCGCGGCGACCTCGTCGTCCCCTTCGGCCCAGGGCAGATCCAGATCGTCCTCATCATCGTCATCGGCCACAGCCAGTACCGGCTGACGGCGACCATTGGCGGCCGCCACCGCACGTTTGGGCTTGGCAGCCGGAGCTGGCTCATCATCTTCATCATCAAACTGGGGATCGAACTCGAAGGTATCGTCGTCGAGTTCGGGCAGCCACTCTTCGGAGGCAGCCTTCTGGTTCTTGGCCTTGGGCTTGCGAGTCCAGCTGGTGTGCGGCTCATCTTCCTCGTCATCAAACGCGATGGCCCCTACCCCGCCTTCCAGTAAGGGATCCGGCCCCTCGTTACGGGGTTGACGCCAGCCACCGGTCAGCCAGCGGCCGAGGGTGGTCGGGAAGTGGTAAACTGCGCTGACCGAACCGGTACAGGCCGCGCCGATCTGCTCGACGATGGTGAGCCAGGACCAGCCGGTAAACAGGGTGATGCCGGTTGCCACGAAGCAGAGCAGCATCAGGTTGGCCCCGACGCCGCCAAACAGCGGCACCACCGCGGAGGCTATTACATCCCCCACCAGACCACCGGCGGAGAAGTTCTGCATGTCGTTGAAGTTCATGCTGGCAATGGCCGACATGCCAAGCACAGTCAGGATAAAGCCGATGATCCGCACCCCCAGGGTGAGGTAATCCACATCGAGCAGACGGCTCGGGCGCCAGAACAGACTCCAGCCCAGCAGCACCACCAGCGGCGGCACCAGATAGGAGAAGGCACCAAAGGTAAACATGGTGATATCGGCGAGCCAGGCACCGGCACTACCGGCGAGGTTCTTCACCTCCCCTTGCCAGGAGGTCTGGGACCAGCCGGGATCAGCGGGATGATAGGACAACAGGGCAAGCAGAAGATAAGCAGCCATCAGGGTGATGGCGATCAAGACGGCTTCGAAGATCCGTTGTGTACCTGATAAAGGAGTAAACAGCTTTTTATCGGCCAAACTCCGGCTCCTTTCTGAAAACATGTAATGCAGGAAATAAGGGGGCCTAGTATCCCCGAAAAGCCCATCGATTGTCAGCCAGAGCCTGATGGGACGGGGCCATATTTGCAATTATCTTTACAAGAAGAAACGAGCGGACCGGCCGCTCGTTTCTGACTGTCATGGTGTCTCATATGGAGAAGATACCACGGCATAACCTGCTTTATCGGGTGCTGATCACCAGACGACTGCTCTGCTTGACCTCTTCCATCACCACGTAGGTGCGGGTGTCATTGACACCGGGCAGACGCAGCAGGGTTTCCCCCAACAGACGGCGGTAAGCCGACATGTCGCTGACTCGGGTCTTGAGCAGATAGTCGAAGTCACCGGAAACCAGATGACACTCCTGGATCTCTTCGAGCACCTGAACAGCCTTGTTGAACTGTTCAAACACATCAGGCGCCCCGCGATTGAGGGTTATCTCTACAAACACCAGCAGAGATGCGTCCAGATAATGAGGGTTCAGAATAGCGGCATATCCTTCGATATAACCTTGTCGCTCGAGGCGACGAACCCGTTCCAGACACGGTGTAGGACTCAGGCCAACTCGCTTGGACAACTCAACATTCGAAATCCTGCCATCCTTTTGCAGTTCATTAAGAATGTTGCGGTCAATCCTGTCCAAATCCTTTAGCCGACTCTTAGCTTCCATCATTTTATTCCATCCTTTGGCTATTTTTTGGTAAGAATCACCAGTCATTTTATAATTATGGTCACAAATCCTGTCAATACCTGAATATACTAGGCGCAAATGTTGGTTAACATTTTGGCAACATGAAACACCAATCTATAGACGAGGGATAGCATGATTATCGGTGTACCTAAAGAGATAAAAAACCATGAATACCGCGTAGGCATGGTTCCGGCCAGTGTACGTGAACTGACAGCACGAAACCATACTGTTTTCGTCCAAAGCGGTGCCGGAAACGGCATTGGCTTCAGCGATGCAGATTATATCGCTGTTGGAGCCGAAATTTTGGCCTCTGCAGCAGAGGTTTTCGCCAAAGCCGAGATGATCGTCAAGGTCAAGGAACCTCAGCCTGTCGAATGTGCCATGCTGCGTCCGGGTCAAACCCTGTTCACCTATCTGCATCTGGCGCCAGACTTGCCCCAGACCGAAGCCCTGCTGAAAAGCGGCGCAATCTGTATCGCCTATGAAACCGTCACCGACGGCCGTGGCGGCCTGCCCCTGCTGGCCCCCATGTCAGAAGTGGCCGGACGCATGTCTATTCAGGCGGGTGCCCAGGCGCTGGAAAAATCGCGCGGTGGTAGCGGTGTGCTGCTCGGCGGCGTACCCGGTGTCGAACCGGCCAAGGTGGTGATCATCGGCGGCGGCGTGGTCGGCTCCAATGCAGCCCGCATGGCCATTGGCCTGCGCGCGGATGTCACCATCCTCGACAACAACGTCGATACCCTGCGCCGTCTCGATAACGAGTTCCAGGGAGCGGCCAAGGTGGTTTACTCCAACAGCGAGACGCTGGAGCGTCATCTGCTGGCGGCCGATCTGGTCATCGGCGGCGTGCTGGTGCCGGGTGCCACTGCGCCAAAACTTGTCCGCCGTGACCACATTGCGCGCATGAAGCCGGGTTCTGCCATCGTCGATGTGGCCATCGATCAGGGCGGCTGTGTGGAAACCTCCCACGCCACCACCCACCAGGATCCGACCTATATTGTCGATGAGGTGGTGCACTACTGTGTCGCCAACATGCCGGGGGCGGTGGCCCGCACCTCGACCGTGGCGCTCAACAATGCCACCCTCCCCTTTATCATCAAGCTGGCCCAGCAAGGGTATCGTCAGGCACTGCTGAGCGACCCCAACCTGTTGCACGGGCTCAACGTGATGGAGGGCAAGCTCACTTGCAAGGAAGTGGCCGTGGCACATGGCCTTGCCTACACGGATCCCCTGACCCTGCTGAACTGATCTGCGCTGGCCTGCGCCAGTTGGAGATGAGTGAAAATCCGCCCGCGATGGGCGGTTTTTTATTCCTTTATTTTGCATGTCACCCCTTGTGAACACGATTAGTGCAATCGACTCACCAGCCTTTGACCCCGGATCACGAATTACCTACAATCGCGCAAACTCATCACATCCCGGAAATGACATCATGAGCCAAGTCACTCACAGCAAATTGCTGATCTTAGGGTCAGGCCCGGCCGGTTACACCGCGGCCGTCTATGCCGCCCGCGCCAACCTCAATCCCCTGCTCATCACCGGCATGCAGCAAGGGGGTCAGCTGACCACCACCACCGAAGTGGAGAACTGGCCAGGTGATCCGGAAGGGCTGACCGGCCCTGCCCTGATGGAGCGCATGAAAGCCCATGCAGAGAAGTTCGATACCCGCATCCTGTTTGATCACATCAACAGTGTCGAACTGACTCAGCGCCCGTTCCGTCTCAAGGGCGACAACGGCGAGTACACCTGCGATGCCCTGATCATCGCGACCGGCGCCTCCGCCAAGTATCTGGGTTTGCCCTCCGAAGAAGCCTTCAAGGGGCGCGGCGTCTCTGCCTGTGCCACCTGTGACGGTTTCTTCTACCGCAATCAGGAAGTGGCGGTGATCGGCGGCGGCAACACCGCTGTGGAAGAGGCCTTGTATCTGGCCAACATCGCCAAGAAAGTGCACCTGATCCACCGCCGCGACGAATTCCGTGCCGAGAAGATCCTGATCAAGCGTCTGCACGACAAGGTTGCGAGCGGCAACATCGTGCTGCACACCCACCAGACCCTGGACGAAGTGCTGGGCGATCAGATGGGGGTCACCGGTGTGCGCCTGCGCAACACTCAGGACAACAGCACCAGCGAGCTGCCGCTGATGGGCATCTTCATCGCCATCGGCCACCAGCCCAATACCCAGATCTTCGATGGCCAGCTGGAGATGCAAAACGGCTATCTGAAGGTACGTGGCGGCCTCGACGGTTTTGCCACCCAGACCAGCATTGAAGGTGTCTTCGCTGCCGGCGACGTGGCCGACCACAACTACCGTCAGGCGATCACCTCTGCCGGTACCGGCTGCATGGCAGCCCTCGATGCCGAACGCTACCTCGACGCGCAATAAAAGCACGGCTCTCTAACAACGCAATGACTGGCAAAAGGTATACTCTGGTATACCTTTTGCTTTATTGGATAGAATGTCGCTCTCGCAGGGAACTCGCGTAATGAATAAACTTCTTCTGGTGGAAGATAGTCAGACCATAAGCCGTATGCTGACACAAGCCATCCGCCAACATCTCAATCTGGAAGTGGATGCTGTATATACCCTGGCCGAGTGTCTAGCCAAACATCATGGTGACTATTTTGTGGCGTTAGTCGATTTGACATTGCCCGATGCACCAAATGGTGAAGCGGCCAGCGCATTATTAGCTCGTGGGGTGCCTGTCATTATCCTGACGGCTAACCTCAACGAAGACTCCAGACGCTATTGGCTCGAACAAGGTGCACTTGACTACATCATCAAGGATTCCCGCTTCAGTGCTCAATACACTGTCAGTATGGTAAGACGCCTCTCTAATAACCGCGCTATCGAGGTCATGGTAGTGGACGATTCGATGATGTCACGCCACCATATTGCCAACCTGCTACGTCGTCAGTTATTGACCGTCTTTGAAGCCGAATCAGGCCAACAAGCATTACACCTGCTCAGGGAGCATCCTACCATTCGTCTTATCGTGACCGATTATCTAATGCCACAGATGGATGGTATAGAGTTGGTTCGGCGACTACGGGACATCTTCGATAAACAGTCTCTCGCTATTCTTGGACTCTCCAGCTCTGAAGACAAAACGCTTTCAGCCCGATTCATCAAACTGGGGGCAAATGATTTTTTGAGCAAACCGTTCACCCCCGAAGAGCTTTACTGCCGGGTTGGCCATAATCTGGAGACACTGGAGCTAATGGATACCATCCGTGATACAGCCAATCGCGACTATCTAACCAATCTCTACAACCGCCGTTTTCTGTTCGAACACGGCAACAAATGGCTGCAAGAACAGCCTACGCTGACGGCCTGTTTACTCGATATCGATCACTTCAAACGTGTCAATGACCAACATGGGCATCACATCGGCGACAATGTACTTAAACTGGTCGCAGGGAAGTTAAAGGAATACTTCAAGGAAGAGTTGGTGGCCAGACTCGGCGGAGAAGAGTTTTGCATTCTCAGTAAACAACCAAGTTTCTCATGCCTGCTTGAGCGACTAGACCAGTTTAGAGTGGCAATATCACAGGAAGAGATCAGGGTAGACAATGCTGTCTTTTCGATAACCATAAGTTTTGGCATCACCAACACCCCATCGGATGAGCTAGGTAACCTACTCAACGATGCAGACCAACTGCTCTATCAAGCCAAGCATGCTGGCCGCAACTGCATCATGCAACATGAGCATCAATAGGTTTTATCCACCCGCACCCCATCATCGAAGTAGAGAATGCGCACCTTGTCTCCATTGGCAAAGACCATGGCGGGATCATAATCCTGGATCACGTTGATAAGGGCATTTTGCTCGTTGCGGATCAGCAGCTCCACCAGCTTGTTTTCCACCACGGTTCCCCCGGACTGGTATTGCTGCGCAGCCGCAGCACCTGCGAGCGCGCCGACGGCGGTGGCTATTTCACGGCCATGACCGCCACCAAACTGGTTCCCCAGCAGGCCGCCCAACACAGCCCCTCCCAGCGTCTTCCAGCCAGAGTGCTCGGACTCCAGGATCTGGCGCTGGGTAATATTGCGCACCGTTTCGACCTGACCAAACACCACCTGATTGACTGGCCGCGCGGTATTGCGCTGGTAGACCTCCGCCCCGGCGGGCGCCGTGACAAAGCAGAGCAAGCTGGATACTATCAGGATAATGGCCTTCATCTATGAACCTCGTTGCCTTATGTCTCGCTATCTTACCCAACTGGATGATGAGCTTTGCTGGTTTCCCGACCCCAACCATGCGCTGGAAGAGCCCAACGGCTTGCTGGCGATCGGCGGAGATCTCTCCCCGGCCAGATTGCTGGCAGCTTACCACAAGGGGATCTTCCCGTGGAATGAACCCCACCAGCCGACCCTGTGGTGGTCACCGGATCCCCGCGGAGTGATCCGTCCCGACCAACTCCATGTGGGGCGGACACTGCAGAAGATTATCCGCCGTACCCCATTCGATATTTCTGTCAATCGCGCCTTTAATGAAGTCATTACCGCCTGCGCCGCCCCTCGTCGCACTGCCGATGGCACCTGGATCAGCCAGCCCATGATCGAGGCCTACCAGCAGTTGCATCGGCTGGGCCATGCCCACTCTATCGAGATCTGGCAGGAGGGAGAGCTGCAAGCGGGACTGTATGGCCTCTCTATCGGCCGACTGTTTTGCGGTGAATCCATGTTCAGTCGGATTGATAACGGCGCCAAGCTGGCGATGGTGGCACTCTGTCGCCACTTCGCACGCCATCGCGGCGCCCTCATCGATTGCCAGATGCAAAACCCGTTTCTGGCGACCCTAGGTATCGAGGAGTGGCCACGGACCCGTTTTCTGGCTGAGCTGGCGCGCCTTGGCCATCAACCACTATTGGCTTCCTGCTGGCAAGAGGGGGAGATCAGCTTATGACTGAAGAAGTGATCCTCAAAGTAGGGCTGACTCCCAAGCATCCCTGCAGTTATCTGGACCATGAACAGGAGCAGTTGCTGGTGCTGATGGATCACAATCTGCTCAACGCCAACGGTTACGAGCGACTGTTGACTGCCGGTTTTCGCCGCAGTGGCAACGACATCTATCGTCCCCACTGCCCGGCGTGCCATGCCTGCCAATCCCTTCGTATTCACAGCGAGCGCTTTCGCCCCAGCCGCGGCCAGAAACGGATCCGCCAGCTCAACAGGGATATCGAGATCGTCCTGAGCTATGATGACAAACCCGAGTATTACCTGCTCTACGAACGTTATATCCGCGAACGCCATCACGATGGCAGCATGTATCCCCCCAACCGCAGCCAGTATCGCGGGTTTCTCCATTGTGACTGGATGCCGCCGCTCTACCTAGAGATGCGCAAAGAGGGCCGCCTGATCGGTGTCGCCACCACAGACCTGCTGCCCCACTCCTTGAGCGCCATGTACACCTTCTTCGATCCTGACTATGCCGATCGCTCCCTGGGCACCTTTGCCATCCTCTGCCAGCTCGATCTGGCCAAGCGAACAGGGCGAAGCTGGCTCTATCTCGGCTATCTGGTAGAGGCGTGTCGCAAGATGAATTACAAACGCAATTACCTCCCTCATGAGCTGTTAATTCAGGGGGAATGGAAAAATATCGACACCAAGCCCGAGTAAACTTTACACATAGCCTTAAATCCGGCATGATCCAGCGGTTTTTTGTTGTGGCTTATCAAGAGGATTCAATGGCTAAAGAAGACAGTATTGAGATGCAGGGCACTATTCTCGAAACCCTGCCCAATACCATGTTCCGTGTGGAACTGGAGAATGGTCACGTGGTTATCGCTCATATTTCAGGCAAGATGCGCAAAAACTACATTCGTATCCTGACTGGAGACAAAGTAACGGTAGCACTGACTCCCTACGATCTCTCCAAGGGACGTATTGTTTTCCGCTCTCGCTAAGCCAGGAATTCAGCAAAAAACCCCAACCTTTCGGTTGGGGTTTTTTGTCGTTTTCTGATAACTGACGCTTAGTGGGAAACAGCTTCAACATTGACCTTAAAATCAAAGCTGAGGCTGTCATTTACCAACTCAACCTTCACTATTCCCCCGTCAACCAGTGAACCAAACAGGATCTCGTTGGCCAGGGGTTTCTTGAGGTGCTCCTGGATCACCCGCCCCATCGGTCTGGCGCCCATGGCTCTGTCATATCCCTTCTCTGCCAACCAGTGGCGGGCACGCTCGGACACCTCGAGAGAAACTCCCTTCGCATCCAGTTGAACCTGCAATTCGACAATGAACTTGTCGACCACCTGATGGATCACCGTCATATCGAGATGGTTGAACCAGATGGTGTGATCAAGCCGGTTACGAAACTCCGGACTGAAGGTCTTGTTGATCACCGCCATGGCATCGTGGCTCAAATCCTGTTGCTGGAAGCCAATCGATTTGCGCTGGGTCTCCTGCACACCGGCGTTGGTAGTCATCACCAAAATGACGTTACGGAAATCCGCCTTGCGCCCGTTGTTGTCGGTCAGGGTGCCGTTGTCCATCACCTGCAACAGCAGATTGAATACGTCCGGGTGAGCTTTCTCAATTTCGTCAAGCAACACAACGGAATGAGGATGCTTGATCACCGCATCAGTCAGCAGACCACCCTGCTCAAAACCGACATAGCCGGGAGGCGCACCAATCAGACGTGAGACGGTGTGACGCTCCATATACTCAGACATATCAAAGCGCAGCATCTCCACCCCCAGCGCCTTGCCCAACTGCTGGGTCACCTCTGTTTTACCGACACCGGTAGGACCGGCAAACAGGAAGCAACCAACCGGGCGACGCTCGTTGCCAAGTCCGGAGCGTGACAGGCGAATCGCATCGGTCAGCACCTCGATGGCTTTATCCTGACCAAAGACCACCATCTTCAGATTGCGCTCCAGGTTCTTCAGTACTTCTTTATCTGAAGAGGAGACTGATTTTTCCGGAATGCGGGCGATCTTGGCCACAATGGACTCAATTTCCTGCACATTGATCACTTTCTTGCGCTTGCTCGCCGGCAGCAACCGTTGACCGGCGCCCGCCTCGTCGATCACATCGATCGCCTTGTCGGGTAGGTGACGATCATTGATGTACTTGGCAGAAAGCTCGGCAGCTGCACGGATCGCCTTGGCGGTATAGCGCACGCCGTGGTGGGCTTCGTAGCGACTCTTGAGCCCCATCAGGATGCGAGTGGTATCATCGATAGTCGGCTCGACAATATCGATCTTCTGGAAGCGACGGGCCAGCGCACGGTCTTTCTCGAAGATCTGGGCGTACTCCTGATAAGTGGTGGAGCCCACACAGCGGAGCAAACCATTGGAGAGCAGTGGCTTGATCAGGTTGGCCGCATCCAGCTGACCACCGGAAGCTGCACCGGCACCAATGATGGTATGGATCTCGTCGATAAAGAGGATGGCCCCTTCCTGACGCTCAATCTGCTTGAGCAGTACCTTGAGGCGCTTCTCGAAATCACCACGGTACTTGGTGCCCGCCAGCAGAGAACCCATATCCAGCGAATAGATGGTACTGCCCGCAATCACCTCGGGCACATCGCCTTTAACGATACGGTAAGCCAACCCTTCGGCAATGGCGGTTTTACCCACGCCCGCTTCACCCACCAGCAGCGGGTTGTTCTTGCGACGGCGGCAGAGCACCTGAATGGTACGGTTGAGCTCCTGATCACGACCAATCAGCGGATCGATGCGCCCTTCCAGCACCAGCTGGTTCAGGTTGGTGGCAAAGCTTTCGATCTGGGCGGCCGAAACATCATCATCAGACTCGGGATTGTTATTGCTGCCGAGATCCGGCTTGTTATCCTTGCGCACCCCGTGGGAGAGGAAATTGACGACGTCGAGACGGCTGATCTCGGCTTTTTTCAGGAAATAGGCAGCTTGTGACTCCTGCTCACTGAAGATAGCGACCAGCACGTTGGCGCCGCTGACTTCGGTATTGCCGGAGGATTGCACATGGAAGACGGCACGCTGCAACACGCGCTGGAAGCCCAGTGTCGGCTGGGTTTCACGATCTTCATCGTCGCGCGGTATGAGCGGAGTAGTTTGGGTGATGAATGCGCGGATCTCCTTGCGCATCTGCTCGACATCGGCACCACAGGAGCTCAGCGCCTCATGGGCTGAACTGTTATCCAGAAGGGCTAACAACAGGTGCTCGACGGTCATGAATTCGTGGCGCTCGTCACGGGCCAGTTTGAAAGCCTCGTTCAGCGTCTTTTCTAGATCTTTATTCAACATAGGCACCTCCCCTAGTACAGCTACAATGTGATGTCACACTCGCCATCAAGTCATCAGATTCAAGCCTTTTCCATAGTACAGAGCAGTGGATGTTCGTTGTTACGTGCATAGGTGTTGACCTGGACAACCTTGGTTTCGGCGATCTCTGCGGTAAACATGCCGCAGACACCCTTACCACTATAATGCACACTCAGCATGACCTGAGTCGCCTTGTCCAAATCCATACCAAAGAACTTTTGCAGCACCTCCACCACAAACTCCATGGGCGTGTAGTCATCGTTGTTCAACACAACCTTATACATGGGTGGCGGCTGCAGCTTTGTTTTCTCTGCTTCTGCAATCTCTTCATTAGCAAAGAGTTCTTTCTGCTTGCTCATAATCGCGCTTTGGTACCTCTAGATTACTACCGTCTAACACAAGGTTGTCAATAGACTTGTTAACCAGATCACATCAGCTGTTAACAACTTCTTGACTCGCTCAAAAGTTAGACTAGATTGGTTACTTGCTAATCTGTGCCCGTCTGCTATGGGCCCATGTCCCTAGTTATAAAGGGCTGGCGCAGGTTACTCAACGACTTCTGGGTAATCAATAAAAGGATGTAGAAGTATGGCAACCGGCACAGTTAAGTGGTTTAACAACGCAAAAGGATTTGGGTTTATCTGTCCGGAAGGGGGCGGTGAGGATATCTTCGCTCACTACTCCACGATTCAAATGGAGGGCTACAAGACCCTGAAAGCGGGTCAAGCTGTCAATTTTGAACTGCAACAGGGGCCGAAAGGAAATCACGCCTCTGTGATTGTGCCAAACGAAGCACAAAATATGTAAATAACACCCGTTGGATAAATAAAAAACCGGTTCCTCTCTGAGCAACCGGTTTTTTATTGTCAGATTTCTGGCGAATCCTGCCTCCTCACGGGATCGCAGGGTTATCACCAGCCATGATCAGTCGTGATATTCACTGCAGGCGATCAGGGTATTTTCCATCAGGCTGGCGACCGTCATCGGGCCCACACCACCGGGTACCGGAGTAATGAAGGAGGCATGGCTGCGCGCCGTCTCAAACTCCACATCCCCGACCAGCGAGCCATCAGCCAAGCGATTGATGCCCACATCGATTACCAGTGCCCCCGGTTTGATCCACTCGCCAGGAATGAAGTTGGGCTTGCCGACCGCAACAACCAGCAGATCGGCACGGCGAACCTGCTCTTCCAGATCCCGGGTAAAGCGGTGACAGGTCGTGGTTGTGCAGCCAGCCAGCAACAATTCGAGGGTCATGGGACGCCCGACGATGTTGGACGCTCCCACCACGACCGCATGCAGACCATGTGTCTTCACGCCGGTGGTCTCGATCAGCGTCATGATCCCTTTCGGAGTGCAGGGGCGCAGCGCCGGAATACGTTGGGCCAGACGACCGACGTTATACGGGTGAAATCCATCTACATCCTTGTCAGGCTGGATCCGCTCCAGCACCTGAGTGGTATCAAAGTGATCCGGCAACGGCAGCTGAACCAGAATGCCATCTACGTGGCTATCCGCATTCAACTGGTCGATCAGCGCCAGCAGCTCTTCCTGACTGGCGGTTGCACTCAGATCATAGGAGCGGGAGAGAAACCCCACCTCCTCACATGCCCGGCGTTTGCTGCCGACATAGACCTGAGAGGCGGGATCCGCCCCCACCAGAATGACTGCCAGCCCTGGAGCCCGTTTCCCTGCCGCCAACCGCTGTTGGACTTGCGCCGCGACCTGGCTGCGAATCGTTTGCGCAACCTGTTTTCCATCTATGATTTTGGCAGACATCGTTCTCCACTCACCATGTGTTCAACTGCCGCGCATTGTCGCATTTTTTTAGCCGGGATGTTAGCGGCAGACGCACGCCAGACCTGTAGCGGGCAATAAGTAGGCACTTGAATTTACTGGGGGAAAAAGTCGTTGACGCTGGCCCTTACGCTTGGCTATGATGCCCGCCCGTTGCCCAGTACGACTCTTGTCGATATGCTGGTCAGGGATTTTCGGTGATTAGCGCAGCCCGGTAGCGCATCTGGTTTGGGACCAGAGGGTCAAAGGTTCGAATCCTTTATCACCGACCATGTTCATCGATTCGTCCTCAAAACGGGTTGATACAAAGCGCCCTTAGCTCAGTTGGATAGAGCAACGGCCTTCTAAGCCGTGGGTCGCAGGTTCGAATCCTGCAGGGCGCGCCATTGATGTTCCCCAATCCTTCTGGATTGGCGAGCGTTGATGAAAATTTCAGTGGTGGCTGTAGCTCAGTTGGTAGAGTCCCGGATTGTGATTCCGGTTGTCGTGGGTTCGAGCCCCATCAGCCACCCCATTATTCTGTCGATAATCGCCGCAAGGTGATCTCCATCGACTTGGTGCAGTGACCTTCTGGTCTGCTCCACAAAAAACCGGCCTTGGCCGGTTTTTTGTTTTGCGCTCGACAGTGCCATGCCTTGTCTGCAAGGCCATCCTCCAGACCGATAAACGCGGCTCTGCACATTTGTCACGATGTGCGCCTCCCCATCGATACACACAGCCGCACTCCCCCGCACATCAGCCTGCCCGGTTCTTTTTCTGTATTTCCCAAGCGCCATTGATATGCTGATCGCTCTTCTTCTCTCCTGCTTTCCGTTGGAGCTTTTCTATGCAACGCATTCTTTTTGTCGAAGATGATCCCGAGATTGGCCAGCTCATCAGCAGTTGGCTCGGTCGCCACGATATGGACGTGATCCTCGAGCCCAGAGGAGACATGGCGCTGGCCCGGGTCGAGGCAGAACAGCCCGACCTGGTGCTGCTCGATATCATGTTGCCGGGGCAGGATGGCATGTCCCTCTGTCGGGATCTGCGGCCGCGCTTCGACGGCCCCATCGTAATGCTCACCTCGCTGGATAGCGACATGAACCAGATCCTTAGTCTGGAGCTGGGCGCCAACGACTACATCCTTAAAACCACCCCCCCCCCCGTGCTGCTGGCCAGACTGAGGGTGCAGTTTCGCCAGCACCCGCAAGCATCAACCCAACCGGCAGCCACCAGCAGCGTTCCACAGCAACTGCAATTTGGTCGGCTGCGGGTGGATGGCCCGGGGCGAGATGTGCGGCTCGATGGCGAGAGCGTTGCTCTCTCGACCACCGACTTTGATCTGCTGTGGGAGCTCGCCTGCCACGCGGGCCAAATCTTGAGTCGGGAAGCCCTCTTTCGCAGCTTGCGCGGCCGGGAGTACGACGGTCAGGATCGCAGCATGGATGTGGCCATCTCCCGCCTGCGCCGCAAACTGGGTGATAACCCCGACAACCCGACTCGGATCAAGACGGTGCGCCAAAAAGGCTACCTCTTCATCCCTCACGCCTGGGAATAACCCTCTTTCGGGAGCACCGCCATGCGCCGCCTCTTTATCCAGTTCTATCTGTTGCTGATAGGCTGCTTCACCCTCGCCATCCTGCTGGTGGGTGTGGTCTATCAGGTGACCGCCGAACGGGCGGGTGATCGCTATCTCGAACGCATGATGCAGGGCTCTCTTGGCCTGTTGACCGGCGAGTTGGCAAGAACCCCGCCCGAGCGCTGGCCCGATCGGCTGGCCGAGCAGAGCAGTCAGTTTACCCTCCCCCTCAAGATCGGCGAGCTGGTGCGCCAGCCCCTGGCCAGCGAGGATCAGGCCTTTCTGGCTGCCGGCAACATTGTCATCGTCGAGGAGGATGACACCTTCCTGCAGCGCATCCCCGATACCGATCGGGTGCTGATTGTCGGCCCTGTACCCTACCTCTCCTACCTGCACGAGCTGCACTGGGTCGATGTGGGGCTGCTGCTGGTGATCGGCCTATCCCTCGGCCTGCCCATTCTGCTCTGGTTGCGTCCCCACTGGCAGGGATTGCAGCAGTTGGAGCAAACCGCACGTCGCGTGGGCGATGGGGATCTCTCCTGCCGAACCAATCTGCCGCCGGGCAGCAGCCTGGCCCGGGTGGGACGCACCTTCGATCAAATGGCGACCCAATTGCAGGCCATGATTGCCAGCCGCAAGCAACTGACCGATGCCATCGCCCACGAGTTGCGCACCCCGCTGGTCCGGTTGCGCTATCGGCTTGCCATGCTCGATCCTGCCCCTGCCGAGCAGGAGCAGCAGGCGCTGGAGCGAGATCTGGGAGCGCTGGACGCCCTGATCGAAGAGATGCTCACTTACGCCAAGCTGGATAGACCCGAACTGCCGCTGCAGCAGGACGAGCTGGAGCTCAGCCACTGGGCACAAGCGCATCTCGGCGACTGGCAAGCGCTGGCACCCGAGAAGAGGCTCACCCTCGATTTGCCGCCACGCCACATGCCCTGGTGCGGCGATCAGCGTCTGCTGACCCGCGCGGTGGAGAACCTGATCGGCAATGCCCTGCGCTACGCCGAGAGCGAGGTTACCCTCTCCATCTCGCGGCTGCAGGAAAACTATCTGCTGGAGGTGAGCGACGATGGGCCGGGGATCGATCCGGCGCTGGCGCCCCAGATCTTCGAGCCGTTCGTACGCCTTGATCAGAGCCGGGATCGTCGCACCGGCGGCACCGGGTTGGGGCTGGCCATCGTGCGCAGCATTGCCCGTCATCACGGGGGGGATGTGGCGTTGCTGGCCAGTGACCACGGCGCCCGCTTCTGCCTCACCCTGCCTGTACATTTGGATACAAACCGTCACCAACCGCTCACTGAAGGGCCGCTGCAACCGTCATAGGATGACTGTCATGGAGAACGCTCCATAACATCAACCCGAATAAGGAAATTGAACATGAAAAAGATCATTCCCCTGACCCTGGCAGCCGTCTTCGCCCTCACTTCCGGTTTCACCATGGCGGCCACTCCGACCAAGACAGCCACACCGCAGGCGACCCAGACCAAGGTGGTGAAAAAACACCATAAAGCCACCCACGCCAAGACCCCAGCCGTCAAAGTCGCGCCGAAAACCAAGTGATCCAACCGGTCACTGGATAGCACAGAGGGAGGCTGACGCCTCCCTTTCCATCTCTTCCCGAAATTTTCCTGACGAGCGCCTCCCTCGTCCAAACCGGATCCACGACCCGGCCCCCTTTGCGGGAAACGGTCAATGACCACAGGAACATGGCATGTGGCGTCATCTGCTTAAATGGCTCGGCCCCTTGTGCAGCTTGCTGCTGCTCGGCACCGCACTGACCGTACTGTATCACCTGACTCAGGCATGGCACTGGCACGATATTCGTATGGCCATCTGGTCCCAACCCCTGCCGCGACTGGCGGGCGCCCTGCTACTGACCCTGCTCAGTTATGGTTGCCTCTGCAGCTATGACATGCTGGCGCTCCATGCGCTGGGCAAGCGCCTTCCCTGGCAACAGGTCAGCATCACCTCCTTTATCGCCTACACCTTCTCCAACACCCTGGGCTTCGCCCTGCTGACCGGCACCTCGGTACGCTATCGGCTCTACTCAGCTCTCGGTCTGGCGACCGGTGAGGTAGCCCGAGTGGTGCTGTTCTGCTCCATCACCTTTTTCCTCGGCCTGCTGGCGTGGGGAGGTGGCGCCCTACTGACCTGCGATGTATCACAGCTGCTGCCTGACTGGCCGCAATGGGCAGATACCCTGCTCAGGCTGGCGGGCGTCATGGCTCTGCTGTTGGTGGCCTGCTACCTCTGCTGGCCCACACACCGTCTCTCCTGGCGCGAACACAGCCTGATCCTGCCCTGCTTCAAGGTTCGTCTGTTGCAGCTGTTGGTCGCGCTGGCCGACTGGATGGCCGCCGCCGCCGTGCTGTTTGTGCTGTTGCCTGCAGATAGCGTCCCCTACCCTGTGCTGCTCAGTGCCTTCGTGCTGGCCAGCTTCCTCGGGGTACTGGCCCACGTGCCGGGCGGGATTGGGGTGTTCGAAGCGAGCATGAGCCTGTTGCTGGCTAACTATCTGCCAACCGACAAGCTGCTCGCCTCGCTGCTGCTCTATCGCTGCATCTATTACCTGCTTCCCTTTCTCTGTGCCCTGCTGCTCTTTGCAAGTCAGGAGATGCTGCAACAAAAAGCGCGCTGGCAGCGGCTACAGGGGCTGATGAGCGCAGTGCGCGAATTTCTTCCCGCCCTTATCAGCATGGGCACCTTCGCCGCCGGCAGCCTACTGCTCTGCTCGGGGATGATCCCGACCATGCGCAGCCACATTGAAGTCTGGCTGCAGGTGTTGCCGCTCCATCTGCTGGAGCTCTCCCACGTGCTCGGCAGCGTGAGCGGTATCCTCCTGATCCTGCTGGCGCGCAGCCTCTATCGCCGTCACGACGCCGCGTTTCGCATCACCCAGCTGCTGCTGGCACTGGGGATCGCCTTCTCCCTGCTCAAGGGGGGCGACTGGGAGTCAGCCCTGCTGCTTGGCAGCTTCCTGCTGATCATGACCCCCTGCCGTTCTCTCTTCTATCGCAAGGGGTCGCTGCTCTATCCCCAATACACCCCTGGCTGGCTCATCTCGGTCGGCGCCGTGCTGCTGGGAGCGCTGTGGCTGCTGCTCTTCTCTTATCGCCAAGTGGAGTACGACCACGCCCTCTGGTTCCACTTCTCGCCCCATGGCGGGGCGGCCCGCGGCCTGCGCGCCATGGGGAGCGTGGTGGCCGTGCTGGCCGTGGCCGGGGTTGCCCAGCTGCTTGCACCGCTGCGCGTAGTCGGTGAAAAACCGGACAAGGAGACGCTGGCGCGCGCCCAAAAGCTGGTGGTGCGCGAAGGGGGGATCCACGGCTATCTGGCCCAGTTGCAGGACAAGTCCCTACTGTTCCACCCCGCCGGCGATGCCTTCCTGATGTATGGCATCGAGGGCAACAGCTGGATTGTGATGGGGGATCCGGTCGGCCGCCCCGAGCAGATCGAAGAGCTGCTCTGGCAATTTCGCGAGCGGTGCGACGAGCACGACGCCAACCCGGTCTTTTATCAGGTCTCGGCCCGCTATCTTCCGCTCTATCTGGAGCTGGGGCTGATCCCCTTCAAGCTCGGTGAAGAGGCGATGGTCGATCTGGCCACCTTCGATCTGGCGGGCAGCCGGCTGCGCAACCTGCGCCAGAGCCACGCCAAGGGCAAACGGGAAGGACTGACCTTCGAGGTGGTCGAGGCAAGTGCCGTGGCCCCCCTGCTGCCCAGATTACAAACCGTCTCCGATACCTGGCTGCAGAGCAAGATGGGCAAGGAGAAGGGCTTCTCGGTCGGCCGCTTCGAGCCTGACTACCTGACCTTGAGCCCGGCTGCGCTGGTGTGGCACGAGGGGCAGATCGTCGGTTTTGCCAACCTCTGGGTGAGCGATAACAAGGAGATGCTCTCCATCGATCTGATGCGCTACAGCCTGGATACCGGCACCGCCCCCATCATGGATTTTCTCTTTGTCGAACTGCTGCTGTGGGGCAAGGCGCAAGGGTACGCCAGCTTCAATCTGGGGATGGCCCCCATGTCCGGCTTCAACGATCACCCGCTCGGCAGCTACTGGGCCCGCCTTGGCAATACCCTGTTTGTGCGTGGCAGCCGTTTTTACAACTTTCAGGGGCTCAGACGCTACAAGGAGAAATTTTCGCCCCGCTGGGAACCCCACTACCTGCTCTGCAGCAGCAAGCTGGTACTGCCCAGAACCCTGACTCACCTGATCACCCTGATTAGCCGCGGCCCGCTGGGGCTAATCAAGAAATAGGAGCATGGCCAATGAGAGCCCTGATTTTGCTGTTACTCAGTCTCGTACTGCCCGTTTCGTCGTTTGCGGCGCACGCCGCCCCGGTCAAGGATGACCTGAGCCTGATTGAGCTGCCGGTCAAGCAGCCATCCGACGCCCCCATGGTGATCTTTCTCAGCGGCGATGGCGGCTGGGCAGCCCTCGACAAGGGGTTGAGCGCCCAGTTTCAGCTGCACGGCATACCGGTCGTGTGCTGGAGCTCCCTCACCTACTATTGGAAGAAGAAAACCCCGGAGCAGGTGACCACCGATCTGGAGCGGATCCTCGATGATTATCAGGCCCACTGGCAGCGCCCTCGCTGGCTGCTGGTGGGCTTCTCGTTTGGTGCCGAGATTGTCCCCTTCGTCATCAACCGGCTGCCGGAGCACTATCGTCAGGGGCTGATCGGTGCCGTGATGCTCTCCCCCTCCACCAGCTCGGATTTCGAGATCCACGTCAGCGACATGGTGACCCACAAGGCGCGGAGCTACCCGACCGAGCCGCAGGTGAAGACCATCCGCGACCTGCCGATGCTCTGCCTGCAAGGAGCCGATGACGATGACGGCGACCGCCTCTGCCCCCGTCTCAACCAACCCAACGTCACCAGCATCACCCTGCCGGGTGGCCACCACTTTGAGGATGATTACCCGGTGCTCTATCAGGCCATCACCAAGCATCTGAACCTGCCCCCGGATCCGCAGCCTGTGGAGCATTAACCAGTATCACCACGGGATGCCTTTCAAGTACCGAGCAGGGCAAATCAGCGAGCAATGAAAAGGGCCTCTCTTGCGAGAGGCCCTTTAACTGAATTCGACAGCAAGTTTGACAGGATCAGGCTTGGGTTCGGCAGCAAGATCACTGTGGCTGTTCACTCCAATTGGCCAAGCGGCTCAGCCAGATGCTGGGCTATCAACAATGAGGATTTGCAGTCCTATGCTGACAACTGCTCGGGATTGCGCCATAAAAAAAAAGCCCTGATGTTTCCATCAGGGCTTTGCAATTTGGCGGTGAGGGAGGGATTCGAACCCTCGATACGTTGCCGTATACACACTTTCCAGGCGTGCTCCTTCAGCCACTCGGACACCTCACCAAATTTTGGTCTGTGGTTTAACGTGTTCAGCCAACACGGTGCTCGCTACGCTGTTGCGCTGGAACGGGGCGTAATTTAGGGGAAAGCCCCGCCCGCGTCAACGGCTTTTTTCACCTGGCGAACCGTTCGAACACTTAATGCACAGATTCCGGTGCGACCTGGATTTCTGGCAGGTTGAGGAAGCCGGAACGTTCGCATTCGGCAACCAGTTCGTGGGTGGCAGCGATGGTGCTTTGCACGAACAGCAGGAACTGCTCGACGCTGAGTCCGGCCTTGGTAAAGACGGTGTGGCCGACCACCAGCCGCGGAAGGTTGTCATCGATGATATCGAGGAACACCTTGAGGGAGGGGTACTGCATATTGAGTCGGCCCAGTTCGGCAACCAGCGGCAGCATTGCGGAGGGGCGCACTTCCAGCTCGGAGGAGAACAGCAGGCCTTCCTCTTCCACGAAGATCCGGCTCTCCTGAATACCATCGACCGACTGCAAAGAGACAATGTGGATACCGTGACACTGGTCGCAGACATAGTGCTCGATACGAGCCTGTTGCAACCAACGCATTATCATTTCGGAGCTGGGGATATTCATCATTTCCACGACAAGATTGGGATCAAGGGGCGCAGTCTAAACCAATTTGCTATCAACAAAAAGCACGCCAACCCGATAACCCTGCGGCTCGCTTCTTTTTGGCAAGCGCTATGCATATACTCAGCCAAATCCACGATGACGCTTGCCCCACAGGGGGCCCCATGACTATCCAAGAAAAGTATCGCCTTCATCTGAAATCACTCTCGGATGAGCTGCTCACCCTGCAAAAACCCATCCGCATTCTGGATGCCATCAAATGGCCACGCCATCTGCAGGATCGCTTTCTGGCAAGCGGTGGCAGGGAGCTGCCCGCTATCGACAGGCACTTCTATGATGCCCTCCCCCTCGGCTTCGATCCGCGCAACAAGTATCTGGAGCTCAAGGAGCTGCGGGACCGGATCCGCAGAAAGTTGGGGCCACAGGACGATCTTGGCCGGATCCTGCAAGAGACGGTCGATCAGTACATGGTGGTGATCGAGATGCTGCGCCAGCGCGGCCAACCCGATTTTCTGCGTTACAGCCAGCTGCTTTATGGCTCTGCCAGCGATCACCTGCGCGGGGATCGCAAGACTCTCAAGGAGCTGGGCGCCCGCCTGTGCGATATCTTCTCCCTGCCCGGCGCCCGCCATCTGGTGCGCCCCTACCCCAAGGAGTTCGAAGGAGAGGCCGCGGTCGCCAAACTGCAGGGCAAGCTGTCGAGCTACTTCAGTGACGGCACTGTGCAGGTGAAGCTGAGCGATGGCATCGTCTCCGATGCCGCTGCCGGTGGCGACTACATCAAGCTCAACTCCCACGCCCGTTTCTCCGAGCTGGACTTGCAGGTGCTGGAGGTACACGAGGGGTGGGTCCATGTCGGCACCACCCTCAACGGTCGCCAGCAGCCTTATGCCACCTGGCTGAGCGCCGGTTCACCGCGGATCACCGCCTGTCAGGAGGGGTTGGCCGTCCTGATAGAGACCCTCACCTTCAGCTCCTTTCCGGATCGGGCCAAGCGTATCTCCGATCGGGTGATGGCCATCGACATGGCCGAACGCGGCGCCGATTTTATCGAGGTGTTTCAGCACTTCGTGCAGCAGGGCACCAGCGAGCACGACGCCTACAAGATCACCCAGCGGGTCTTTCGTGGCGGCATGGTGGGCGGCGGCGCCTGCTTTACCAAGGATCTCTCCTACGTGCGTGGCTATGTGGAGACGGTCAACTTTATCCGCAGCGCCGTGTTGGAAGGGGTGCCCGAGATCCTGCCGATGCTGTTTGTCGGCAAGGTGACACTGGATGACATTCCGGTGCTCTATCAGCACTATCTGGAGGGGCTGATTGCCGCTCCCCGCTATTTGCCGCCGATGTTTCGCGATCTCACCGGCCTCTATGTCTGGTTCGGTTTTGCCTCCGGCATGTCGCTGGTCGATATCGGCCGGGTACAGCACCATTTTCGCCAGCTATTTCAACGCCTGCCGGTGGCCGACCCCATCATTGCGCCGGTGGATATCGAGATAGACTGAACCACAGCGATACAAGTTGGGGAAAATAAAAAGGGCGCCAGATTGGCGCCCTTCTCGACGATTCAATTATCGCAGCCGACTTACTTGTAGGCCCGACCTTCGAGATAGTGTTTGCGACAGAGTGACACATAGCGATCGTTGCCGCCGATCTCCACCTGCTCGCCATCACGCATCACCTGCCCTGCTTCGTTGACCCGGGAGTTCATGTGAGCCTTGTTGCCACACCAGCAGATACTCTTCAGCTCTTCAAACTTGTCGGCCAGACAGAGCAGATGGTAGGAGCCCGGGAACAGCTCGCCGCGAAAATCGGTCTTGAGGCCATAGGCCATCACCGGAATATCCTGCTCATCGACGATGCGGGCCAGCTGGTAGACCTGCTCACGGGTCAGGAACTGGGCCTCGTCCACGATGAAAACATCGATATGTTTCTTCGCATGGCGCGCTTTCACCATTTCAAACAGATCGCAGCTGTCGCTGAACACGTCCACCTTCAGTTCAAGGCCAACCCGGGCACTGATCACCCCGACCCCGAAACGGTCATCGATGGCTGGCGTCATCGCCAGAGGATGCATGCCCCGCTCCAGATAGTTGAAGTGCGCCTGAATGAGCTGGGTGGATTTGCCTGAATTCATGGTGGCAAATTTGTAGTGCAGTGAAGCCATGATACTGTTCCGAAACTGAATTTATGGGGCGCATGCTAACCAAAGCCCCTGACAAAACCAAGGGGCCCGCGGGCCCCTTGCTCTATAAATGTTACGCGGTGGCCAACACTGGCCGCGCTTTGGCCTTTTTCAGGTGATAGCCGGTAAAGAGCACGAACCAGAGGGCACTGACACTGAAACCGGCCAGGCTGGAGTGCATCAAGCCCATCGCCAGGTAACCGATGGCCGCACCGAAGGCGATGGCCAGTGCATAGGGCAGCTGGGTCATCACGTGATCGATGTGATGGCAACCGGCACCGGTGGCAGAGAGGATGCTGGTGCTGGAGATGGGTGAGCTGTGATCCCCGAACACCGAGCCAGCCAGTACCGCAGCCAGCATCGGCAACATCAGGCTGATGTCGCTGGCGGCGGCCATGTCACCGGCCAGCGGCAGCATGATGCCGAAGGTACCCCAGCTGGTACCGGTAGCAAACGCCATGGCACAGGAGAGGATAAAGACCACGGCAGGTAGCACTTCGATCGGCAGGTTGCCGTTAGCCAGCGAAGCCAGGTACTTGCCGGTCTCAACGTCGCGCACCACGGCACCTATGGTCCAGGCAAACAGCAGGATGTTGATGGCTGGCAGCATGGCCATGACGCCTTGCGGCGCGGCCTTGATCCAGTTCTTGGCACCCAGCTTCAGGCGCATAGCCAGACCGATGGAGACCACCAGACTGCACAGGGCACCGTAAACCAGCGAAGAGCCGACGTTGGTGTTTTCGAACGAGCCAAGCACGCTGAAGGGCAGCCCTTTCTCGCTCAGCACCGCAGCACCGGAATCAATCATGAAATAGATGGTGGCGGCGGTCAGGGTCAGGATCGGCAGTACCATGTCGATCATGCCGCCGTTGCTCTCCTCCGGGCTCTCCATATCCAGACCGATGGGGCGGCCCTTGGACTCATCCCACAGCTTGCCTTCCAGCGCCCACGCTTCGTGTTGACGCATCGGGCCGATATCCAGCTGACAGGCGATCACCACCAGCACCATGATGAGGGTGAAGACGGCATAGAGGTTCATCGGGATCATCTCGACAAACGCAGCGATGGGGCTCTGCTCGGTCAGACCGTGGGCCGCCATGATGCCGCCAACCAAGGCGATGATATAAGCCCCCCAGGAGGAGATGGGCATCAGCACGCAGACCGGCGCTGCGGTAGAGTCCAGCAGATAAGCCAGTTTGGCACGGGAGATCTGGAAGCGGTCGGTCACCGGACGGCAGATTGCCCCCACCGACAGGCTGTGGAAGAAGTCATCGATAAAGAAGGCAAACACCATCATGCCAGTCAGGGCTTTGGCGCCCTTGCGGGTCTTGGCACGACGCTCGGCCCACTCGGCAAAGGCACGGGTCGCCCCGGAGACGCTCATCAGGCTGATGAGGCCGCCCAGCAGCAGCATAAACAGGATCATGTTGACGTTGTCACGATTGAGCGCACCATCGACCCAGAAGATCTTGAGCACGGTATTCAACATGTAATGCAGGGATTCGAGGGGCGAAAACTGATTGAGCAGCAAACTGCCGGTGACGATGCCCACACCAAGGGACAACAGTACGCGGCGGGTTAGGATCGCCAGCGCGACAGCCAACAGGGGGGGAAGAACGGACCAACCGGAGTCGGCGAAATGACTAATGTCCATGATCTCTTTGCACCTAAAGATTACAGGTGGAGATCTACCGAGAGGATCTAAAGAAACAAAACCTATGGGGAGGTCATACTCCTCAGCCCCTTCAGGTAGCGCTCCATAGTGGATGACTATGGCAGTCCTGCACCTATTAGATGCAGAACCAGCAGCCCGGTATGATGGCCTAGCCACTTCGGCGCTGACTCCTTTCCTTGTGCATCACAGGCATCACCCTCCGCACAAATACTCATAGGCAGCGCGCCTCTACTTAAAGGTATTCGCCGCACATTTTATCGAGATGGCAGCTTATAGCAAGTTTTTTGATTAAATAGTCACGATAAACATATCAAGGTCGGAAAATGGTAGTCAAATGATGCAACAACGCCAGCTTTGACGCTATTTTCACCTACTGCGGCTTCATTGGCATCCAATCACCAAGCCTATTGCAGGCCATATTAAATATCTGTATTGATGTTCCCCACGGATATTATATTTAACCCGGCTTGACTTATTTAAATCACCAAGCAAGAATCTGCTGGAACATAATATTTTTCTCTGACTCGACGTGGTAACTCCTATGAATGAATTTTTAAAGGTACTGCTTAATATCCGCAGTCTGCGTGCGACCTGCCGCGAGCTTTCTCTGGAACAACTGGAAGAGGCACTGGAAAAACTCTCTACTATCGTTGCTGAACGTCAGCAGGATGAAGCTGCCGAGCGCCAAGCCCGTGAAGAGCATCTGCGGAAAATTAACGAATATAGCGAAATGCTGAAAGCAGCCGGTATTGACCCGGCAGAATTGGTAAGCGCTGTCGCTACCAACCCCGGCAAATCAGAAAAAGCCAAGCGGGCGCCACGTCCGGCCAAATATCGCTATCAGGATAATGGCGTAGAGAAAACCTGGACCGGCCAGGGCCGTATGCCTTCGGTCATTGCCAGCGCAGTGGCAGCAGGCAAATCACTGGAAGACTTTGCTATCTGATCTCAATCTCGTTGCTAATAAAAAACCTCGCCAAGGCGAGGTTTTTTATTGCCGCTTAAACGTGAAATATCAGATAGCTGATTGCGGGCGATCTGCTGCCTTGACCCATAGCACTTCACGATCCCCTGCCACGCAGATGAGATAGCGGGCAACGGTAAAGAACCAGTCACTCATCCGGTTCAGATAGGGCAGCACCTTGGGATTGACCCGCTCTTCCCGGCTCAATGTCAGCAGCAAACGCTCGCAATGACGCACCAGAGTACGCACCACATGTGCTTGCGCCGCGGCACGGGAACCACCGGGCAATATAAATTGGCGCAGCGGCGGCAATGGCTCGCTATAACGATCTATCTGCTGTTCAAGGCGAGTGATCCAGGCGGCATTAACTTGCCAAATCGATTCATTCTGGGCATCGCTGGAGAATGCCAACTCCCCCCCCAGATCAAACAACTCCTGTTGCAACAGCTGTAAATCAGCCAATAAGCCGACCTCTTGCGATGGGACGTCACAAATCAGCAAGCCAATATGGGAGTTGAGCTCATCGATATAACCGTAGGTCTCGACCCGCAAATGATCCTTGGGCAATGGGATACCATCGGCCAGCCGGGTCATGCCCTTGTCGCCCTGCCTCGTATATATTCTCATACCGACATCCTGTTAATAATGGGAATAATCATGGACTCGAGTCCATTGAGTTTGATTTCGTAAGCCAACGCTAGCGTCTGGCCCAATTTACCCGCCGGAAAACCGCTGCGCGCCATCCACACCAGATAGGGCTCGGGAATATCGATGATACGTCGACCCTGATATTTACCGTAAGGCATCTTGTTGGTCAGGGTCAGCAGTACCTGTTCGTCGGATAGCCAATCCATATTAATCGATATCCAGATATTTATGAGTCTGGATTGAGAGTCGCCAGTTACGCGCGATACAGGTATCCATCGCCAATTGGGTGGCCCGTGGTTTCTGGCTGATCGGCTGCAAGGCAATGACCACGTCCGGGCGCAGGGTAGCGGTAGCGAGCAGCGCATCCAGCTCTTCAATATGGTGCTCGGTGGCCACCGGATGCTTGATCTCGTTGGCACGCTCCAGCGCCGAGACCAGCACAGGCAGCCCCCCTTTCATACCGATCTTGGGGGAGACTGTTACCCAGGTCTGCTCATGAGTCTTGATCTCGCTGGTGCCACTGGTTTCAATCTGCACCTGATAACCCGCCGCCAGTAATGCTGACGAGAGTTCGTGCAGATCGTAGAGGCAGGGCTCGCCACCGGTGATCACCACATGGCGCGCCTGATAACCCAGATCGCCAAAGCTCTTGATAATCTGCGCTGTGCTGAGTTGGCTCCAGCAATCGGATTCGTTGGAACGATCCAGTACCGCCGCCTTACCCACTTCACGAGCCGGATCAACAACCCAGGTATGACGGGTATCGCACCAGGGGCAGCCCACCGGGCAACCCTGCAGGCGAACAAAGATGGCGGGCAGGCCGGTAAAGATACCCTCCCCCTGGATGGTCTGGAAAATCTCGTTGATTGGGTAGTGCATCTCGATCACGGCTTGTTGCAAAAGTCGCGGATTATACCCCAAGCCACGGCAAGACGCAGGCTCACTCTGCGCTTTTCTCGCCCAGCCCGGTTTTCTCAAATAGTCTGGCCATGATGCCCGCCTTGTCGGCCAGATAGTTGTTCAGGCCGCGACGGCGCAGTTCACACGCAGGACACGTGCCGCAGCCGTCACCGGCAATGCCGTTGTAGCAGGTCAGGGTCTGCTGGCGCACCGTGTCGAGGTGACCATAGTGATCCGCCAGTGCCCAGGTCTCGGCCTTGTCGAGCCACATCAGGGGAGTTTCAAAACGGATGCCGCGATCCAGCCCCAGCGACACCGCCTGATTGAGGGCCTTGACGAACTCGTCACGGCAATCGGGATAGCCGGAGAAGTCGGTCTCGCACACACCAGTGATCACCGCTTCGGCGCCCACCTGATAGGCATAGATGGAGGCCAGGGTCAGGAACAGGATATTGCGGCCCGGTACGAAGGTGTTGGGCAGCCCGTTATCCTGCAGCTCGCAGCTGACAGGAATGTCGTCACGAGTCAGGGCAGAGACCGCCAGCTCATTGAGCAGCGTTACATCCATCACCTTGTGGGCGGCAATCCCCAGTGCACTGCCCAGACGGCGCGCGATGTCGATCTCTTCCCGATGGCGCTGACCATAGTCGAAGGTGATGGCGTGCACTTCATCATACTGAGCCAATGCCTGCACCAGACAAGTAGTGCTGTCCTGACCACCGCTGAAAACCACAACTGCTTTTTTCATCTTGATAACTCCTTGAATTGTCACCCGCGGCGGCCTTCGACAAAGTCCTGCCACTGGGTATTCAACCGATTGAACAGGGTCAGCAAGGGCGCATAGCGCTCCGGCCTCCCCTCCCACCGGGACAAGAGGTGATAGCCCGCCTCTATGGTAGAGAGGGCATCGGGAAAGGGTTTCTTTCGAATGGCATATTGACCGGCAATGGCACCAATGCCGATGCAGGGCAAGCGGGCCAGTGCCGGGTTGCTCTGCAACATGCGATAGGCTTTGCGCCAGGTGCCGTCAAGCAAGATAAAGGCGACGGATGCGGAGCTAGAGGATTCACTCTCCCACTGTTGGCGAAGATCGGTCAGCGAAATGGCATCCTCATCTGGCCAGAGTAGATAGCAGCGACGGGAAGGATCTGCAAGCAACCCATTGAGCCACTCATCGCGGGAAAAGTCCTCCCCCACATGGATCTCGCACTGTTGCAAAGAGACCGCCAGCAGTGCCGCGGTCCCCTTGGGATGTGCCACCTCGTTGGGGTGCTGCAAGATGTAGAGGGGCGTGTGATTGTCAACCGGCACAATATAATCGCACAGGCAGGCTTTGAGGGCTCGGGTGCAACGTGTACAGTATCGACTGTTCTTGTCGTTGGACTGTTTCATGTTGTCAGACAAATCTGGATTGCTCTGGGTTATCACGCTCTCTCTCACCAGCTTGCTACTCTTCTTTACCGTTCCCAATCTTCAGCTCTCCTTCGAGCGGCCCTTGATCGCCGGGGGCGAAGGGTGGCGGATCATAACAGGCAATCTGGCTCATACCAATCTGTGGCACCTGCTGCTCAATCTGGGCGGCCTCGCCATCCTCTATAGCCTGTTTCGCGACTATCTGGGTGGGGCTCGCCTGCCGCTGCTGATGTTGCTGCTCTGGTTGGCAGTGGGCTTGGGGATCTGGTGGTGGTGCCCGCAGACCCAGTGGTACATGGGGCTATCAGGCTCGCTGCATGGCCTGTTTGTCTGGGGGGCAATGCAGGATATCCGCCACGGACGCCGCACGTCGGGCTGGCTGCTGCTAGCGGGGATGGGGCTCAAGCTGGCGATGGACTTCTACAACGCGGGAGAGAGCCCGATCGCTACACTGATCAATGCCAGGGTACACATCGGCTCTCATCTTATCGGGGCCGGTGCAGGCCTGTTGCTCGGCCTGCACCGCGTATCACTGAGTGAGCCTGTTACGCACCAGCCAGCTCGGCATTGATGCTGGCCAGCATGGCGGCCGGATCGGCAGCCTGCGTAATGGGGCGACCGATAACCAGATAATCGGACCCCGCTTCGACCGCCGCTTTCGGTGTCATCACCCGGCGCTGATCCCCGGCCGCTGAACCGGTCGGGCGAATACCCGGGGTCACTAGCTTGAACTGATCACCCAGCAAGGCTTTAAGCTCATGGGCCTCGTTGGCAGAGCAGACCACCCCATCCAGACCGGATGTTTTGGTCAATGTAGCCAGCCGGATCACCTGCTCGGCCGGGCTCACATCCAACCCGAGGGGGAGCATGTCGGACTGCTCCATGCTGGTCAGCACGGTCACGCCGATAAGCAGGGGGGCCTTGTCGCCATAAGGCAGTAGCGCCTCTTTGGCGGCACGCATCATCCGCTCACCACCACTGGCATGCACGTTGACCATCCAGACACCGAGCTCGGCACTGGCTGCCACGGCTTTGGCAACGGTATTGGGAATATCGTGAAACTTCAGATCCAGAAAGACATCGAATCCCTTGGCCACCAGCTGGCGTACAAACTGCGGGCCAAACAGGGTAAACATCTCCTTGCCTACCTTGAGACGGCACTGGGCCGGAGAGATACGTTCAACGAACGCTAAGGCATCTGCCTCATGCTGATAATCCAGCGCTACCAGTACTTTGGGATCTTGCATCTCACATCCTATTGCTTGTTATTCACCGTCCAGACCACGGATCGGCTTGATGGAACCCCACTGGCGACAAGACGGGCACTGCCAGAACAGCGAGTGAGTGGCAAAGCCGCACTGCCGACACTTGTGGGTTGACTTGATTTTGATCTGCTCGCCGACCAGTTGTTGCAGCAGTTCGAGGCTCTCCTTGGCAGGCCCCTCCTCCGCACTGGCCAGCTGAAAACCCACCAGCTGGTAAAAACCTTTCATCGACGGATGACGACGCAGCTGACGCAACACCAGCGAACGGGCTTGGCTCAGGCCATCACGCTCTTCAACCAGCTTGGCAAGGGCCAGGGTCACGCTGACACCGGCGTGATCTTCCACTGCCTTCTCAAGCAGCGGGATCAACGCAGGCGTACGGCCCAACTGCTGATAGCACTCGAGCAATTTGGGCATTGCCTCGGAGGCAAAGTCGATATCCTGCTCGAACACCCGCAGCAGCTCCTTGCTGGCCTGCTCATACTCCCCCTCTGCCATGGCGAGCTCAGCGAGGCGCAAACTGGCCCGGGCACATGCCGGATTGATACTGAGCGCCCGTTTGAGCTTGGCCAGCCCCTCCCCTTTATTGCCCTCACGCAGCGCGAGCTCGGCTTGCTCGCAATAGAAATGGGAGATGGGGTCGGCCAGCTTCTTGCCCTGGAATTTTTGCAGACGAACCGCCACATCGATGGCCTTATCCCAATCCCGCAACTGCTGATGGATGATCAACAGCTGTGCCAGCGCCGTCTCTTCATAGTCGCTGTCATCACACAGCTCATTCCAGAGCGCTTCCGCTCGGTCCAGCAGGCCAGCAGCCAAAAAGTCGCGCGCAAGCTCCTGCAGGGCAAGCTGGCGCTGCTCCCGGGTCAGTTGGCGGGTTACCAGGTTCTGGTGGATCTTGATGGCACGATCAACCTCCCCACGCTGGCGAAACAGGTTGCCGAGGGAGAGGTGTGTTTCGATGGTTTCACTGTCCACCTCAAGCAGCTGGATAAAGAGATCCACCGCCTTGTCGGATTCATCGGACAGCAAATAGTTGAGGCCCGCCACATACTGGCGGGAAAACTGGTTACTCTGTTTTTGGGTGTCCTGGCGAACACTCCTGCGACCCATGTACCAACCATAACCGGCGGCGATGGGCAACAGCAGGAAAAGCAGTTCAAGCATTGAGGAACATTATTCCTTACCCGGTGACCGGGCCAGCTCCAACTCGCGGGATTGACGACGCATGGTGCGGTTGAGGGTGCGGTTTTGCATTTTCAGGCGCAGAAACAGCAGGCCGAATACCAGCCAGCCCAGCAAAAAACCGCCAGCGAAGAAGAAGCCCAACAGCATGGCAAGCGAAAACTCACCCTGAGCGATCAGGTAATTGAACTGAACCAGCTGGCCATTTTGTGAGCCCAGCGCCAGGGTCAGAACAAACACCAGCACCAGCGGAATGAGGGCCAAAATACGCTTCATAAGAGCTCCCTGTCAGTATCTAATGAGAGGCTGATTATCCTTAAAATCACAGGCAGACTCTAGAGTGAATGGGAAAAGAGTTTAAGAAACAAGACGATTGGCACAGGAATCGGTGCCAAAAAGAAAAAAGGCATACCCGAGGTATGCCCATTTCTGCATTATTCAATGATGTTGACGCGCTCGCGCAACTCTTTACCTGGTTTGAAGTGCGGGACATATTTCCCGGTCAGTTCAACCTTGTCCCCAGTCTTGGGGTTGCGGCCCACACGGGGCGCACGATAGTGCAGTGAAAAACTGCCAAATCCGCGGATTTCAATCCGGTCGCCGTTTTGCAAGGTCGACGCCATCTGCTCAAGGATCTCCTTGATGGCGGCTTCGACATCCTTGGCCGGCATATGCATGCGGCTGGCTGCCAGTTGTTCGATGAGATCTGATTTGGTCATAACGTTAAATCTCCTTCCCCGATCACATGCAATATTCATTTTGCCAGGATAAAAAAGGGCGGCGCAATGCCGCCCTTTTCTTGCATCAAGGATTACTCACCCTTGGCGGCTTTGAACGCTTCCATCATAGCATTGCTGAACACAACTTCTTCTTGCTGGTTCAGGTTATCGATAGCAACACGCTCATCAGCCTCGTCCTTAGCACGGACAGACAGGCTTACGGTGCGGTTCTTACGATCAACGCCCATGAATTTAGCTTCAACTTCGTCACCAACAGACAGCACCAGAGTGGCGTCTTCTACGCGGTCACGAGCAGCGTCGGAGGCACGCAGGTAGCCTTCTACGCCATCAGCCAGTTCGATAACGGCACCTTTGGCATCAACCTCGGTAACCTTACCCTTCACGATAGCACCTTTCTTGTTGTCAGCCAGGTACTTGTTGAACGGGTCTTCTTCGATCTGCTTGACACCCAGGGAGATGCGCTCACGCTCCGGATCCACTTGCAGAACAACGGCTTCGATCTCGTCGCCTTTCTTGAATTCACGCACGGCTTCTTCGCCCTGGTTGTTCCAGGAGATGTCAGACAGGTGAACCAGGCCGTCGATGCCGCCATCCAGACCGATGAAGATACCGAAGTCAGTGATGGACTTGATCTTGCCGGAAACACGGTCGCCTTTGGCGTGAGTTTCGGCAAACAGCTGCCACGGGTTGGATTTGCACTGCTTCAGACCCAGGGAGATACGACGACGCTCTTCGTCGATGTCCAGAACCATCACATCAACCACGTCGCCAACGTTAACAACTTTGGACGGGTGGATGTTCTTGTTGGTCCAATCCATCTCGGATACGTGTACCAGGCCTTCAACGCCTTCTTCGATTTCAACGAAGCAGCCGTAGTCGGTCAGGTTGGTCACGCGGCCAGACAGACGGGTGGTCTCCGGGTAACGCTTGGCGATAGCAACCCAGGGATCTTCGCCCAGCTGCTTCAGACCCAGGGATACACGGGTACGCTCGCGGTCGAACTTCAGAACCTTGACAGCGATCTCGTCGCCAACGTTGACGATTTCGGAAGGATGCTTAACGCGCTTCCACGCCATGTCGGTGATGTGCAGCAGGCCGTCAACACCGCCCAGATCTACGAATGCACCGTAGTCGGTCAGGTTCTTGACGATACCCTTAACTTCTTGACCTTCTTGCAGGTTAGCCAGCAGGCTTTCGCGCTCGGAGGTGTTCTCGGTCTCGATCACGGCACGACGGGAAACAACAACGTTGTTGCGCTTCTGGTCCAGCTTGATGACTTTGAACTCGAGTTCTTTGTTTTCCAGGTGAGCGGTGTCACGGATCGGACGCACGTCAACCAGAGAACCCGGCAGGAAGGCACGGATGCCGTTCAGTTCAACGGTGAAACCACCCTTGACCTTGCCGTTGATGATACCGATAACGGTAGCTTGCTCTTCGTAAGCCTTCTCAAGCTGCAGCCAGGCTTCGTGGCGCTTGGCTTTCTCGCGGGACAGCTTGGTTTCGCCGAAACCATCTTCGATAGAGTCCAGAGCCACGTCAACGGTGTCGCCGACGTTGATTTCCAGCTCGCCCATGGCGTTCTTGAATTCTTCAGCCGGGATAGCGGACTCGGATTTCAGACCGGCGTCAACCAGTACGAAACCGTTCTCGATAGCAACGACAGTACCCTTGACGATGGAACCTTGACGGGTTTCAACGGCGTTCAGGGACTCTTCAAAGAGTTGAGCAAAAGATTCGATCATTGTTTATGTCACAAATGAAACATCCACTTGCAATCCGGCACAAGCGGGGCTGTTTTAAATAATCTGCGCCATCCTTGGTGCAGACGACCGGATGTCAGCTTGCGCTGGCATCGCCAAGTTGTTGCTCTGCATAGGCGAGTACTGTTGCCAGCACTTCATCTATGGTCATGGCGGTAGAGTCTACCACCAGAGCATCTTCTGCCGGTTTCAGGGGTGCAGTGGCGCGATTTCTGTCGCGATCGTCACGTTCCCGAATCTCGGTTAAAAGACGCTCAAACTTAACATCAAAGCCCTTATCTTGCAACTGCTTATAGCGACGCTGGGCCCGTTCTTCGGCACTGGCGTCGAGGAAAATCTTCACCTCGGCCTCGGGGAAAACCACTGTGCCCATGTCACGACCATCGGCAATCAGACCCGGGGCCTGACGAAATGCCCGCTGACGGCGCAGCAAGGCTTCGCGCACCCGGGGGAAGGCAGCGATTTTACTGGCAGCATTACCCACTTCTTCGGTGCGGATGGTGCGGGAGACATCTTCCCCTTCCAAGATCACCTTGACCAAATCGCCTTCTACTTGAAATTGCACATCCAGATTGGCGGCCAGCGGCACCAGTGAGGCTTCACTGTCCAGCTCTACATCGTGATGCAGGGCGGCCAGGGACAACACCCGATAGATGGCGCCCGAGTCCAGCAAGTGCCAACCCAGCTTCTCAGCAAGCAGCTGACACAAGGTGCCTTTACCTGCACCACTGGGGCCATCAATTGTCATTACGGGGGCCATCTGAGGCATAACTTCTCTCCTGCACTGTGTTGCTCCCATCCCGAAGGGGTGGGTTAATGGGCGCCGATTATACCCGAATGTGGTGAGCCTGGCAGTCATCAATCCGCACAAAGGGCCAAAACCCCGCCGGACAGCTGTGCTTGTATCTCATTTGGAGATTTCATTAAGCAATGCAGGGACTTGTTCTTATGGTCGTTCCTGACAAGGCGCGCTAAACTGGCCCCCTTTTTTGAGCCGTTAGTAGTAAGGAGCAACCTATGAGCAGCGTTACCCTCGTGGCCAAATCCAAATTGCCAACCCCCTGGGGCACCTTCACGCTGGTAGGTTTTCAGGAAACCGGCACAGGCAAAGACCACGCCGCACTGGTGATGGGCGACATTACCGGTGACGAGCCCGTGCTGGGCCGGATCCACTCAGAGTGCCTGACCGGCGACGCCCTGTTCAGCCTGCGTTGTGACTGCGGTTTCCAGTTGCAGGCGGCCATGGAGAATATCGCCAAAGCCGGTCGTGGCGTGTTGCTGTATGTGCGTCAAGAGGGCCGTGGCATCGGCTTGCTCAACAAGATCCGCGCCTATCACCTGCAGGATCAGGGTGCCGATACCGTGGAAGCCAACGTGGCCCTTGGTTTCGCCGCCGATATGCGCGACTACACCATCTGCGCCGATATGCTCAAGCAGCTTGAGGTCAAGTCTCTCAAACTGATGACCAACAACCCGCGCAAGATGAAAGCGATGGAATCCTTCGGTATTCCGGTGGCCGAACGGGTACCTTTGCAGGAAGGGCGCAATCCCCACAACGAGTTCTATCTGTCGACCAAGGCCAACAAGCTGGATCATATGCTGAAGAAGTGAGCCTGCATTGACGAATGACAGATAGTCAAACGCCTCCCATTGGGAGGCGTTTTTCTTGGGACGACCACACATCAACCCTGGCTATCGCTGTGGTACGGTCAGATTGGCCAGCAGAGCTTCAAGCTCTTCGCCGGTGCGGGCCGCGCAGTATTGATCGACCCGCTCGTGGGTCAATTGCGGCGCGAGACGTTCAATCAGATCGTAGAGATAGCCACATAAAAATGCCCCTCTGCGCAACCCGATAGCGGCCACACCGCCTGGTAGCCAGGGCGCCGTTTTGAGCACCAGATCGCCATCGCGCTGGGGCTCCCAAGCAAAAGTTGCCATCACCCCGATGCCCATTCCTTGTCTGACATAGGTCTTGAGCACATCGCTGTCGCTCGCACAGCAGGAGATCCGGCTCTCGGCATGAACGCAATCAGTGCCATGAACTGTGGAGAGAGCCCTTCCATCGGTCACCAATGCAAACTCCACCAGCTCAGCCGGAGTCAGCGATGTTGCTTTGGCCAACGGATGATCCTTGGGTAGCACCAAGCCCCGTTGCCATTGAAAAGAGGGGAGCACAAGCAGATCGCTCCCATCCTCCGGTTCATCCGCCAGCAGCAGATCGGCAGCGCCATCATGCACGGCTGCGCGGCACTGCGTCGCACTCCCCTGCATCACAGTTACGGCAACTTTGGGAAAGCGGGCCATAAAACCCTTGAGGATGGCGGGCAGAATATAACGGGCCTGCAGATGAGTAGCGGCAATGGTGAGGGTTCCCTGCTCCGGATGCACATGCTGCCTGGCCATCACCTTGATGGTGGCGACCTTGTCCAACACCTCGGCGGCCACTTTGATCACATCCCGACCGATGGGGGTGATCTGGGTCAGGTGTTTGCCGCTGCGCTCGAAGATCTGGATCCCCAGCTCATCCTCCAGCATCCGCACCTGTTTGCTGATCCCGGGCTGGGAGGTAAAGAGGCTCTCGGCGGTGGCCGACAGATTCAGCCTGTGGTTCGCCACCTCGACGATATAGCGCAATTGCTGCAATTTCATGGTGTAGCCCTCAAGCGAACCCACCGTTAATAGTAACAAACTTTCAGCAATGGCCCGCCGCCATCAGGCCGGACGATCCTTGAGTAGAAAATCGCGCAAGGCACGATTGGCCATGGAGAGCGGATCACCCCGCCGCCACGCCACACAGAGATCGAGATAGATGGGCGGGTCGAAGGGTACGCCACTCAGATCCGGATCCTCTTCCAGCACCATCCGCAAGAAGGTGGTCACCGCAAAGCCTTGCCGCACCACCGCCTTGAGCAGAGGGATAAGATTGCTCTCGAAGGCGATATCGGGTTCGACGCCCAGGCTCTGGGCCAGCGCCTCCATATGCTCCCGGTGGTAGAAACCACGGCGAAACAGCGCCAGCTCCTGAGCAAAGAACTGCGAGAGGGTGACAGCTGGTTCACCGCGCAGGGGGTGATCGTCCCCCACCACCATCAACATCTCTTCGCTCAGCAGATGCGCCCCCTCGATGGCGGGGGGGAGATCACTGGTGATAAGAATGGCCAGATCGAGGGAGCCATCCACCATCCGGCTGAGCAGCTCACGGGTGCCTGCCTCCTCAACCCGGATCTTGAGGCCGGGGTAGCGGTGCTTGAAGGCCATCAGACGAGGGGGAAAATAGTAGGAGCCCATCATGTAGGGGATCCCGATCCGCACTTCCCCCCGCTCCAGCCCCTTGAGCTCGGCCATCTCGGCCTCGGCCTGATGCATCTGCAGCAACAGACGCTCGGCATGGCGACAGAGCACCTCTCCCTCCGGGGTGAGCCGTACCGCCCGGTCCTGTCGATCAAACAGCCTCAATTCGAGCTGCTGCTCCAGCTTGGCGATGGCCATGCTGATGGCCGGTTGTGCCACATGCAGACTGTTGGCTGCCTTGGTAAATGAGCCGGCATCCCTGACCGCCAGCAGATAGGTGAGCTGTTTCAGATCCATGTATCAATTCATCTTATGAGATGGATAACTTAAATATATTATATTTATAACCGTAAGGACTCTACCCTGACCAAAAGTAGTCAGGACAATACACAATGATTGAAGTTGGAAGTCGCGAGTGGATACGTGCAACCCTGGCCCTCAGCCTGGGCTCTTTTCTGGTGTTTCTGAACCTCTACCAGACCCATCCCCTGTTACCCCTGATTGCCGAGGTCTTCTCGGTCAACTCCCTCTCGGCCAGCTGGACCCTGGCAGGATGCACTGCTGGCCTCGCCGCCTCCCTGCTGATCTGCGCCAGACTGGCGGATCGCCATGGCCGTCGGCAGGTCATGCTGGGTACCCTCACCCTGGCGATCCTGCTCTCACTGTTGATCCCGCTGGTTGAGCAGTTTGGCTCCCTGCTGCTGCTGCGTATCCTGCAGGGCGCGCTGCTGGCCGGGTTACCAGCCACTGCGATTGCCTATATGGGGGAAGAGTTCAGCAAACGGGCGCTGCTCTCGGCGGTGGGGGTCTATATTGCCGCCAACTCCCTCGGAGGCATTGCCGGTCGGGTGGTCGGTGGCCTGCTGGCGGGCTGGTTTGGCGACTGGCAGCATACCTTTCTGGGGATCGGTGTGATCAGCCTGTCGCTGCTGCCGCTGGTCTTCTGGCTGCTGCCCCATCAGACCCGCTTTGTGGCGAGCGCCCCGGTTCGCGGTCAATTTGCCCGCGCCTTGCAGCAACACTTGACCAATCCCTTGCTGGTAGGGGCTTACCTTATCGGCGGGCTCAACTTTATGGTGTTTCTGAACCAGTTCAGTTATCTCACCTTCCTGCTGGCAAAGCCTCCTTTCTCCTTGCCCACCCAGTGGCTCGGCATGCTGTTTCTCACCTATCTCTCGGGGACGGTGGCCTCCTCACTGAGCGGCCGCTTTGCCAACCGCTGGGGGGCACAACGGATGCTGTTGGTCGGGATCGCCCTGATGGCCCTCGGCAGTCTGTGGCTGCTGCAAGCTAGCCTGCTCGGGATCCTGAGTGGCTTGCTGGTCTCCAGCTTCGGTTTTTTCCTGGCACACGCCTGCGCCAGTGCCTGGGTGGGTCATCATGTCGAACACAACCGGGCCCTCGCCTCATCCCTCTATCTGGTAGCCTACTATCTGGGGGCGAGTCTGGGGGGACTTTACCTGCACCCCTTCTGGGAGCAAGGCGAGCTGGGCGGTCTGGTCATGGGAATTGAACTGGTCCTCATCCTGACGGCAGGCTTGAGCCTCTGGCTCGGCCGTCTCAAGCAGCGAAGCCAATCGTCACTGCCCGCCCAGCAACCCCACCGACACGGGTAACGGGCTCAGCGCAAACAGGGTCACCCACGAGCAGATGGCGATCTCGCAACCCAGCACCGCCAGATAACAAAAGGGGTCACACCGGTGACCCCTTTTGCTGCGTTATTCAAGAGCCTGTCAGGCTCGCACCGCATTGAACGCAGGATCACTCCTGATCGAAATAATCCGCAGGCACCGCGACCACAGCACCGGTCGCCACCTCTTCGGCGATCACCTCAGCCAGCGGGCGCAGGTGAAACTTGATCTGGCCGGAGGGCAACATCAGGCCAATATCGGGGTTTCGGGTATCCTGCATGTTGCCGGTTTTGAATGGCTGCTCGGGATAGCGCACTACCAGATCTTGCAGTGAAGCGACCACCAGCTCGATATGTTCCAGCCCAGCCTGATGGACGCGACCCGGTTTCGGTGCAGCCAGCTCGATACAGGGTACCTGTACCTCACCAGCCAACAGCGGCTGATGCAACTGATAAGTCGCAATAGGGCGCCCGCCAATCATACTCTCCACCAGCAAGGTGCCCGCCTCAGCTAGCACAGCACATAGCGCGCGGTACTCCTGCAGGGTAGCCGCCCGATAACAGAGGTGATCGACCGTTGGCCGGGAAATTGTGACGCCAGTGGCGGCCAGTTCGGCCAACAGCTGAAAAACAAATGGGGCCATTGGCCCCAGTGTGGAATCGAGTGGGTGGGACATGCTTACCATTTCTTCTTGGGTTGAAACAGGACATCGAGCTCGTCGGCTTCCTTGTCCTTGATGTTTTGCAGATCCTGCGCGCTGTTTTGCTGCTGCAGCTCTTCAAGCTCCTTGAGCCCCTGACGCATATCCTCTTCACGGGCCAGCAGATAGGGATCCTTGTCGCCCACGCTCGCCATGGCCGACAGACCCTTGGTATAGAGCTGGCGGCATGTACCATATTGGCCCTGAATGCGGGCATCCATCGCCCGCTTGACCAGATTGGAGATGTTGATCTTGAGCTGCATCAGCTCGAGGCGGCGCTCTTCCTGGGCAAACCCCTGAGGGTCAATCTTGCCCTTGTTGTGCTCGACCCGCAGCACGGCCCGCATCTTCTTGACCAGCTGCAGCATCTGGATCGCCTGACGATCGGACTCCGGGGTCTTGAACTGCCCCTCATCCTGCACGCTGTAGTTCTCCTGCACATTCTTGATCTGGGTCTGCACATCGACGATGCGCTGCTTGATCTGATTGTTCGGCATCACCTGGGCGATAGCGCGATAGGCATCGAGGATCCGGTGCTGCAACAGCAACACCATGTTCTTGGAGAAAGGCACCAGATTGACGTTCAGCAGCACCTCTTCGGTCTCGTCGGCCACCGTCTTGTGTCTGGCAACGGCGTGACGCTTGTCCGCCTCTGCCTTCTGCTTATATTGCTGCACCACGTTATAGGCGATAACCAAAAACAGGAGTGCGCCGATAGACAGCAATACCAAAGTTAAAATCATAGGATGTCCAAACCCCTGTTCCTATCCAATTGCGTGATCCTACAACAGCTTACCCACTTAAGGTAGCCTGCAGATCCCCCCTTGCCCACGATTTGTCACCAAGCTGTGCCCCCGGTCTCAGGGAGAGATTGCAGGATCAGGGGATGATGACCATGACGGTCACCTCCCCATAGTATCGCCCATCAGCGCCATTACTTGAGGTTAAAGCCCCGCGATTGCAGGAATCCCAGCATGAAAGGGCGGGACTCCTTGCCCAGAATGGCGCGGATCTGGCCGCTCCAGGTCTGCTGCTTGTTGTTGCTGCTGCGGGCCTGATAGTAGTCCGCGATCTGCTGATCGTACCGGGCCAGCAGGTCGCGATCCAGCTCGTGCTGGTAGCGCTCCTGATGCACCACCAATCCCCTGGGCAGACGGGGTTTCTGCTCCGGCTGCTGAGCAGGATGACCAAGGCAGAGGCCAAACAGCGGGATCACCTGATGGGGCAAGCCGAGCAGTTCGCTCACCTCGGCCGGATGGTTGCGAATGCCGCCGATATAGACCCCGCCCAGCCCCAGCGACTGCGCCGCCAGCAAGGCGTTTTGCGCCATCAGGGCGCCGTCGATGGCTCCGATCAGCAACTGCTCCGCATAGCCGGTCTGGGCCTCGGGCACGATCTGGGTGTGGCGGTGGTAATCGGCGCAGAACACCAGAAACTCGGCCGCCTGCACCACATAGGGTTGATTGCCCGCCAGCATTGCCAACTGCTGACGCGCCTCGGGCTCGCAGACTCGCACAATACTGGTCACCTGCAAAAAGCTCGAGGTTGAGGCGGACTGGGCGGCGGCGAGAATGGCATCCAGCTGCTGCGGGGCGATCGGCTCGGCAGTGAACTGACGAATGGAGCGATGGGAAAGGATAAGATCGATGGTCTGATTCATGGCACCTCCAAAATGAGGTAACACCATAGCGAAAAAAACGAGGGAGCCCAAGGCTCCCTCGCACACCCAGCTTAAGGGGCCGGATAGACGTAAGGGGCTTGCAACCCGAGCGGGAAGCCGAGCGCCCAGTAGAGCAGCAGGAAAATCGTCCAGCTCACCAGGAAGGCCAGCGAGTAGGGCAGCATCATGGAGACCAGAGTACCGATCCCGGTGCTCTTCACATACTGCTGGCAATAGACCACCACCAGCGGGAAGAAGACCATCAGCGGGGTGATGATATTGGATGCAGAATCCCCGACCCGATAGGCCGCCTGGGTCAGCTCGGGGGAGATCCCCACCGCCATCAGCATGGGCACCAGGATCGGGCTGATCAGCGCCCACTTGGCCGAAGCCGACCCCACCACCAGATTGACGCTGGCGGTGAGCAGGATCATCCCGACGATAGTCACCTCACCGGGCAACGCCAGCGCATGGAGTACTTCGGCACCGGAGAGGGCCAGCAGGGTGCCCAGGTTGGAGTCGCCAAACGCCTTGATAAAGAGCGCGCAGAAGAAGGCCATCACCATGTAGGAGCCCATCTTGTTCATGGTGGCCGACATGGCATCGATCACATCCTTGCCACTCTTGAAGCTGCCTGCGACAAAGCCGTAGACAATCCCGGGCAGGATAAAGAGCAGGAAGATGAGCGGCACAATGGACTTCATCACCGGCGCGGCGAAGGTGGTCAGGGAGCCATCGGCAGCACGCAGCGGTGAATCGCTCGGGGAGAGCGCCAGCGCCAGCAGCACGATAGCCGCCAGCATGGCAAACCCGGCCCAGTTGAAGGCCCGGCTCTCTTGCGCGCTGTAGCGCCCCATCTCGTCGGCACTCTCCAGATCCTCGTTGAGCGCCACGTGCTTGAGGCGCGGCTCCACCACCTTTTCGGTGATGAACCAGCCGACGCAGATGATCAGCAACGAAGATGCACCGGTAAAGATGATGTTGCACAGGGTGTTGACCATGTAGTCAGGATCGAGCAACTGAGCGGCGGACTGGGTAAAACCCTGCAGCAGCGCATCCCCGCCGGAGGGCAGGAAGTTGGCGGCAAAACCGCCGGAAACGCCGGCAAAGGCAGCGGCGATCCCCGCCAGCGGATGGCGTCCGGCAGCGTGGAAGATGATGCCACCGATGGGGATCACCAGCACATAACCCGCATCTGCGGCGGTGTGGCTGACGATCGCCACCAGGATCAGCATGGGAGTGAGAAAACGGGCAGGCGTCACTTTCAGCAACTTTTTCAGACCGGTATTGATAAAACCGGACTGCTCGGCCACCCCGACCCCGAGCATGGCCACCAGCACGATCCCCAGCGGGGCAAAGCCGGTAAAGGTGGTCACCATGGTGGAGAGAAACTCGGCCAGACCGGCACCGGTCAGCAGGTTGTTGACCACTACGGCCTCCCCGGTACGGGGATTGACCAGATCAAACTGGAATTGTGACAACACCCAGGAGCCGACCCAGACGATCAGCAAGGCGTAGAGGAACAGCATGGCGGGGTCGGGTAATTTGTTCCCGGCTTTCTCGACGCCATTGAGGAAACGGTTCAGCCAACCTTTGGGAGGGCTGGCCGGACGGTCATTGACAGCAGCATGACTCATTATTGCGATACTCCTTTCCCTAGAAACGAGGTCGCATGCTAGCAATTCCAGCCAATCCGTCTCATGACCGATCGCAAAAGAATGATTAATTTTGATTAAATATTGCGGAATAAAATCCCAAGTTGTGGCCTAACGCACACTTGTTACTCTGCCATCACGGCATCTAGCAGTGGATAACGCCCAACCTGGCACTCCACCACGAAACCGCTCGCCTCGACTTGTGCCACTGTCAGCGGCTTGCTGAACAGATATCCCTGGAACACATGGCACCCCTGGGTCTGCAGGGCGGCCAGCTCGTGAGGCTCCTCCACCCCTTCCGCCATGATCCCCAACCCCAGATTGGTGGCCATTGCCGCAGTCGCCCGGATCACCGGCAAGTTGAGACCGACCACGAAGGAGCGATCCAGCTTGATGTTGTTGATCGGCAACCGGTTGAGATAGGCCAGCGAGGAGTAGCCGGTACCGAAATCATCGATGGCAATCTTGATCCCCTGCTCGCTCAAATCATCGAGAATGCCGAGGCACCCCTTCATATCGAGCATCAGCACGGTTTCGGTCAGCTCCAGCGTCAACAGGGAGGCATCCACCCCGTGCAGCTCCAGCTGCTGGCGAACTTGCCCGGGCAGCGCCGACGAGAGCTGGAAACCGGAGAGGTTGACGGAGACCGGCACCCGCTGATGGAAGCGCTTCTGCCAGCTGGCGACCTGTGCCAGCGCGGTGGAGAGCACCCAGCTGCCGATCTCGCGGATCAGCCCCATCTCTTCGGCCAGCGGGATAAATTCTACCGGCGAGACATGGCCGAGCACCGGGTTGTACCAGCGCAGCAGCGCCTCGTAACCGATCAGACGCCGTTTGGCGGCATCGACCTGCGGCTGGTAACAGAGGCTCAGCTCCTGACGGCCGATGGCCTTGGCCAGAAACTGTTTGAGATTGAGCTTGCGCTGCAGGGTCTGTTGCATGCTGGGGGTGAAACGCTGCCAGCGCAGCCGCCCCATCTGCTTGGCCTGATACATGGCCATATCGGCACGGGTGATAAGGTTGTCCCCGTCATCCGCATCATCGGGATAGATGGCAATACCGATGCTGCCGCCGATGGTCACCTCCGGCAGCCCGCTCAGTTGCAGCGGCTTGGTCATCTGGGAGAGCATCTGATCGGCCACCTCTTGCGCCCGATCCCCCTGATTGCCCAGCGGCACCAGTGCTGTGAACTCATCGCCACCGAGGCGAGCCAGCTCCACATCCCGCGGGCAAATCTGTTTGAGGCGACCGGCGACCCGCTCCAGCAAGCGATCTCCCGCCTTGTGGCCGTAGTTGTCGTTGACCAGCTTGAAGTTGTCCAGATCCATGAACACCAGCGCGAAACGCTCCCCCAGCCCGCAATAGGCCTCGAGGGATTTCATCAAGCCATACCGATTGAGCAGGCCGGTCAGGGAGTCGTGCCAGGCGAGGTGGCGATGCTCCAGCTCTTCGAGTTTGCGATCGGTAATATCCCGCATGGTGAGCAGAATGCGGGCACCCTGCTGGATATAGCGGAACTGATACTGGAACCAGCGCATCCCCTTGAGGGTACGGCACTCCCCCTCGGTCACCACTTCATCGAGACGGGAGAGCTTCTGGTAGAAGCTGTCATCATTGCCGGAGAAAACCTGGGAGAGCTTGGCGATCTGGTGGCCGAAACACATTTCGAAGTGATAGTTGCCACTTTCGAACACACCATGGCTATCGAACAGGCAGGCAAGGGTATCGCCGGTTGCCAGCGAGGACTCCTGATAGAGGGTATCGGAGTCGAGCACCGCTTCGGTCATCATCATCAGCCGGCCAGCCAGTTGAATACCGGAGAGGCGCAGATAGATCTGCTTCTTGACCCCCTTTGGGGAGAGGGTCCACCACTCGTTGTAACTGCGCCCCTGCTGAAAATCACCCAGATAGCGCTGTAGCAGCAGATCGATGGCGGTTGCCATATCGGCAGAGAAGTCGCGGGAGCAGAGTTCGTCGAGAGACGTCGCCTCCCACACGGAGAGCGCGGCGCTGTTTGCCCAGAAAATATGGTGATGCTCGATGTCATAAACCCAGATCGGGGTATGCAGAACATCCATCGTCTTCAGTAACCGTTCGTCAAGCGTATTCATCTGGTCAAGGTCATTCATGCTGGATGGTCACTGGTTAACCGGAAAACAGATCTGGCAAACCGCTAGCTGCAGAATGCAAGGTGCAAATACCTCTCGGCCATTATCCCTTTTCACATAGCCAAGAGCGGACAAAACTATTTCAGATATCAACAACAGGGCAGCCTGTACGGCAATACTACAAAGGACTCAGCCAAGGACCCTGTTAATCCAAGCAAATCAGATAGTCGATTTTTAACTTTTTTCCCCAGTAAAAACAAGCACTAAGAGCTATCCACTCGAGACCTTGAAAGAGCAATTGCATATTTGCTGCGACAAATTTGTTATTAACATTTAAATCAATGGTGGAAATAGTCATCACTCTCTGTCACAAAGCTTCCATTAATTAACCAAGCGGATGGATAAACAGCCAAAAAAACGCCAAAACGGACAAAAATAGTTCACTAAGGCGGAATTGATATACCCCAAATTCATTTTTCAACAGGCAATGAGCAAAACCCGAATATATGATCTGCATCACATTGGCTGTAGATGGCAAACCACCCCGGCTGAGTAGGCAGAGCAACCCGGCGCCCTTCCATCAGGTTGCAATATCGGCCTTCGCCTGCGGTTATAGCGGAACAAATCAGGGAATATGGCAAACATCACTGCCGCAGTACCATTTGGCATCGTGCCGGAATAATCACCAGCTCGGGGAAACTGAGATGACGGGCGGGTGGAGAACTGGTATCAACAGAAATCGAATCCAGATCAATTAAACGCTGAATTAACCTTGCCAACCCGGAACGCTCTTTTTATGGTTGCCCCCTTGTTACACCCAGAACAGCGTTTATGAAGCACATCGAAGAGTTCTACCTGTTCGTCAAGGTGGTGCAAGAGGGAGGATTCTCCCACGCTGCAGCCGCACTGGGCATGCCAACGGGCACCATCAGTCGACGCATTTCCCAGCTGGAAGAGCAACTGGGTTGCTCCCTGCTACATCGCTCTACCCGCAAGCTCCGCCTTACCGATGATGGCCTCAGATACTACGAACGTCTCTGCACGCCACTCGCACAAATCGAGCAGGCCACCAGCGAGATCCAGGGTCAAGAGGCCGACATCACCGGGCTTATCCGGATAGCTGCGCCGATCGCACTCTCCAACACCATCCTCATCGATATGCTGGCCGAATTCGGGCTGCACTATCCCGAGGTACAGTTCGATATCACCCAGACCAATGATCACCAACACCTGTTCGACAATGATCGGGATCTGGTGTTCTTCAACGGTGAGCTGCCCCAGTCGCTGCCCAATGCGATCTGTCTCGGCCATATCGAGTACGGCCTGTTTGCCTCACCACTCTATTTAACCAAGAAGGGCACCCCCTCCCATCCCAACCAGCTGGAAGAGCACGATCTCATCTACTGCTGGCCTCACCAGCACTGGCAGCTGACCGACAAGGATGGCCAGAGCGTCTGCATCAAACGCAGCGCCAAACTGACCGTCAACCAGACCCAGGCCGCGGTACGTGCAGCCCGGCGTCATCTGGGGATCGTCAATGCCCCGCTGCACTATCTGAGCAGCTTCCTCCATGACGAGCAGCTGGTGCCGGTACTGACCGACTGGCAAACCGGCAATCGCCCCTTCTACATGTTGTGTTGCCAGCACCAGTTCGCTCCGTTGCGTGTTAAGATGTTCGTTGAATTTGTTGAAAAATACTCAGCACGCTATCGCAATCGGCAGTGGGACAACCAATTTTCACAAGGTGATAGCCTCACCCATTGCATCTGACCGTTAGCGGGCCACACTTATAGCATCCCTTGCCAACAGAGCCTGCCTAACGCCATGAATGTATTGATATGTGATGACTCCGGGTTCGCCCGCAAACAGCTGGCGCGGGCGCTCCCGGCCGACTGGAAAGTCGATTTGCACTACGCAGCCAATGGTCTCGAAGGGATCGAACAGGTGCTGATGGGTCATGGCGATCTCATCTTCCTCGATCTGACCATGCCGGAAATGGACGGTTACGGCGTGCTGGAGACCCTCCAACGGGAGGGTCTACGCAGTAAGGTGATCGTGGTCTCCGGGGATATCCAACCAGAGGCCTATCAACGGGTCATGGGGCTGGGGGCGCTCGATTTCATCAAGAAACCCGCCGCCCCAGAAACCCTGCTCGCCCTGCTCAAAAAGCATGATTTCTGGAGTGCCGCCCCGAGCGGTCAAGCAAGCGTCCCCGAACTGCAGCCAAACGGCGTTGTAGCCGATGCAGGCGTCAAGATCACCCCCGAAATCCGCGATGTCTATCAGGAGCTGGCCAACGTCTCCATGGGTCAGGCCGCCGACTTGCTGGCTCGTCTACTCAACGCCTTCGTGGTACTGCCTATCCCCAACGTCAACGTGCTGGAGGTCTCCGAGCTGCACATGGCCCTTTCGGCCGCTGCGGATTCAGATACCCTCTCCGCCGTCTGTCAGGGGTTTATCGGAGCGGGGATCGCCGGTGAAGCGCTGATCCTGTTCCATGACTCCAGCTTCAAAGATTTGGCCAAGCTGATGAACCATCAGGGGACGCTGGATCGCACCGCCGAACTGGAGCTGTTGATGGATACCGCCAACGTGCTGATCGGCGCCTTCCTGCGCGGCTACGCCAACCAGCTCGACACCCCCTTCAGTCAGGGGCACCCTGTGGTGCTCGGCCAGCACAGACCCATCAACGAGCTGATCAACACCAACAAGAGTCGCTGGCGCCGCACGCTCGCCATCGAGATCAACTACCGGATCCAGGATTACGCGGTGCAGTGTGATCTGCTGCTGCTGTTTACCGAAGATTCCATCGCCACCATGAACAACAAAATCATGCACATGCTCTAGGAGTGACTATGGAAATCCGTGAATTTCATTGGCTGATGAACATAGTCCAGAACCTGGACGTAGGCCTGGTGGTGCTCGACAAGGAGTACAAGGTTCAGGTGTGGAACGGCTTTATGGAGAGCCACAGCGGCCGACTGGCCAGTGACGTGCGCGATGGCGTACTGTTCGAGCTCTTCCCCGATGTGGACAGAGCCTGGTTCGAACGCAAGGCCAACATGGTCTTCAAACTCAACAACCGCGCCTTCAGCACCTGGGAGCAGAAGCCCTATCTGCTGCGTTTCTCCAACTACCGCCCCATTACCGGCTCGGCCCCCCATATGTTCCAGAACCTGACCCTGGTGCCACTGGCCGATTTCGGCGGTCAGGTGACCCACATCGCGGTGATGATCTACGATGCCACCGATGAGGCCATGCTGATGAGCGGCCAGCGGCAGGCTTGAGCTTGCAGCAAATAACAGAGGGCGCCGCGGCGCCCTCTGTTATTTCGGTATGAACAGGTCTTGGTATAACCTCTACCTGACCAGCCGTCTCAACGCGCTCCAAGATACTCGGTGAAGGCGTCGATCACCTCTTCAATATCGTCATCGTTGATTTGCAGATGGGTCACCAGCCGCAGCTCGCCGTAACCGGAGAAGAGGATCCCCCGCTCCTTCATAAAAGCGAGCAGAGGGGCCGATTCCCCCTCACGCAGCCGCAGGAACACCATGTTGCTCTGCACCAGCGAGAGGTCGAGCTCGATGCCCGGGAGTGCAGCCAACCCTTCGGCCAGCCGTTTGGCACGGCGGTGATCATCGGCCAGACGGGTCACATGCTGCTCGAGGGCAAACAGACCGGCTTGCGCCAGAATCCCCGCCTGACGCATGCCCCCCCCCAGCATCTTGCGTAGGCGGCGCGCACGGGCGATGAAATCGTGGCTGCCCACCAGCAGCGAGCCCACCGGTGCGCCCAACCCCTTGGAGAGACAAATCGAGATACTGTCAAACGGTGCAGCGATCACCTCGACCGGGGTCTCGCTGGCCACGGCGGCGTTAAAGAGCCGGGCGCCATCGAGATGAAGCTTCAAGCCGCGATCGGCAACGAATGCCCCCATCTCCTGCAGATAGGAGAGCGGCAGCACCTTGCCGTTGTGGGTGTTCTCAAGGCAGATCAGGCGAGTCTGGACGAAGTGGGCATCATCAGGGGCCAGCGCAGCCTTGATATCATCGAATGCCAGCGTGCCATCGCGCTGCATCGGCAAGGGTTGCAGGGCTACGGAGCCCAGCACGGCACTCCCCTGCGCTTCATAGCGATAGATGTGAGCGGCGTTGCCGAGGATAGCCCCCTCACCGCGCTGACAGTGGCTCATCACCGCCAACAGATTGGACATGGTGCCGGACGGCACAAACAGCGCCGCCTGTTTGCCCAGCAATTTGGCCCCAAAGGCCTCCAGCGCGTTGACGCCCGGATCTTCACCATAGACATCGTCACCGACTGCGGCGTGGAGCATGGCTTGACGCATGGCGTCAGTAGGCTGGGTGACGGTGTCACTTCGTAAATCGATATAGCGCATGAGATCCCTCCTGAAACAGGAGAGTGACGTTAGCCATGCGCCCCTCGCTTGGCAAGGGGCGCATGAGCAGAATGTGAAGCCAATAGACGTCCATAGAACCCGCAGGCGGGATTTACCAAGGCAGCGGCTGACCTTTGAGATCCAGCAGCTGACCCGATTGGGTCAACGATAACCCCTCGATGAGATTGAGCAGCTTCACCGCCACCTCGGCAGGCTCCTGCAATTGCTCCGCAGGCAACTCGCTCAGAAAGGGAGCATTCATCGGGGAGTCCATCAAGCCGGGCGCCACCGCCACCACCCCCGCTTGCGGGAAACGTTGCGCCCACTCGAGGGCCAGAGTTTTCACCCCCATGTCGAGGGCCGCCTTGCTCATCCGGTAGCTGTAACGTCCCCCCTCCAGATTGGCGGTGATGGAGCCCGCCAGATCGGAGATGGCACAGAGCCACAGCGGATGGTCATTGCCCATCAACCGACTGAAACGGGCAGCCAGCGCCAGCGTTGGCCAGGCATTGGCAAGCAGGCTGTCGCACAGCCACTTGGGGTGCACCTCTTCGACCCGCCGCTCTGGCATAAAGCTGACATCGTGCAACAGGCCGATGGTGTTGATCACCACAGTGGGAAGCGGATCGGTGTCGTAGAGGGTAAACAAGGCGTCGAACGAGATGGCGTCCACCTCTTGCAGCGGGAAGAAGGCCCCCATCTCGATCCCTTTTGGATAGGTGCGCCCGGCCAGAAGGAAGGACTCCCCCCTTGCCATCAGCTCTCTTGCCAGCGCCGAGCCCAGCGCACCGCTTCCGAGGATCAAGTAGCTCATCGCCCATTCCATGGAGACTTATCTTGCTTAGAGCGTATCAGAATAATCAACCGGCCGTGACACGACCAAAGGGTAATATGCCCCTCATCACGCTTCCCCCAGATGGCGACCAAACTCCCGCGCCAGCGCCAAGTCGAGAAAACCGTCCGCTTTCTTGTGGGTGCGCAAAAACTGGTAATAGGCGAGCAGGGTGACCAGCGCCTCCTCATCGGGCAGCCCCACCCCGGGTTGCTGCTCGCCCAGCAGTTGCTGCGCCGCAACCAGCGCCTCCCTGTCCACCACTTCCGCCTGACGGTAGAGATAACCGCATCCGGTCGCCAGCCACTCCAGCGAACAGTTGGCCCCCATGGCGATCTGGTTGGCCCGCGCCAGGCCAGGCTCGGCCCCCTTCAAATATTTGCGGATCAGCGCTTCACTGAGCCCCACCTTGCGGGCAAAGGCGCTCACGCTCATCTCCCCGATCAGGCTCTGCAAGCGCTCGGCAAATCCTTCCATCCAATTATCTCCCCAACTCTCTTCGGTCAGAACCAAAGTTCGAATCATGCCACTGTCCATTATTGCTTTGCCAGCCACATGGGGCCAAGATGCCCGCAGTCATCCATGTTGCACATCGTTTTCGCATCGCGTTTTTAAAGGAGTCAACCATGTCTGTATCCCGTGTCGCCCTGCATCCGCAAGGCCCCACCTTCTCTCGCCTCATCATGGGTTACTGGCGCCTGATGGAGTGGCAGCTCTCTCCGGCCGCTCTGCTCGATCTGATGAAATATCATCTGGATCTGGGGGTCACCACCATCGATCACGCCGATATCTATGGTGGCTACCAGTGCGAAGAGGCCTTTGGTCACGCCCTACGCCTCGAGCCTTCCCTGCGCAGCCGGATGGAGATCGTCACCAAGTGCGGTATCGCCCTCACCGCCAAGCCGGAGCATGCTCTCAACCACTACAACACCGGCAAGGACCATATCATCGCCAGCGCCGAGGCCTCGCTGCGCAAGCTCGGCACCGACCATCTGGACCTGCTGCTGATCCACCGCCCGGATCCCCTGATGAACGCCGATGATGTGGCCGACGCCTTTATCACCCTGAAACAGGCGGGCAAGATCAAGCACGCCGGGGTATCCAACTTCACCGCCCGTCAGTTCGAGCTACTGCAATCGCGCCTCCCCTTCCCGCTAGTCACCAACCAGCTGGAGATCTCGCCGCTTCATCAGGAAGGGACCCTCGATGGTACCCTGGATCAGTGCCAGCAGCTTGGCATCAAGCCGATGGCCTGGTCATGTCTCGGCGGCGGCCGACTGTTCAGCGATGAGGCCTATGCCCCGCTGCGTGCCGAACTGGAGCAGATCCGTCAGGAAGTGGGCGCCCAGACTATCGAGCAGGTGGTCTACGCTTGGGTAATGATGCTGCCAAGCCAGCCGCTGCCATTGATTGGCTCCGGCAAGCGGGAGCGGATTGCCGCCGCCGTGGCCGCCGAATCCATCGAGCTTAACCGCCAGCAGTGGTTCCGCATCCGCAAGGCGGCGCTCGGTTACGACGTCCCCTGATAACAGCAAAACATTCAGAAACAAAAACGGCATGGGGGAAACCCATGCCGTTTTTTTATTGCCGAGGTACCTTAGCGGTGGCGCTGTTGCGGGCGACCACGGGGAGCATCTGTCTTCGGTTTGGCCTGGTTGACGGTGATGGTACGGCCACCGACTTCTGTGCCATGCAGACCAGCGATGGCCTTCTCGGCATCACCATTGACCGGCATTTCAATAAAACCAAACCCCTTTGACTGGCCGGTATCGCGGTCGATAATGATATCAACCTTGTCGACCTGTCCAAACTGGCTGAACAGGGTTTTCAGTTCGTCGGCCGTCATCCGGTACGACAGATTTCCTACGTAAATCTTCATGCCATCCACTCTCGATTCAAGGTGCCTTCTCTATGCAATTCCCAGCATAACGGTAAGGGCACAACCCCTATGCCGGACCTGCCATGGCTTCATGCCGTGGCCTTCTCCACACTGTCGTCAAGTGATTGATCTCTTGGGTTAACAGTGCAGACAAGATCAATTCGAGTCACTGGCAGTATCTGAGCTTTGCCGGGAATTGTCGAGAAAATAGTCGACTCAGGCCGATTGCAGATCTGACAACCGTTGCGCCAGCATCCGGCGACCGTGCCAGGCCCGTTTAAAGCCGAAGCGATAGACAGACGGGCTCACCAGATGGAGCTCCCCCGCCTTGAGATCCAGTAAGGCAATGGCCGCCGCCAGCTCCTCTGCACTCAGTTGCAGATCGAGGCTAAAGTCGAGCCACTGGCCGTCGTGGCCCACTCGCCGCTCCCGTTCAAGCGCCACCAGCTGGCTGCGGGGCAGCGCCAGCGCCTCATCCTTGTTGCCATTGAGCAGATAGATATGCTGTTCGTCCCACCCCAGTTCCGCCAGGCGCCAGGGCTGCCAGCTGCGGGGCAGCGACACCATGATCCCGGTGATGCCACCAAAGACCACGCCCACCCAGTTGAGCAGCGCCATGGCGCCCCAGCCATCCCACAAGGAGGCCACCACCACGCCCCAACTCACCAGCAACAGCAGAAAAATGACGCAGCGATAGCGAACCGCTGGCGGCATCAACAGCTGCACCTGAGAACCGGCAAGCAAGGATGTAATACGCATGAAAAGCTCCTGTCATCACGAAATGGCGCCATTGTGAATAGCCATCAGGATGCTGACAAGGGGGTTTTCTTTGTCATCCCCCTATAAAATCAATACCATGGCGTAAATGATTCTCAGTGGAACCCGCTTCTTGACCAGCTCGCAACCCTGTGTGCGCTTTTGTGGCGTCGACAAATTCTATGGCGACTTTCAGGCTCTTCATCACATCGATCTCACCATTGAACGGGGAGAGAAGTGGGTCATCTGTGGTCCGTCAGGCTCGGGAAAATCGACCCTGATCCGCACCATTAACGGGCTGGAGGGGATCGACGACGGCCAGCTGTTCCTGTTTGGCGAGCCGGTGACCCCTTCCTACCTGCGCCGCCTGCAAGGTCGGGTTGGCATGGTGTTTCAGCAGTTCAACCTCTTCCCCCATATGACGGTGCTGGAAAACCTGATGGTGGCGCCGGTGCATACCCTGGGGTTGCGCCCCCAGGAGGCCAAAGCCCGGGCGCTCGGTCTGCTCGAGCGGGTGCGCATTCAGGCTCAGGCCGACAAGTACCCTCACCAGCTCTCCGGCGGCCAGCAGCAGCGGGTCGCCATCGCCCGCTCCCTCTGCATGCAACCCGAGCTGATGCTGTTTGACGAGCCCACCTCCGCCCTCGACCCCGAGATGATCCGCGAAGTGCTCGATGTGATCCGCGAGCTGGCTGACGAGGGGATGACCCTGATCTGCGTTACCCACGAGATGGGCTTTGCCCGTCAGGTGGCGGATCGGGTGCTCTTTATGGATGAAGGGAAGATTATCGAGTCGGCCCCGCCCGCCCAACTGTTCAACGCCCCTCGTCACCCACGTACCCGGGCCTTCCTCGAACAGGTGCTCAGCTATCATGGCTAAGCTCAAACGCCCCCGCCTGCTTGGCTGGTTGTCAGGCACTGTGATGCTCTGTGCGCTACTGGGCTGGGCGCTCTATAGCGGCGCTCGCCAGATGGGCTATGAGTGGCAGTGGCCACGGGTGTTGCCCTTTCTCGGCGAATGGGATGAGGGAACTTTTTATGCCGGCCCCTTGCTAAACGGCCTGCTGGTCACTTTGCAGGTGGCGCTGCTCAGTCTGTTGGGCACGATGGCGGTCGGTCTGTGCGTGGTTAGCCTGCGGCTGCTCCCCTCCAGGCTCGGCCCCTGGCTCGCCATCGCCTATCTGGCGCTGGTGCGCACCACGCCCCAGCTGGTGCAGCTCTATATTCTCTATTTCTTGCTGGGCCCCATGCTGGGATTGGCCCCCCTTGCCTGCGCCGTGTTGAGCCTCTCCCTCTATCAGGGCGCTTTCACCGCCGAAGTGCTGCGTGCAGGCGTACAGGCCATTCCCAAAGGACAGTGGGAGGCAGCCCAGTCGCTTGGCTTGTCGCGAACCATCACCCTGCGCAAGGTGATCCTGCCCCAGCTGGTGCGCATCACCTTGCCGCCGCTGACCAACGAGCTGGTCTCCCTTATCAAACATTCGGCGCTGGTGAGTGTGATCGCCATCTTCGATCTGACCAACGAAGGGCGTACTCTGGTTGCCGATACGTTTCTGACCTTTGAGGTGTGGTTTACCGTGGCTGCCCTCTATTTGCTGTTAACCCTGACGCTGTCAGCCTGTTCGCGGGCGCTGGCCCGTCACCTGAATCCGGATCAACAAGGACGCTAACCATGAATTTATCGTTCAAAACCGCCCTGTCGGGCGCGGCCCTGCTACTGACAAGCCTGCTCACTCCCGCATTGGCACAAACTGCCCCCTCCGACACCCAGGCGCAGATCGAGCAGAGCGGTACCCTGCGGGTCGGCATGTCCACCTTTGCCCCCTGGGCGATGCGCGACAAGCAGGGGGCCCTGATCGGTTTCGAGATTGACGTGGCCCATCGCCTCGCCACAGATAACGGCTGGCAGGTAGAGTTCGTGCCTACCGCCTGGGATGGCATCATCCCCTCCCTGCTGGCGAAAAAATATGACGTCATCATCGGCGGCCTCACCATCACCCCCGAGCGGGAGAAGAGCGTGCGCTTCACCCAGGCCTACTCCCATTCGGGGGTGCAGCTGGCCGCCTCCAGCACCATGGCCAAAGAGAAGAAAACCGTGGCGGACTTCAACCAGCGCGGGGTGATCTTGGCGGTACGTCGTGGCGCCTCACCGGTACAGGTGGCAAAAGAACACTTCCCCAAGGCCACCCTGCGCCAGTTTGATGACGAGTCACAGGTATTTCAGGAGGTGCTGAACGGCCGCGCTCACGGCGCCCTCTCCTCTTCCCCGAAACCCGAGCAAGAGGCGCTGCGCCACCCCGATGCCCTCTTTATGCCGTTTGCCGAGCCGTTGGCACAAGGCGATGAAGGCTTTGCCCTGCGCAAGGGGGATGATGCCCTGGCTGAGCAGTTCAACGAGTGGATCGCCGCCCGTCAGGCCGATGGCTGGCTCAAGGCGCGCCATGACTACTGGTTCAAGTCGCTGGCGTGGGAAGCGCAGGTCGCCAATCCCTGATGCTGATGGCCCTCAAACAGACCATCCGGCGCATCGTCCGGAAGCCATGTCGGAACATCAACTGGCTGGATGGGGCGATCGCCCTGATCCTGCTGCTGGCTGGCCTCTGGCTGGCCAGCCGCTTGCACATCGGGGTGGCCTATCAGTGGCGCTGGCATGAGGCCTTCGATCTGCTGTTCACCCCTGGCCCTCACGGCGAGTTGCCCTACTTTTTCAGCGGTCTGCTCACTACCTTGCGCATAGCCCTGCTCGGCATGGTGTTGGCGCTGCTGCTCGGCACTGCGCTGGGGGTAGCCGCCTTCAGCCGCCGACCCTGGCTGGTGATGCCCGCGACCCTGTTTATCCAGCTGATCCGCAATCTGCCGCCGCTGGTCTTTATCTTCATCTTCTACTTCTTTATCGCCAACCAGCTGCTGCCTTCGAGCGGCCTCTCCCGCTGGCTCGGCACCGTATCACTCTCCCCGTGGCAAGAGGCGCTGTTTGGCCCACCTGCCCGCTGGGAGAACCTCATCTCAGGCACCCTCTGCGTTGGCATGATCAGCGCAGCCTTCGTCGCCGAGATCGTCCGCGCCGGGCTGGCCGCCATCCCCCGTGGCCAGTGGGAGGCGGCGCAGAGCCTCGGGCTCTCTCCCTGGGTGCGGCTGCGCCATGTGATCCTGCCGCAGGCCATGCTGCTGATGTTGCCCCCCCTCACCGGGCAGCTCATCGCGCTGGTGAAGGATACCGCCATCGTTTCCCTTATCTCGGTGCAGGAGCTCACCTTCGTCGGCACCGAGATGGCCAACTCCAGCGGACTGGTCTACGAGATCTGGCTGCTGGTGGCCGCGGCCTATTTATTTATATGTTTGAGTCTGTTCGTATTGCTGAGCCGACTCGAAGCAAGACAAGGAGCACGCACATGCTGACGTCCCTGTTGCTGGCGACTGTATTGCAAGCGGAAGCCATCGGTGGTTATGCCGCCGGTTGCCTGAAAAACGGCGTATCCCTACCCCTCGAAGGGCCGGGTTATCAGGTGATCCGTACCAAACGGCTGCGCTACTACGGCCACCCCGACCTCATCCACTATCTGCAAGCGCTGGCCAACCAGACCCGCATGGCCGGGCTGCCGGATCTCTATATCGCCGATCTGGCGATGGCCCGGGGCGGCCCCTTTACCTCCGGCCATCGCAGCCATCAGACCGGACTTGATGCCGATATCTGGTTTCGCATGGCCAACCGTCCCATCAGCAAGTGGGAGCAGGATGCCCCCAAGGAGTGGGCACTGATCGACGAACCCAGCTACAAAATGTTACCGGGCCGCTTTGGCCCACAGCAGCTCACCCTGCTGCGGCTTGCGGCCAGCAAACCCGAGGTGGCCCGCATCTTCGTCAATCCGGTGATCAAATCCGCGGTCTGCCAACAAGCTGGTAACGAACCCTGGGTCGCCAAGCTACGCCCCTGGGTGGGCCACTTCAGCCACTTCCACGTGCGGCTGCGCTGCCCGGTGGGCAGCCCCGATTGTGAACCCCAGGCTCCCATTCCGCCCGGCAATGGCTGTGGGGAAGAGCTGGCATCCTGGCTAAAAGACAAGCCCCAGCTGCCCAAGGTATCCGGCATCAACAAGCGACCTGAACTACCTGCGCGTTGTGGCAACTGACCCCAAGCTGGTATGGTTATGCACTCTTGGTCGTACACCATCCATGGCGCACTATCGACTCGAAATATCAAAGGAGAACAACAAGATGGCCACATCACTCTGGCGCAGAACCACGCAGAGCCTGTTGACCCTGACCCTGCTGCTCGGCCTGACCGGCTGCGGCATGAACAATATTCCGACCCTGGATGAGCAGGTCAAGGCGAGCTGGGGGCAGGTGGAGAACCAGTATCAGCGCCGTGCCGATCTCATTCCCAATCTGGTGGCAACCGTCAAGGGCTACGCCAGCCATGAGCAGGAGACCCTAAAGGCGGTCACCGATGCTCGTGCCCGGGTCGGCAGCGTACAGGTGAGCGATCCTGCCCAGCTCAAGGAGTTTGAAGCGGCGCAGAACCAGCTCTCAAGCGCCCTCTCCCGCCTGATGGTGGTGGTAGAACGCTACCCCGAGCTGAAAGCGGATCAGCAGTTCCTTGCCCTGCAGGCCCAACTGGAAGGAACCGAGAATCGCATCTCGGTGGCTCGCCGCGACTATATCGAGGCGGTACGCCAGTTCAATACCGAGATTCGCACTTTCCCCGGCGTTATCTGGTCCAAGCTGCTCTACTCGGATCTGGAAGCCAAACCCAGTTTCAGTGCCAAACCCGGTGCCGATGAGGCGCCCAAGGTCAGCTTCCAATGAAGATGATGCTGCGCTGGTTTCTTCCCTGTCTGCTGCTCTGGGCCAGTGCCCTGCAAGCGGCACCCGACTTCCCGACGCTGAGCGGACGGGTGGTGGATGAAGCCAGTCTGATGTCCCGCAAACAGGCCCATCAACTGACCCAACAGCTGGCCGCCTTTGAAAAGCGCAGCGGCATCCAGCTGGTGGTGGTCTCCGTCGACAGCCTCGATGGGGAGACTATCGAGGAGTACGGCTACCAGCTCGGTCGCCACTGGGGGATCGGCCAGAAAGGCAAGAACAATGGCGTGCTGTTGCTGATCGCCCAGGATGAGCGCAAGGTGCGGATCGAGGTAGGCTATGGATTGGAAGGCGCCCTGCCCGACGCCATCGCAGCCAACATCATCCATGGCCGCATCCTGCCCGCCTTCAAGCGCGGCGATATGGTGGCCGGGATCATGGCGGGCAGCCAGAGCATCATGAAGGCACTCGCCGGAGAGTATCAGCCGGTCGAGCAGCCAAAGAGTGACAACGGTGGCGGCCCCTGGCTGTTTATTCTGGTGGTGATTGCGATGATCGTGCTCCACAACCTGCGCGGCGGTGGTGGCGGTGGGCCGGGAGGACGACGTCGGTCGACCTACATGGCCGGTGGATTGGGTGCCGGCTCCTTTGGTGGTCGCTCCGGCGGCGGATTCAGCGGTGGCGGCGGCAGTTTTGGCGGCGGCGGAGCCTCCGGTGGCTGGTAACAGGAGTAAAGAGACAAATCATGATTTCTAAACAGTTCTTCCACACGCTTCAGGCCAAGGTGCGCGAAGCGGAGCTAGAGACTGATGCTGAACTGGTCACCGTGCTGGCCCCGGCCAGCGATGGCTATCGCTACATTCCCACCCTCTGGGCGGCGCTGCTGGCGATGCTCACCCCGCTGCTGGTGTTCCAGCTCGGCTTTTGGCTCGGCTGGTACGAAATCCTGCTGGTGCAGTGGTCGGTCTGGCTGCTGCTGAGCCTGCTGTTCCACTGGACCCCCATCAAGATGCGGCTCATCCCGAAGAAGGTTCGCCAGCACCGGGCGGCCCTGATGGCTCGCCTGCAATTTGTCGAGCAAGGGCTGCACCGCACCCGCGACCGGCTCGGGGTGCTGATCTTCGTCTCGGCCGCCGAGCACTATGTAGAAATACTGGTGGATGACGGCATCGCCCAGCATATCGACAACGGCCAGTGGCAGGAGATCATCGACGACTTCGTGGCACGAGTGCGCAACAAGGAGATCGAACAGGGTTTTCTGGAGTGCGTAGAGCGCGTTAGCGCCATTCTGACCGACGCCTTCCCAGCCACCCGGGATCAAAACGAGCTGCCGGACAGTCTGATCATCCTCGACAAGCCCTGATCCGGTTTAAAAAATCGGCATTCTGCACAAGGGTTAGGCATTCGGAAAAGATTATGAAAAATAAGGGGAAAAGTGGTTGACCCACACAGCCCTTTCCCCTAAATTACGCCCCGTTCCAGCACAACAGCGCAGCGAACGAAAATTTGGTGAGGTGTCCGAGTGGCTGAAGGAGCACGCCTGGAAAGTGTGTATACGGCAACGTATCGAGGGTTCGAATCCCTCCCTCACCGCCAAATTTAAAAAAACCGACCTCAGGGTCGGTTTTTTGCTTTCCGGCAAACACCTATGCCGACAAGTGAGCCAGAGCCACGCAGTGGCGGATCATCCACGCGCTCCCACCCCCAGTTTTCAAAGGCTATGTCCCAATTACGTGTTGAATGGGGCGCCCCAGCGCCTCATACAAACATGCTTTGATATTTACGCCTTTTCCGTAACGCTCCAGCATCCGGCGCCAACCCAAGTAGTTCTTCAGGTAGTGCGTCGCCACGCCATGGAACCGCTCCATCCACTCTTTCAACCGATGGTGATACCCGTTTACGTGCTGGATGTGATACGCACCGACCACCCGTTCACCTTGACGATTGCGCACCACCTGATGGGTTATACCCTGTTCCTTGCTGAAACAGGCATACACACCCGCTCCATCGCTACACAGCACCGCATCTGGTGACACTAACGGCTTCAACACCGCGATGACCGTCTCGGCATCTATTTTCTCCAACTGAAAATCCGCATGGTGGCCTGCACGGTCTTGTACCACCATCACCGGGATGTAATCTGGCCCGGTTCCACGAGTTCGACCTTTACCACCGCGATGACGTGGTGGACGCGGCAGTCCCCGCTGCCCCTTGAACGATTCAAGGAAAAAGGTCTCATCAACCTCAACGATGCCCTCTTCCCGGGTGGCCTGATGGGTTGCCATCGCGCGCAAGAAGCGGTGACGCCAGAGGAACGCGGTGTTTTTGCTGACCCCACAGCGCCGTGCAGCCTGGCGGATAGTCAGTCCTTCGATGAGAGCTTGCGCGTAATCTTCCCAGCACTGTGCTTTACGCAATCTGGCCAAGGGCGTCTTGGTCAGAACGGTGCTGGTGCGCAGACACAGTTTGCAACGGTAGCGGCGCAGCCCCCGACTCCATCCCCAAGGCGCCAGCTGGGTGACATCGGCCTGACAATGGGGGCAGCCACTGCATGCCGGTAACTGAGTATTGAGCGAGGTAATGGTGTGGGGTGCAGTGAGCTCCTGCTGAGCAACACGGCGCTGGCGCAGGGTTAACTGGGGAAAAAGGGACAACAGGTGTTGAAAGGCTGGGGTATCCATGATGGTAGACCTCAAGGTGATGGCCTACTTCAAGATTAGCCTTTCAACACGTAATTGGGACAGAGCCTTTTCAAAGCCCTGATGGAACATCAGAGCTTTTCGTATTGCCAGCTCACGCCCCCTACCTTGCTTTTGTGATTGCCCCACCCGACAAGCGTTCCTTCCTGTCACAACAAGAGCAACAAGAGGCGTTGTTTCTCAAATCAATACAACTTGAATGGAACCAACTGAGGGCTCTGTGATCTGATCACCAAACCAAGCAGAGATAATAGACACGGAACAGGACCTTGAAGAGCATGTTAAAAGAACTCAATGCTTAAGGCCCTGTACATGATCATTTTATAGTTTTAGATATTTCACACTTGATTCGATCTATTGATGGTTGACATGCTGGACGACTAAATATTTTGTATGTTGATAAATGAGGGAGGCGTACAAGCAAGGAAACTTGATCACCCCGTTCGTAACGCTGAATTTGGTATCTGACTCTCCCCCAGCCAATCTGTTCATTGATTTTTTCAACCATCTGGAAACCATGCTTGATTAAATGGCTATCCAGTTCATCAAATACGATTTTCGAAATCGCGATATAGAGTTTACAGTGAACCTGCTTTATACGCTCATTCCATATTTCACGAGCATGTTCAAGCCACTCATCCTTTCCTTTTAATGTATGCCAATTTCGTGAGCGAGCGGGAATATAGTTTGTCATCAGAGAGCCATCCATGAGCTGTTTGTATGATACACCCAGTTCATCGCCAATCATTGTATATAAGGCTCTCATCTGCTGTTGTAGCGGTGCTTCACCCTCCTCGCAGCCCTTCCAAGGTTCACTGTAGTATGCACATTCAGACTCCACTGAAATTGCATTGGTATCACATGGTCCACCACCTGGATTTATACCAAAGAATGCGACAGGATACTGAGGGGATAGCATGTTATCATACCTACAGAAAAGCAGGTCCCATCCCATATCATTCTTTAAGTTATCATATTTTTTTGGATGAACGCAAACAGACTCTCTTTACACAAGAAATTGATATCCGTACTCATACATTGTCCATTACATCGTCAAAGTGGAAGTTAGATTGTCATTCCGAATTAAATAAAAGTCAACAAAATAGCGTTTTTACCATTTATGTTTTAAAAGGAAAATTTCATTACTCGTATTTGTCTATTTTAGAAGCCTTTTTGTTTTTCAGGGGGGATGACTTTTAACTGTTGAAAGTTCATTGCAGATATCAATTCTTCCCCAAGTTCCAAAGGGCTTTATACATAGTGACATGATTTACTATCTCTGTAGTTTAGTCACAGCCTTGAACTTGTCATGTTGACTTCGCTAAAAATTTATTTATGGCCATAATACCCAGTTCCATTTTTATTCTTGCGGAGACATTTGCTGAGTGAATATGAATTTGGGGCAGGATGAAATGATTTGTCATTACCTCATTTTCTATCCAGAGAATCACGTCGTATCCGGTTCCTCTATCATCATCACCGAGGTCATGCTCAAGACTAATTTCAGTCACCATCTCTGTTTTTAGCCATGCAATCGCCTCCTCCGGCCAAAAGACACGAATCCACCCTACCGGATTTTTTCTTTCATCGTCCAGATACAATTTCATACCATTTTTTCTAGGTTCAGTTCCAATACGTGAGCAATCCCGCGATAGGCCCCATCAACAATCAGCTCACCGGGAAACGGTAGTCTGGATGACAAACCAAGATCGGGATCGATGTAGTAGACACATGCGCCAGGGTTGATGTTTTGTAACAAAGAACTCGCAGGCTCAACAAGCAAACTGGTGCCGACAGCTACTACTATATCAGCCTCGCAGAGCCAGCGACGAGCTTGTTGATACTCATAAACATTTTCGCCAAACAGCACGATATCTGGGCGCAATTGTGAGCCAGTGGATGGGCAGCGATCACCGATCGCCACATCCTCATGCCAAGGCTGCCGATATTTTTTGCTACGAAAACCTATGGGGACCAAAAACTGGATTGAACCATGCAGATGAAGGACTTCACGGCTACCTGCTCTCTCATGTAAGTCATCAATATTTTGGGTGATGACTCTAACAGTACATTTCTGTTGTAGCAGGGCTATCAGATAATGCGCCTGTGAGGGGGCGGCTTCTAACATGGTTTGACGCCGTTTGTTGTGAAAGGCCAAGAAGCCAGCCAGATCCGTACTCATGCTATTAGCGTGGGAATAGCACCAGCTCTCATGATTACGCCAAATGCCCTCACTTCTAAACGTGGGCACACCGCTTTCCGCTGACAAGCCCGCCCCGGTAAAGAAGAGGATTGTGGGATGGTAGTGTTGGCCAGTTACCGAGGCTTGTGCTCTTTTTTCTCTGTGACGGCGCTGATGTCTTCGTGCTCGGGAAGAGATTGGTTGCATACGACCACCTTTTGTTAAGGTGTGACCGGCCCACCCGATTGATTTGTTACTGAACCAGGGGGTTGGGATCACACCTCATGACTATGTTCCTACTCACCTCGTTGAGGTAAGAATGAGGGGGAGCGGCAGTTACCAGCTGAGCTCAAACAAGCTGCGACTAATGGATGTTATTGCACTGGCAGACCTGGCACTTTGTTTACTGAAGGGTTCGCTATGCATGAAAAACCAGTAGCGATACTCCTGAGCAAAATGATCACATGCCTGCAAGAGTGGCTCTCGGTAATCGCTTCTTATACGCTCCGTTATGGCCTGCTGTTCATCCAGATGCAGAGCTTTGAGGCCAAAGCCATGTTGTCGGACACACCAGTCGACAGCACACAATGCGGTTAACTGGTTGTATCGCCTAAACGGTCGGATTGAACTAATCAGATAAAACAGTTCAGCCCCTCTGGCAAAGATACAGGGATAGGCCTCCTCCCTGATTTGATTTTGCTGGACCCGCATGATGGTCCAGTCCAGGATTTGCAACATCCCCTGGGTGGTTATAGTGGGTTTTTGATCAATGGAACGACTGACGAAACGATGGACTTGCAGGACTTTTCTTGTTGAAATCATGGTTGCTTACTCACACAGTATTTAGCGCAAAGCACACTCGTGTAAGGAAGATTTAGAAGCCTTGAGTTAATGCCGGGGACGATTCTGTGGCGAGGTGAAACAACTTTCCCAAGATACAGATTTGAAGAGGATGGCGGAGATCAGATTACCGCCCCCTTGGTTATTTCCCTTCAAGCTTCATCGATTTGCTCCTCTTCAACATACCTCCCTCTGCGGACGTTACCCAGCGCCCATTAATTGCTCAGCGATTGGATTTCATTTTGAAAAACTGATACTTAAGTAGCTACACTAGCCATTATCAACATGCAGGGACGTGTAAAAGATGAGCTTGATTGGCTTGGTACTGGCGTTGATCGCCATCCTTGGCGGCAACATGATCGAGGGTGGTCATCCCAGTGCACTGCTCGATCTGCCCGCATTTCTTATCGTGATAGGTGGCACCATAGGTGCTGCGCTGACCCAGTTCCCTTTCTCCGTCGTCGGCAGCACCATGAGGCGTTTCAAATGGCTGCTCTCTCCCCTCAAACTCGACCTGCTGGAACAGGCCCAGTTGCTGGAGACCCTGGCAGGCAACGCCCGCCGCAGCGGTATGCTGGCGCTGGAAGGGATGATCGAGGAGATCAAGGATCCCTTCCTGAAGAAAGGGGTGCAGATGATGGTCGATGGCTACGAGAAGGCCAAAATCCACGAGGTGCTGGAGAACGAGATCGAATTTGAACAGGAAGATCTCGAACAGACGGTCAAATTCTATGAAGCCATGGGCGGCTACTGCCCGACCATGGGGATCGTCGGGGCGGTATTTGGCCTGATCCACGCCATGGGTCTGCTTGATGCCCCCGACAAACTGGGTGGCGCCATCGCGGTGGCCTTTATCGCCACCATCTACGGGGTATCCGCCGCCAACCTGATCTTCTTGCCGTTCGGCAACCGCTACAAGGGGTTTGCCCACCAGATCCGCCACTACAAGGAGATGACCCTGACCGGCATTCTCTGCATCGTGGATGGCGAATCCCAAGCGCGCCTGCAAGTTACCCTCGAACCTTATCTGGGAGGTCACGGTGGCCAAAAAGAAAAAGGCTGAAGCACCGGAGAACCACGAACGCTGGCTGGTCTCCTATGCCGACTTCATGACCCTGCTGTTCGCCCTGTTTGTGGTGCTCTACTCCTTTGCCATGGCAAAGCAGTCCGAAACCCGGGTGCTTATCCAGGGCTTTATCGAGTCGCTGGGTAAAATCGGCCTCATCTCCCCGCCTGCCGGCTCACCTTTGATGCAGGGGGGCACAGGGATTCTCGAGCCAGAATCAAAAACTACGCCGAGCAGCCCGAAAGAGGAGACTGTGCTGGAAAAAGATGCCCCCATGGCGGCATCGGACCCCTTCAACGAGACCATAGGTGCCTCGGAAAAACCGAGCACCACCGAAGCTTGGCCCCACAAGACCCAGGAGCAGGAGTGGGTGCAGGTGACCAAGCAGAAGCTTGAGCAGCAGCTAAAGGCCCAGATCGAATCGAAGGATCTGGAGGTCGAGCAGCTTGGCAGTCAGCTGGTGATCCGCATTGGCGAGAAGGCGCTGTTTCCCGCCAATTCGGCGTTCCTGCAGCCCCAGTTCATCCCGCTGGTCAACAAGATCGCCGGCATTTTGGCCAACATCCCGGGGCAGGTAGTGGTCACCGGTCATACCGACAACTCCCAGGCGCCGGTGGAACTCTATCGCAACAACTGGGAGCTCTCGGTGCTGCGGGCCTCCTCCATCGTGCAGACCATGCTGACCAATCCCCAGCTGGATGCCAGACGAGTCATCGCTCAGGGTGTGGCCGACACCCAACCCCGCTTTGCCAATGACACCCCCGAACATCGCCAGGCAAATCGCCGGGTCGATATCACCCTCTCTCAAGGCAAGGCAGCAGAAGAGTCACTGCAACTGCTCAAGCCCTGATCCCCCCGCTCCCGCTTCGCGCGGGAGCCTCTTTTTAAAAACAAATAACTCAATAATATCAATACCATAAGATCTTAATGATAATGATTGCCATTTATTGTCAAGTGGTCAGGCCTCTGCAATAATGCCGCCCCTCAGGCTTAAATAAAAACAATTATCATTATGAAAAAACTGCTTCAGGCATGGCCGGCACTCCTGTGTGCCTCCGCTGGCGCGGCCGATCTTCCCCCTGTGGAGAAGGCTCGCAGCGACGACACCATCATTGTCACCGGGCAACGGGTACAACAGAAACTCTCCGATGTTTCCGGCTCCATCACCGTCATCACCCAGGAAGAGCTGGACCGTCAGGTCGCCAGCGAGCTGACTCATGTGTTTCGCAAGATCCCCGGTGTCTCGGTCACCGGCTCTGCCGGGCGACCGCAAAACATCAGCGTGCGCGGCATCGGTGGCAACCGTATCCTGCTGATCAAGGATGGGGTGCGCGTCAGCGATGGCTTTGGCGCCGACAACATCAATGACAAGGTGGGTCGCTTCAACTTCGATCTCGATGACATCAAGCAGATTGAGGTGGCCAAGGGGGCCGGCTCCTCCCTGCATGGCTCCGATGCCATCGGCGGCACCGTGGTGATGAATACCAAGCAGCCGGAAGATTATCTGCAACAGCAAGATAGCTATCTGGCGGCCAAGACCCTCTACGGAGGCGACAGCAACAAGAAGAAACTCAGCATGACCGGCGCGGTACGGGCACTGGAGAGCGAACATCTGTTGCGCCTCTCCGGCTGGCGTGGCAACGAAACCGCCAACTTTGAGGAGAACCGCATTCCGGCTGATTTGGATGGCATGAGTGCCTCCACCAGCAGCCGCCTCCCCCTCAATGCCCATCACGCTCTGCGGCTGGAGCTGGACTACTACGAGGATCACGCCAAACGCCAGATGGGGCCCAAAGCGGTGCCCCAACCCGATGGCAGCTGGGACGTGGTCGGTTTTCAGGAAGATGGCGATCAGCGCACCCAGGGCGGCAAGTTCAGCTGGGAGGCCAACGATCTGGGCATGATCGATACCCTCAACTGGAGCCTGTTTGGCAACCAGTCACGCAACGAAGCCAACCAGCGCCAGCTGCTGCGCAACGATGCCCTGAGCGGCTATCCCAGATATCGCAGCCAGCGCACCCTCTCCACATTCGAGGAGCTGCGCCTTGGCAGCGAGCTGGAGTTGCAGAACAAGCTGAGCACCGGCTCGCTGGATCACACCTTCAGCTACGGTGTGGAAGTGGAGCAGGCCAACCACGAGCGGCCGGTCAGCAATTTGACCCTGGAAGATGGCATCACCACCCAAGGACAGAAAGCCCCCTTCAGCAAGGCCGAGACCCGCCGCGATGGCATCTGGCTGAGCGATGTGATCGATCTGGGCAGCTGGCAGTTTACCCCGACCCTGCGCTTTGACCGCCAGCGCCTGCGCGCACCGGACAGTAATCTGGCCGAGAACCACAGCGACCACATCTCCCCCAGTGTGGCGGCCAGTTACCGCTTCAACGAAACATGGCGCAGCTGGCTCAGCTATGCCAACGGCTTCCGCGCCCCCGCTTACGATCAGGTTTACGGCAACATTCCTCACTACTTTGCCATGCCGCCGTTCGAGATCATTGCCAACCCCAACCTCAAGGAGGAGACCAGCCACAGTCTGGAGTGGGGAGTGAATGGCCAAAGCGACAACTGGAGCGTCAAACCGGCCGTTTTCTACAACCGCTACTACAACTTCATCGACTGGCGCCAGACCGGTTTTCGCCTCGATGACGGTGTCTTCCTGCGCCAGTATCGCAACGTCGCCAAAGCAGAAACCTGGGGCGCCGAGCTGGCCGCCAGCCTCTGGCTGAGCGACGAGTGGGAGCTTTCGACCAATCTGGCCTGGATGGATGGCAAAGATCACCGCGGTGAGCCGCTGCGCACCCAGACACCGCTGGAAGGCAACACCACCCTGCGCTGGCAACAGCTCGACTGGGGGGTTGAGCTCAGTGGCAACTATGCCGCCGCCATGACCAAGGTGCCCCAGTGCGCCAATGCGCAGACTGGCTACAACGGTGCCTGCCAGAGCAGCGCAGGCTGGTTCAGCCTGGATCTCACCGGCGACTGGCAGATCACCGAAGCGCTAAAGGTCAATGCCACCATCGGCAACCTGCTCGATACCCGCTATGTCCGCTATCAGGATGTGGCCGGACTCCCGGCTGGCAGCGACACCTCCCTCTACAGCCAGAGCGGCCGCTACCTGTCAGCCAGCCTCAGCTACCGTTTCGTGGGGATGTGATGAAACATCATGCAATCATGGCGGCCCTGTTGGCCGTCCCGTTGGCGTGGGCGCAAGAGGCCCTGCCACCGCCGATCCCGTCCCAGCCACACCTGATTTCAGGCAATCCCGTACGCCAGGATCCCTACTTCTGGTTGCGGGACGAGAGCCGCAGCAACCCGGCCATACTCGCCCTGCTCAAGCAGCAAAATCGCTGGAGCGAGCAGCAACTCGCCGCGCAGCAGCCGCTGGAAGCAACCTTGCGCGCCGAGTTTGCCAGCCATCCGGCGGGGGAACCCGTGCCAGACAACTGGCTTGTGCGCGGCGATCAGGCATGGCAGCTGCGCCCGGATGGCTCACTCTGGCAACGCCACGGGGGCAAGGTGCAGCAGCGGCTTCCCGCCAGAGCGGGTGAGGGCTATTACGAAGCGGGCGGCTGGGCACTGAGCCCGGATAACCTCACACTGGCCATCGCCGAAGACAGGCGCGGCGATCTCGACTATCAGGTCACCCTGCTCGATCTCCAGAGCGGCAAGGTGCTGGCCAGTTTGGCACAGCGCAGCGCTGATCTCGCCTGGTCACAAGATGGTCGCACCCTCTACACCATCGCCAACGAGCGCTACACCCTGCGCCCCTGGCAGCTGCGCGGCTGGCAGGATGGCCAGGAGCAGACTCTCTATGAGGAGCTGGATCCCGCATGGCTGCTCAGCCTCTATCGCACCACGGATGGCCAACATCTGGTGTTGCAGGGCAACAACCACGACAGTTCGGAGCAGTACCTGCTCGACTCGGGCAAGCCGCAGCAGGTCAAACCCCGCCAGCGCGGGGTGGAATACTATCTGGACAGTCAATCCGGCTGGGTGATCAAGAGCAACCGGGAGGGGACGTTTGCCCTCTACTCAGCCAGCACGCCGCTCAGTGAGTGGCAGCGCCTGTGGCCCGCCAAAGAGGAGGATCTCGGCGATCCCGAGAAGTGGAGACTGTTTGATCGCCATCTGGTGGTGCAGTTTCGCCAGCAGGGGGAGGATTGCCTCGCCCTGCTCGACCGCAACGGCCATGAACGCCAGCGCCTGCCGCTGGCCAGTGGCGCCGGTACCGGCTGGCTGCAAGGAGAACATGACCCGGCCAGCGACCGTATTCTGGTGCGCAGTCAGGGCTTGAGCCAGCCCCCCGGCCAACGCTGGCTGGATTTGAACAGCGGCCACTGGATCAACGACCAGCACACCGCAGGCAATAAAGCATTGCCCTATCAGAGCGAGCGGCGCTGGATCACCTCTGCCGATGGCACCCGGGTGCCTGTCTCGCTGGTGTGGCGCAAAGATCTGGCCCCTCGCGCTGTACTGCTCTACGGCTATGGCGCCTATGGCACGCCGATGCGCCCCTACTACCAGAAAGAGCTGTTAAGCCTGCTGGATCGGGGCTTTGTCTACGCCATCGCCCATGTGCGCGGCGGCGGCATGCTGGGGGAGCAGTGGACCCGCGACGGACGGGGCATCCACAAGCAGAACGGCATTAGCGACTTTATCGCAGCCGGTCACGCCCTGCGCCACTGGTCGCCCGACGCCGCTCCCCTGCCCCTGTTTGCCATGGGGGGCAGCGCGGGGGGCACGCTGGTTGCTGCGGCCCTCAACCAGCAACCGACACTCTTTAGCGGCGCCGTGTTGCAGGTTCCCTTCGTCGATATGCTCGGCACCATGAGCGATCCTGCCCTCCCCTTGACCCGTCAGGAGTACCAGGAGTGGGGCAATCCGGCCAAGCCCGCAGAGTATCAGGCGATGCGCCGCATCAGCCCCTACGACAACCTGCACCGCGCCCCCTACCCGCCCCTGCTGGTCACTACCGCCCTGCACGACAGCCAGGTGCCCTACTGGGAGCCGATCAAGTGGCTGGCCCGCCTGCGGGAGCACAGCACGGGCTCCGGCCCCTACCTGCTGCTGACCGAACTGGAGGGGGGCCACCGCGCCGGTGGTGGCGATCGGGCTCGTGAATTTGCCTTCTTGTTGCATCTGGCGGGGATCAACCAATGACCCCGCCGCTGATTGGGAGTACCACTATGAAACCCCTGTTGCCCGCCCTCTTGCTGGGGCTGGCTGGCTTTTCCACTCAGGCCGCCGAACTGCGTTTTGTCGAACAGGACGCCCCGGCCGATACCCGCCTCTGGCTCGAACAGCAGCTCGGCGTCACCTTGAGTGATGCCCCGGCCTATCAGCGCCAAGGCAAGCTGGGCCACTATCTGCATTATCGCCAGCAGCTCAATGGCGCACCGATCGCCGGCCTGATGGCCGCCGTCAGTCTCGATGAGCAGGGTCGCCCGTGGCGCCTTTATCACAATACCCGGCTGATGCAGGCACAGGCGCCATGTGATGAAGCAAGCCGCGCCGGGGTGGATGCCTATACCGCCACGCTGGATGGTACTGTGTGGCAATTCGCTGGCAGTGACGAAGCCCAGCCCTGGTACTGGCAGGATGGCGACACCCTGACTGCGGCCTGGCGTCTGCTGGCGGTGGAAAGCCAGCCGGGCAACAGCAAAAGCAGCCACTGGCAACTGTTTGTCACCTGCGATGGCAGCGCCCTGCTGGGGCGCACGCTGCAAGAGGCCAACACCCGTGCCGAAGCGGTCCCGCTGGCAGGGGAAGCGGCCACAGTGCAGGCCCGCATCTTTGCCCTCGACCCACGCACCCAACTGCAAGATGGCAACCTGCTGTGGCGCCACGATCTGGTGCTGGACAACGGGGCCTATCGCACCGTCCCGCTCAGGGTACAAAAGGTGGATGACACCTACCAGCTGAGTGGCCCACGCGCCCGGGTCGTGGATGGCACGGCGCCGGAAACAGCCCCCTTTAGCAGCCCTGATGCCGATGGCTTCCAGCTGGATCACCAGCAGCCCGCCTTCCTCGATATCAATGGCTACTACCATCTGGATCTGGCCCAGCGCCATGTGGAATCCCTTGGCTACCCAACGCTGATGGGCGGCCCCCTGGCCATCGATACCGATGCCGGGGAGCAGGACAACTCCCTCTATGACCCCTTCCTGCGCCGGTTGGAAATTGGCCGGATAGGGGTACCCGATGCGGAAGATCCCATGGTGATCTGGCACGAGTTTGGCCATGCGGTGCAGCACCATATCCTGCCCGACATGGGAGAAGAGGGTGACTGGGGCGCCATCGGCGAGGGCTTTAGCGACTATCTGGCCGCCAGCTGGCGCCAGCGCAGTCCAGAGGCTCGCCAGTTCGAGCCTTTCATGGTCTTCAACTGGGATGCCAGGATCAGCGGCCGAACGCCCCGTCAGCTCGATGATCTGCGAGCGCGCTATCATCCGGGCTTCCTCTATCCGGCTCACCTCACCATCAACGGCAGCAACGGCGACCAGCTGTGGGGCACCCCGCTCTTCACCGCGCTGCGCCAGGCCGTTGAACAATATGGCGAGGTAGCCCGTGACGAGTTCGATACCCTGCTGATTGAATCCCACTTCGGCCTCGGCCCGCAGGTGCGGATGCCCCAGCTGGCGCGGGTCACCGTAGATACCGCCAACCGCCTCTATCCGGACCGCAGCTATGGCAAGCTGCTGGAGCAGGCCTTCCGCCACCACGCCCTGCTGCCCACTCCCATCGCGGCCCGCCTTGCCGATGACAGCTACCTGCTGCCCGGGGAGAAAAAGAGCCTCGCCATCGAATTGACCAACCAGAGCGGCCGCCCCCTGACCGTGACCGACGCCAGCCTGCTCCCGACCAAGGGGCTCATGGGTGACGGTCACTGGCAGGGAGAGCTCAACGCCGATGGCACCGCCCGCTGGACCCTGCCGCTGGAAGCGGCGAGCAACCTGAGTTGTGGCGAGGCAGTCACCTTGCCGCTGCAGTTCCAGCTCACCCTGCCCAGCCCCACCGAGCGCCAGACCCGCCTTGACCTGCAACTGCCGATCGGTGAACCGCTCTGGCAGCGGGCCATCGGCCAGGGTGGCCAGATAAAGGATGCGGTGAGCAATGAACGGCACGGCCTGTCCCGCTTCACTCTCACCCTGCCCGAGAGCAAGGCCCGCATCGACAGCGGATTCGTGGTCGCCCTCGATCTGGAGCACAGCAAACTGGAGCAGCTGGAGATCTGGCTCACCTCCCCTTACGGCACCCGGATCAGCCTGTGGAACAAGGGTTACGCCAGCCATACCCGGCTCAAAGGGGAGTTCCCCCGTGAACTGGTACCGTTCGAATCACTCGATAAGCTGCACGGCGAACCGCTCTCTGGCCGCTGGCTACTGGAGATCAACGACACCAGCGCCGGTGACACCGGTCAGTTGCGCAGCTGGCGGGTCGCCCAGCAAGTCGGCGCCCGCTGTGACAAGGATGAAGCCCTGCCCAACACCGGCATCATTCCCCTTGAGCAGGATGAAGGGGGTGGCGGCACGACTTCCCCCCTGCTGCTGTTGCTGGCCCTCTGGCCCCGCCTCTGGCGCCGGAGCACCCCGCGCCGTTGAATCCTGCACCACGGGGGTTACCGCCCCCGTGTACCTGTGACCGAATCAAGGAATGTGAAGTGAAACCATCCGTACTGGTTATTGCAACCCTCTCAGCCCTGCTCAGCGCCTGTGGCGGCGGGGAAGATAACGCACCACTGGCGATCCCGGACTACCGGGTCGATGTCGCTCTGCCGACCGCCGGTACCCTGTGCGCCGATCTGGATCAGAACTGGCAATGTGATCCTGCCGACCCTGCCGTCAGCGGCGAAGGAGCTGTGGCCCTGGTCAGCCGTTCGGCCAACATCGTCAACTCGCCCCTGCTTTTCGTACCGAGGAGCGGAGGCCTGCTACTGGCACATCCGGCCGCCAAAGGGGATCCACAACGGCTGCAACCAACCCTGCTCAGTACCCTGTGGCAGAGCCGCATTGCCGAAGGGGTGGCCGCCGATCGCGCACAGACGCAGCTGCTGGCCGATCTCGCGCCGCTGCAACCGGGCAGCGACCGCGCAGCCCTCGCAGGCCTAGGCCAGTTTGATCAGGCGCTACAGCAGGTGGCGATCAGCTTGCAGCAACAGGCCCGCACACGCCTTGCAACCGCCAAGGAGACCCAGTTGCTCACCACCAGCTATCGCGCCATCAGCCTGATGCTGGCGCAATTGGCTCAGGAGTGGCAGCGCAACGGCCAGTTTGCCGAAGAGACCCAAAGCGAGCTACTGACCCTGCTGGTACAGCAGCAGCCACGCAACCTGCTGACCGTCACCGGCGTCACCACCTTCAGCGATGGCAACGACCCGCTGCTGGAACAGGAACCCGATGACTATCCGGGACAAGATGCCAGCTGGAATCGCACTCGTCCCCAACTTGCCTATCGCAAACTCGATGATCGCGGTCAGGTGCTGCCCGACAGCGCGCCGAACTGGCAGTGCGTCAAGGATCTCAATACCGGTCTGGTGTGGGAGGTCAAATCGGACGATCCCTTGAGCCCGGCCTGGAAAAGCAGACCCTTTGCCTATGAGGATGAGCAGTTCAAGGCGACCGCAGGCGAGCAGCAAGCGGCCTACCAGCATATTCATAAGAGGATCGAACAGCTCACCGCCGAAGGAGATCTGGCGGCCCTCGCCCGGGCACAGGCGCTGACCACCATGCTGACCACCCGCGCGTATCAGCAGTGGCTCAATGGCGAGCAGCGCTGCGGCATCAGCCAGTGGCGGCTGCCCACCATGGGTGAGCTGATGTCACTGATGCACTACGGCAGCCTGGCCAAGGACCCGCTGGGTCAGCGCATCATCGTGGATACCCGTTACTTCCCGGATATCGCCTCCTCGGAAGATGACACCTACCATGGCTACTACTGGAGCGCCACCAGCAACACCGCCCAGCGCTTCTCCGGTGGCCCCATCAGCAAACGCACAGTCCTGCTCCTGGGAGAAGATGCGGGCACCACCTATCCCGCGCTGGTGCAGCAAGATACCTATATCGAACTGATGCAGGTACGACTGGTCGCCACTCCCCAATAATCCGAGGAATATCATGAGCCTTTATCGCTTTTCGTTCGCCATGCTGGCACTGCTGGCCCCCCTGGCCCACGGTGCTGCCATTTGTGATGACACCATGGATCGCACCGCCCCCTCTGCCCGTTTTCTTGACCACGGCAACGGCACCGTCACGGATCAACACACCGGCCTCACCTGGATGCGCTGCAAACTGGGGCAGACATGGAGTGGCAGCAGTTGCCTGGGGGAACCGACCGTTTACTACTGGCAGCAGGGGCTGCAAGTGGCGGAGCGGATCCGCAGTGACAGCAGTCATGCTCTCTATCACTTCGGCGGTATCAGCCAGTGGCGTCTGCCCGACATCAAGGAGCTGGCGACCCTGGTCGAGCATGCCTGCTACAAGCCCTCTCTCAATGAAGCCATTTTCCCGCGCGCCATGGCGGGGGGCGGTAAAGAGGTCAATGAGGGCTATGTCTATCTGATGAGCAGCACGGTAACCTCCGCCAATGGTCAGCGGGCGTATCTGGATATCACCTCGGGAGATATCGGTCTTCGCGCCATTGGCGCCTACCCGGATCAGGTCTTGCTGGTCGCCAATAAACCCTGACTGCCCCACGCTCGAAACCGGAACGCGATGACAGGAGAGGCTTGCGAGCCTCTCTTTTTATTGCTCTTGCCACCCCCCTATCTCACCCGCCATCACGCTCTTCTCCCGCCTGTACCCCCTGCCCGCGATACCGACCTGATCCGGCTTCGCCCGCGGCATTTACCCCTTTCAGGTGATGACGAGGAGCAGCTCTCTGCGCTTTACAGGCCTTTCTCGCCCGCCATAACCAACAAAAAAGTGCGCTTCTTAACAAAATTTAATTACCGGTTAACCGATTAATAATTAACCCGTAAAAATGACATGTAAATCAGTGCGAAAGTGTCATAATGCGTAACATTATTGTTAAGTCGCTTGATTAATTTGGTTAGGAAAAACCTCTATGTTTGCTGATATTTCTGCTCAACATTGGGCTTTTGCCATTTATGTCATCGGTGCCATCACCATCTGTCTGGTGATGATAGGCCTCGCCGCCCTGCTGGGAGGTCGTGCCTACGGCCGCACCAAGAACAAGCCATTTGAATCTGGTGTCGACTCGGTCGGCAGTGCCCGCCTGCGTTTTTCCGCCAAGTTCTATCTGGTCGCCATGTTCTTCGTCATCTTCGACGTCGAGGCGCTCTACCTGTTTGCCTGGTCTGTCTCCGTGCGGGAGAGCGGCTGGGTCGGCTTTATTGAAGCCACCATTTTCATCGGACTGCTGCTTATCGGCCTGATCTACCTCTGGCGCATCGGCGCACTGGACTGGTCACCGCGCAAACCGCCGTTGAACAACAAAAACAGTGATTGAACCACAGACCCTTTCCTTGAGGTTGCACCATGAAGTACACCCTGACCCGGATTGACCCGGATGCACCCGTTGAGCGCTACCCCCAGGAGCAGCGCCAGACCGTCGATGACCCACTGGCGCAAGAAGCGACGCGCGGCATCATGATGGGCCGCCTCGAGGAGGTGCTGCAAGACACAGTCAACTGGGGCCGCAAAAACTCCCTCTGGCCTTACAACTTCGGTATCTCCTGCTGCTACGTGGAGATGTGTACCGCCTTCACCTCCCCCCACGATGTGGCCCGCTTCGGCGCCGAAGTTATCCGTGCCTCGCCCCGTCAGGCCGACTTCATGGTGATTGCAGGGACCCCCTTCATCAAGATGGCGCCAGTCATCCAGCGCCTGTATGAACAGCTGCTCGAACCCAAGTGGGTGATCTCCATGGGGGCCTGTGCCAACTCCGGCGGCATGTATGACATCTATTCCGTGGTGCAGGGGGTGGACAAGTTCCTGCCGGTCGACGTCTACATTCCGGGTTGCCCGCCCCGTCCCGAAGCCTTTTTGCAAGCCCTGATGCTGCTGCAGGACTCCATCGGCAAAGAGCGCCGCCCCCTCTCCTGGGTGGTGGGCGATCAGGGGATCTACCGTCCCCAGATGCAGGCCGAAAAAGAGCGCAAGCGCGGCGAACGGATCAATGTGACCAACCTGCGCACGCCGGATGAGATCTGACCATGAAACTGACTCGTGATTTTCCCAGCAATTACGCCATGGCCCAGTGGCAGCCCAGCGACCACAAGGATGCCAAAGTCATTGGCGAACTGTTTGCCCACTTCGGGGTCGAGCACTTCACCGTGCAGACTACCCGTACCGGCGTGCCAGTGGTCTGGCTTCCCCGCGAACTGCTGCAGGATGTGATGGGCTTTTTGCGCAAGGTGCCCTCCCCGTTTGTGATGCTGTTTGATCTCAGCGCCACCGATGAGCGGCTGCGCAGCCATCGCGACGGTCTGCCCCAGAGCGATTTCACCGTCTTCTATCACCTCATCTCCATCGACCGTAACGCCGATGTGATGTTGAAAGTGGCGCTGACCGAAAGTGACCTGCATCTGCCCACCATCACCAACCACTTCCCCAATGCCAACTGGTATGAGCGGGAAGTGTGGGATCTGATGGGCATAACCTTCGATGGCCACCCCCATCTGACCCGCATCATGATGCCCAAGAGCTGGCAGGGTCACCCGCTGCGCAAGGATTACCCGGCGCGCGCCACCGAATTCGATCCCTTCATGCTCGATGCCGCCAAACAGGACATGGAGCAGGAGAACCTGCTGTTCAAACCGGAAGAGTGGGGGCTGGCCCGCGGCAACGAGAATGAGGACTACATGTTCCTCAACCTCGGCCCCAATCACCCCTCTGCCCACGGCGCCTTCCGCCTTGTGTTGCAGCTCGATGGCGAGGAGATCCGTAACTGTGTGCCCGATATCGGTTACCACCATCGCGGTGCCGAGAAGATGGGCGAGCGCCAGTCCTGGCACAGCTATATCCCCTATACCGACCGGGTCGAGTATCTGGGCGGGGTGATGAACAACCTCCCCTATGTGCTGGCGGTCGAGAAGCTGGCCGGCATCAAGGTGCCGCAGCGGGTCGACATGATCCGGGTGATGATGGCGGAGCTGTTCCGCATCCAGAGCCACCTCTTGTTCCTCGGAACCTATATTCAGGACGTGGGGGCCATGACCCCGGTCTTCTTCACCTTCACCGATCGGCAGAAGATCTACACCATCATCGAAGCGATCACCGGTGCCCGCATGCACCCGGCCTGGTTCCGTATCGGCGGTGTGGCCCACGACCTGCCGAAGGGATGGCAACGGCTGGTGCAGGACAACCTGCTGAGCTGGCTGCCCAAACGTCTGATGGATTACGAAAAAGCGGCGATGCGCAACAGCATTCTGCGCGGTCGAACCATAGGCGTATCTGCCTACACCACTGAGCAGGCGTTGTCCTGGGGCACCACGGGGGCCGGATTGCGCGCCACCGGCCTCAACTTCGACGTGCGCAAGTGGCGCCCCTACTCCGGTTACGATCAGTTCGACTTTGAAGTGCCAGTCGGCAGCAATGGCGATGCCTACGACAGAGCCACCGTGCGGATCGAGGAGATCCGCCAGAGCATGTCGATCATCGAGCAGTGCATGAAAAACATGCCGGAGGGCCCCTTCAAGGCGGATCACCCCCTCACCACCCCGCCGCCCAAAGAGCGCACCCTGCAGCACATCGAGACCCTGATCAACCACTTCCTGCAAGTGTCTTGGGGCCCGGTGATGCCCGCTGCCGAGTCGTTCCAGATGATTGAGGCGACCAAGGGGGTCAACAGTTACTACCTGACCAGTGACGGCTCCACCATGAGCTACCGGACCCGGATCCGCACCCCGAGCTTTGCTCACCTGCAGCAGATCCCCTCGGTGATCAAAGGCAGCATGGTGTCGGACCTCATCGTCTATCTGGGCAGTATCGATTTTGTTATGTCGGATGTGGACCGTTAAGTGATCCGCTCTCCCGGCCATGGCCGGGAATCGGGATCGCCGGACGAGCAGTAAAAGGACAAGCCACCAAAGGTCAAGTCATGAGCCAGCAATGTCAGTGTCACAATAATCAGACCCCACAGGGGCAAGGGGCATGCAGCAGCAAACGGGACGACTTCGTTCTGAGCCAGGCTGAACGCGATGCCATCGAACACGAGAAACACCACTACGAAGATCCCCGCGCCGCCAGCATCGAAGCGCTCAAGATCGTGCAGCAGGCCAGAGGCTGGGTACCCGACGGTGCCATTCACGCCATCGCGGCCGAGCTCGGCATTCCCGCCAGCGACGTGGAGGGGGTTGCCACCTTCTATAGCCAGATCTTCCGCCAGCCGGTAGGCCGTCACATCATCCGCGTCTGCGACAGCATGGTCTGCTACATCAATGGCCATGAAGATCTGCTGGCCGGTCTCAAGGAGGTGATGAACCTCGGCCCCGGTCAAACCACCCCGGATGGCCGCTTCACCCTGTTGCCGGTCTGCTGCCTTGGCAACTGCGACAAGGGGCCAGCCATCATGATCGATGACGACACCTATGGCGGCCTCGATCCGGTGACCTTGCTGAAAACCCTGGAGGCTTACCCATGAGCCTGCCGCAAAACAAGATCCTCGCCTCTCTTGGCACCGCCAATCGCACCCCGCGAGCCCCCGAGACCCACCCGCTCACCTGGCGGCTGCGGGATGACGGCCAGCCGGTGTGGCTGGAGGAGTATCAGGCCAAACAGGGCTATGAAGCCGCCCGCAAGGCGCTCGGCCAGATGAGCCCGGACGAGATTGTCAGTACCGTCAAGGATGCCGGTCTCAAGGGGCGTGGCGGCGCGGGCTTCCCCACGGGTGTGAAGTGGGGGCTGATGCCCAAAGACGAGAGCATGAACATCCGTTACCTGCTCTGCAACGCCGACGAGATGGAGCCCAACACCTGGAAAGATCGCCTGCTGATGGAGCAACTGCCCCATCTGCTGATCGAGGGGATGATCATCAGTGCTCGGGCGCTCAAGGCCTATCGCGGCTATATCTTCCTGCGCGGCGAATACGTTGATGCCGCCATCCACCTGCGCCGCGCGGTGGAAGAGGCCAAGGCCGCCGGTCTGCTGGGCAAGAACATTCTGGGCTCCGGTTTTGATTTCGAGCTGTTCGTCCACACCGGCGCCGGCCGCTACATCTGTGGTGAAGAGACGGCGTTGATCAATTCGCTGGAAGGGCGCCGTGCCAACCCGCGTGCCAAACCCCCCTTCCCCGCCGTTTCCGGCGTCTGGGGCAAACCCACCTGCGTCAACAACGTCGAAACCCTCTGCAACGTGCCTGCAATTATCGGCAACGGAGTCGCCTGGTATCACGGGCTGGCGCTGCCGGGCTCGGAAGATCACGGCACCAAGCTGATGGGCTTCTCCGGCAAGGTGAACAACCCCGGGGTCTGGGAGCTGCCCTTTGGCATCACCGCCCGCGAGCTATTTGAAAATTACGCCGGCGGGATGAAGAGCGGCTATCGCCTGAAAGCCTGGCAACCGGGCGGCGCGGGCACCGGCTTCCTGCTGCCGGAGCACCTCGATGCCCAGATGTATACCGCCGGTATCGGCAAGGTCGGCACCCGGATGGGGACTGGCCTCGCCATGGCGGTGGATGACTCCATCAGCATGGTCTCCCTGCTGCGCAACATGGAGGAGTTCTTCGCCCGCGAGTCGTGTGGCTGGTGCACGCCCTGTCGCGATGGCCTGCCCTGGAGCGTCAAGCTGCTGCGGGCACTGGAACGTGGCGAAGGGCAATCCGGCGATCTGGCGACTCTGGAACAACTCTGCGGTTTCCTTGGCCCAGGCAAGACCTTCTGCGCCCACGCACCGGGCGCCGTCGAGCCGCTGGCCAGCGCCATCAAATATTTCCGCTCCGAATTCGAGGCCGGGATCAAAGGCAGCGGTGATAACCGCAAGCCGGTCAAAGGGATCCAGCCCAATCTGCTGGGCGAGCGCTGGTAACGACACCACAGATTTCACAAAACAGGTTTCAGGGAAGTTGTATGGCAACCATTTATGTAGACGGCAAAGAGTACGAGGTAGACGGAGCAGATAACCTGCTGCAAGCCTGTCTGTCGCTGGGTCTGGACGTCCCCTATTTCTGCTGGCATCCGGCGCTGGGTAGCGTTGGCGCCTGCCGCCAGTGTGCGGTGAAACAATATCAGAATGCCGATGACAAGCGCGGCCGTCTGGTCATGTCCTGCATGACCCCGGCCACCGATGGCAGCTACATCGCCATCGAGGATGAAGAGGCTAAAGAATTTCGCAAGAGCGTGGTGGAGTGGCTGATGACCAACCACCCCCACGACTGCCCGGTGTGTGAAGAGGGCGGCGCCTGCCACCTGCAGGATATGACGGTGATGACCGGCCACAACAGCCGTCGCTACCGCTTCACCAAACGCACCCACCAGAATCAGGAGCTGGGCCCCTTCATCGGTCACGAGATGAACCGCTGCATCGCCTGCTACCGCTGCGTCCGTTACTACAAGGATTATGCCGGTGGCGAGGATCTCGGGGTCTATGGTGCCCACGACAACGTCTATTTCGGGCGGGTCGAGGATGGCACCCTGGAGAGTGAATTTTCCGGCAACCTGGTGGAGGTCTGCCCCACCGGCGTCTTCACTGACAAGACCCACTCCGAACGTTACAACCGCAAGTGGGACATGCAGTTTGCCCCCAGCATCTGCCAGCAATGCTCCGTGGGCTGCAACATCAGTCCGGGCGAGCGTTATGGCGAGCTGCGCCGGATTGAAAACCGCTTCCACGGCAGCGTCAACCACTACTTCCTCTGTGACCGTGGCCGCTTTGGCTATGGCTACGTCAATCTGGCGGACCGTCCGCGCCAACCGCTGCTCAAAGATGGCAACGACCAGCTGACCATCACGGTCGATGGCGCCCTCAACCGAGCCGCCGATGCCCTGCGCACGGCCCGCGACCTCATCGGCATCGGCTCGCCCCGCGCCTCGCTGGAGAGCAACTTTGCCCTGCGCGAGCTGGTGGGGGCAGACAACTTCTATGCAGGCGTCGAGCAGGCCGAGTGGGCCTGTCAGCTGAAGATGCTGCAGATCCTGCAACAGGGCGGCGTGCCGACTCCGAGCCTGCGGGACATGGAAGAGGCTGACGCCATTCTGGTGCTCGGCGAAGATGTCACCATGAGCGCCGCCCGTATCGCGCTGGCGCTGCGCCAAGCCGTCAAGGGCAAGGCTCGCGAGCTGGCCCGCAAGATGAAGGTCGATCTGTGGCAAGTCGCCGCCGTTCAGACACTGGGTCAGAACGAGCGCTACCCGCTGCTCATCACCAGTCTCGACACCACCCGTCTGGACGATGTAGCGGCCGACAAGCTGCACGCCCCCTATGCCGATCAGGCGCGCATTGGCTTTGCCATCGCCAACCTGCTCGACCCGAGTGCACCGGCCGTGGCCGACCTCTGCCCCGAACAGCAGGCACAAGCGGCTCGCTGGGCCGAGCTGCTCGGCAACGCCAAGAAGCCGCTCATCATTGCAGGCTCCACTGCCCGCGATGTGGCGCTGCTTGAGGCGGCCAGCAACATTGCCCGCGCCCTGAAAGGCCGAGGTCTGGATGCCAACATCGCGCTGGTTGGCCAGGAGGCCAATTCGCTGGGGCTGGCCATGCTGGGCGCTCAAACCTTGTCAGACAAGCCGCTCGAAGCCGCCCTTGCGCGTATCGAGTCAGAAGAGGGGTTGGCGCTGGTCACCCTGGAGAACGATCTCTACCGCCGCGCGCCGCGCAACCGGGTGGATGCTGCGCTGGCACGGCTGCAGCACCTGCTGATCATCGACCATCAGGCGACCCCGACCGCCAACAAGGCAGATCTGGTGCTGCCAGCGGCCAGTTTTGCCGAGGCCGATGGCACCCTGGTGAACATGGAAGGGCGCGCCCAGCGCTTCTTCCAGGTCTATGCGCCCGCCTTCTACAACGCCGATATTCAGGTGCGTGAAGGGTGGCGCTGGCTGGCAGCGCTGCAAGGGGCGATAGAACGCAAGCCGCTGCGCTGGCAGAACTTCGACCAGGTCAATCATGACTGCGCCACCAGCAATCCGCTGCTCGCTACCATGCTGGAAGCGGCGCCCAACGCAGGCTTGCGGATCCGTGGCATGCGGCTGGCCCGTGAGCCGCATCGTTACAGCGGTCGCACCTCCATGCTGGCGGATCAGAACGTCAGCGAGCCGCGGGTAGCGCAAGATCCCGACTCCCCCTTCAACTTCTCCATGGAAGGGTATGCCGGAGCCCGTCAGCCGCTACCGCAAGTACCGTTCGCCTGGGCGCCGGGCTGGAACTCTCCCTCCGCCTGGAACAAGTTCCAGGATGAAGTGGGTGGCAAACTGCGTGCTGGCGATCCGGGTCGCCGTCTGCTGGAAGCAACAGATCCGCAGGCAGAAGGCAAGGAGCTGCTCGGCTGGTTTGCGACCATCCCCGCCCCCTTCAAGGCCGCAGAAGCACTGCAAGTGGTCAATTATGCCCAGCTGTTTGGCGGTGAGGAGCTCTCCGCTCGCAGCCCGGTCATTCAGGCACGGATGAACGAACCCGAGCTGGTGCTCAATCCCCTTGATGCGCAGCGTCTGGCCCTCCACGGGGGCAGTCAGGTCTCCTTCTCCTGGGGCGGGAGCCACTGGCAACTGCGCCTGCGCCTGAGCGAGCAGCTGAGCGCCGGTCTGATGGGGCTCCCCCTTGGGGTGAACGGCCTGCCAACGGCCCTGCAACAAGCCTCAATCACTAACCTGCAGGAGGTGATCGCATGAGCGAGTCGCTGATCGATCTGTTGCTGGAGGTGGGCAAGGCACTGATCGTGCTGGTGGGGATCGTGGGGGCTGGCGCCTTCATGAGCTTCATCGAGCGTCGCCTGCTGGCCCTGTGGCAGGATCGCTACGGCCCCAACCGGGTGGGGCCGTTTGGTCTGCTCCAGCTGGCCGCCGACATGATCAAGATGTTCTTCAAGGAGGACTGGATCCCGCCGTTCGCTGATCGGCGGATCTTTATCCTGGCCCCCATCATCGCCTTCACCGCCTTTATTCTGGCGTTTGCGGTGGTGCCCATCACCCCCACCTGGGGCGTGGCGGATCTCAATGTGGGGCTGCTCTACATCCTGGCCATCGCAGGGCTGGCGGTCTATGCGGTGCTGTTCGCCGGCTGGTCGAGCAACAACAAATACTCATTGCTCGGCAGCTTGCGCGCCTCGGCTCAGACCCTCTCCTACGAGGTGTTTCTCGGGCTCTCCCTGATGGGGATTGTGATCCAGACCGGCAGTTTCAACCTGCGGGATATCGTCGAGGCACAGGCAGACTTGTGGAACGTGGTGCCCCAGATCCTGGGCTTTGTCACCTTCCTGTTTGCCGGTGTCGCCGTCACCCACCGTCACCCGTTCGATCAGCCAGAAGCCGAGCAGGAGCTCGCCGACGGCTATCACATCGAGTATGCGGGGATGAAGTGGGGTCTCTTCTTCGTGGGCGAATATATCGGCATCGTGCTGATCTCCTCGCTCATCGTGACCCTTTTCTTCGGTGGCTGGCACGGCCCCTGGCTGCCCCCCTTCATCTGGTTTGCCCTGAAGACCGCCTGTTTCATGGTGTTCTTCATCCTGCTGCGGGCCTCCCTGCCTCGCCCGCGCTTTGACCAGGTGATGTCGTTTGGCTGGAAAGTCTGCTTGCCGCTGACCCTGATCAATATGCTGGTCACCGCGGCAGTTGTACTGATAAGTACGCAGTGAGGCACTCAATATGAAAATTGTTAGCATTATTCAGGGTGTCGGCACCCAGTTACGCAGTCTGGCCATGGTCTTCTCCCATGCCTGGCGGCCCCGTGAAACCCTCAACTATCCGGAGCAGGCAGTCTATGCGGCCCCCCGCTACCGCGGTCGCATCGTGCTGACCCGTGACCCCGACGGGGACGAGCGCTGCGTGGCCTGCAACCTCTGCGCAGTTGCCTGCCCGGTCGGCTGCATCTCGCTGCAAAAATCCGAGCGGGAAGATGGTCGCTGGTATCCGGAGTTCTTTCGCATCAACTTCTCTCGCTGCATCTTCTGCGGCCTGTGTGAAGAGGCTTGCCCCACTACCGCCATCCAGCTGACACCGGATTTCGAGATGGGTGAGTATCGCCGCCAGGATCTGGTGTACGAGAAGGAGGATCTGCTGATCAGCGGGCCCGGCAAATACCCGGACTACAACTTCTATCGCATGAGCGGGATGGCTATCGACGGCAAGCCGAAAGGGGATGCCGAAAACGAAGCCAAGCCCATCGATGTCAAGAGCCTGCTGCCCTGAGGAGTCAATCATGGAACTGGCATTTTATGCCTCGGCCCTGGTGGCCATTTACAGCACGCTGCGGGTGATCAGCACCAGCAATCCCATGCATGCGCTGCTCAATCTCATCATCTCCCTCATCGCCGTGGCCATGATCTTCTTCTGCCTGGGTGCCGCTTTTGCGGGCGCCCTGCAGGTGATCGTCTACGCCGGCGCCATCATGGTGCTGTTCGTGTTCGTGGTGATGATGCTGAACCTGGGGAGTGCCCAGGCGCAGGAGAAAAAGTGGCTCACCCCCATGACTTGGGGGGGCCCAGCCCTGCTCTCGCTGATCCTGCTGGGCTTTCTGGCCCACGGCATTCTCGGGGTGACCGGGGGCCTGATCGGAGTGACCGAGGTGACCGCCAAGCAGGTGGGTGTCGAGCTCTTTGGCCCCTATGTGCTGGCGGTGGAGCTTGCCTCCATCCTGCTGCTGGCGGGTCTGGTAACCGCCTATCACCTGGGTCGGGAAGAGAAGAGCGGTGAAGTGCTCTCCGTCCCCCGCACAGCATCCCGCTCTGCACAAGAAGGAGGTCAGCAATGAATGGAATCCCCATGGAGCACGGCCTCCTGCTGGCCGCGGTGCTGTTCTGCATCGGCTTGTGCGGTCTGCTGATCCGCCGCAACCTGCTCTATATCCTGATGAGTATCGAGATCATGATGAATGCCTCGGCACTGGCGTTTGTGGTGGCGGGTAGCCGCTGGGCCCAGGCCGATGGCCAGATCATGTATATCCTGGTGATTTCTCTGGCGGCAGCGGAAGCCAGTATCGGCCTTGCCCTGTTACTGCTGCTCTATCGTCGTTACCACACCCTGAACGTGGACACTGTGAGCGAGATGCGCGGATGAGCCTCTTATATCTGACTTTTCTATTTCCGCTGCTGGGATGGCTGGTGCTGGCCTTCTCCCTCGGCCGGTTTGGCGAGCGTACCTCGGCGCTGATCGGGGTTGGCTCCATTGGCCTGTCGGCCCTCACTACCCTGTGGGTGGGCATCGACTTTCTGGGCAACCCGCCCGAGGGGGGCGTCTATGTCCAGCGCCTGTGGCAATGGATGGCGGTGGGCAACTTTACCCCGAGCTTCTCGCTAGCACTGGATGGCCTGTCGCTGACCATGCTGGGGGTGGTGACCGGGGTGGGTTTCTTCATCCACCTGTTCGCCTCCTGGTATATGCGCGGGGAAGAGGGTTACTCCCGCTTCTTCACCTACACCAACCTCTTTATCGCCAGCATGCTGTTTCTGGTACTGGCCGATGACCTGCTGTTTGTCTACCTCGGCTGGGAAGGGGTGGGGCTGTGCAGCTATCTGCTGATCGGCTTCTACTACAAGGATCCCAACAACGGCGCGGCGGCCCTCAAGGCATTTGTCGTGACCCGGGTGGGTGATGTCTTCCTCGCCATCGGCCTGTTTATCCTTTATCGGGAACTGGGCACTCTCAATATTCACGAGCTGCTGGTGCGCGCACCGACCCTGTTTGCCGAGGGCTCCCCTGCCCTGTCGCTGGCCTGCCTGATGCTCCTGGGCGGTGCGGTCGGCAAATCGGCCCAACTGCCGCTGCAAACCTGGCTGGCGGATGCGATGGCGGGCCCGACCCCGGTCTCGGCGCTGATCCACGCGGCCACCATGGTGACTGCTGGTGTCTACCTGATTGCTCGTACCCACGGCCTGTTCCTGCTGGCGCCGGAGATCCTCCATCTGGTCGGGCTGGTTGGCGCCATCACGCTAGTGCTGGCAGGCTTTGCCGCGCTGGTTCAGACCGATATCAAGCGGATCCTCGCCTACTCCACCATGAGCCAGATTGGCTACATGTTCCTGGCACTGGGTGTCGGCGCATGGGAAGGGGCCATCTTCCACCTGATGACCCACGCCTTCTTCAAGGCGCTGCTGTTCCTCTCCGCCGGTGCCGTTATCGTTGCCTGCCACCATGAGCAGAACATCTTCAAGATGGGTGGGCTGCGCAAGAGTCTGCCGCTGGTCTATGCCTGCTTCCTGGTGGGTGGCTCGGCGCTGGCGGCGTTGCCGCTGGTCACTTCCGGTTTCTACAGTAAGGACGCCATCCTGTGGCAAGTAGAAGCCTCTGGCCAAAGCGCGCTGCTGTGGGCAGGTCTGGTAGGGGCATTCCTCACCTCGCTCTACACCTTCCGGCTGATCTTTATCGCCTTCCATGGCCAAGAGCAGACCAAAGCCCATGCGGGCCACGGTCTGGCTCACCATCTGCCGCTGCTGGTATTGCTGGTGCTCTCCACCGGCATAGGCGCGCTGATCACCCCGCCACTGGCAGGTGTACTACCCGCAGGCCCGGGGGACCATATCGAAGAGGGTCGCCATGCGCTGGAGATCACCTCCGGCATCATTGCCATTGCTGGCATCGCGCTGGCCGCGTTTCTGTTCCTTGGTGAGCGCCGTCTGGCCACCTCCATTGCCAACAGCGCGCCGGGCCGCCTGCTCAGCACCCTCTGGTTCAACGCTTGGGGCTTTGACTGGCTCTATGACCAGCTGTGGGTCAAACCCTATCTGCTGGCGACCCGTCTGGTCGGGCAGGATCCGCTGGACTGGATGATGGGCCTGCCCGCCTGGCTTGCCCTGCGTGGCAACCAGCTGCTGGCCTGGACCGTGACCGGCAAGTTGCGCTGGTATGCCGCCTCCATGGGGATCGGCGCCGTGCTGGTGCTGGCGCTGTTGCTGCTGGGGTAACGCGATGAACAACCGGACAATCATACAGCCAGGCTGTTTGCTCTCCCTGATGGAACAGGGAGCGCAATCTCATATGAACTTGAACGAGAGCTGATACCGTGACCTTACTCTGGATCTTGCTAATTCCTTTTATCGGCGGCTTGCTCTGCTGGCAGATGGAGCGTCTCGGCGGGCAGTTTGTCCGTTGGGTTGCCCTGCTCTCCATGAGCGCCAGCCTGCTGCTCTCCTGTGCCATCTGGCTAAGTGGTGATTTCTCCCTTGCCACGACCGGCCTCGACAGCGCGGGCGTCTCTGGTGCTGCCTCCGCCTGGGCCGCCGAGTGGCGCCTGCCGTGGATCCCCCGCTTCGGCATCTCTTTGCATCTGGCTGTGGATGGCCTGTCGCTCTTGATGGTGATCCTCACCTGCTTTATCGGGGTACTGGCCATTCTCTGTTCGTGGAAAGAGATCGTGCAGCGCATCGGCTTCTTCCACCTCAACCTGCTCTGGATCCTGGGCGGCGTGCTCGGGGTCTTTATGGCGCTGGACCTGTTCCTCTTCTTCTTCTTCTGGGAGATGATGCTGGTCCCCATGTACTTCCTGATTGCGCTCTGGGGCCATTCGGTCACTGACGGCAAATCACGGATCAACGCCGCAACCAAGTTCTTCATCTACACCCAGGTGAGCGGCCTTATCATGCTGGTGGCCATCATCGGGCTGGTGCTGACCCACCAGCATGCCACCGGAGTCTTCACCTTCAACTATCTGGAGCTGCTCAATACCCCGATGAGCAAGGGCGTTCAGTGGCTGCTGATGCTGGGCTTCTTTATCGCCTTCGCGGTCAAGATGCCACTGGTGCCGCTGCACGGCTGGCTGCCGGATGCCCACAGTCAGGCGCCGACCGCAGGTTCGGTGGATCTCGCCGGTATTTTGCTCAAAACCGCCGCCTACGGTCTGCTGCGCTTTGCCTTGCCGCTGTTCCCCGAGGCGTCCGCAGAATTTGCTCCCTACGCCATGGTGCTTGGCCTGATCGGTATCGTCTACGGTGCCATCGTGGCCTTTGCCCAGACCGACATCAAACGGCTGGTAGCCTACACCAGCATCTCCCACATGGGTTTTGTGATGATCGCTATCTACTCGGGTAGCGAGCTGGCCCTGCAGGGCGCGGTGGTGCAGATGATCGCCCACGGCCTCTCGGCTGCCGGCCTCTTTATCCTCTGCGGTCAGCTCTACGAGCGGTTGCACACCCGGGATCTGCGCCAGATGGGCGGCCTGTGGGGACGCCTACGCTATCTGCCCGGCGTGATGCTCTTCTTCTCGGTAGCGTCGCTCGGCATGCCGGGCACCGGCAACTTTGTCGGCGAGTTCCTGATCCTGGTCGGCAGCTTCCAGGTTGCCCCTGTCATCACGGCGGTCGCCACCTTCGGTCTGGTACTGGCCTCGGTCTACTCTCTCATCATGTTGCAGCGTGCCTGCTTTGGCCCCGCCAAGGATGAGAGCATGCTCAAGGGGCTGGATCGCCGCGAGCTGACCATGATGATGGTGATCGCGGGCCTGCTGGTTCTGCTTGGCCTCTATCCCCAACCCGTGATTGACACCGCCAGCAGCAGCCTTATCAACGTGCTGCACTGGTATCTGCTGCCGACTGCTGGAGCCCTGCAATGACTTTCTCCGCTTCCCAACTGCTGGCACTGCTTCCCCTGCTGTTGACCACCGGGGCCATGGCGGCCCTGATGCTGGCCATCGCCTGGCGCCGCTGTGTCACTACCGCCTTTACCGTGACCATTGTTGGCCTCAACCTTGCTCTGTTCTCGCTGCCCATCGTGATGGCACAAGGGGATCAGGGGGTCACCCCGCTGCTGCAAGTGGACAGTTACGCCGTCTTCTACATGGGTCTCGTACTGATCGGCGCCCTGGCCACCTGCACCTTCGGTCAATCGTGGCTGAAAGCCTACCCGGACAACCGGGAGGAGTTCTTCCTGCTGCTGCTGATCGCCACCGCCGGTGGTCTAGTGCTGGCCTGCTCCCGTCACCTCGCCTCTCTCTTTATCGGGATCGAGATGCTGACCCTGCCGATGTTCGGTCTGGTGGGTTACGCCTACCGCGAGCGCCACTCGCTGGAAGCCGCGGTGAAATACATGGTGCTCTCTGCCGCCGCCACCGCCTTCCTGTTGTTTGGCATGGCGCTGCTCTATGCGCAGGCAGGCAGCCTGAGCTTTGCAGCCCTGGGGCAGACCCTGGCCGAGAGCCCGGCTCACCATCCGCTGCTGATGGGCGGTTTGGGGTTAATGCTGGTCGGCTTTGCCTTTAAACTCTCCCTGGCCCCCTTCCACCTCTGGACCCCGGATGTCTACGAAGGTGCCCCGGCACCGGTCGCCACCTTCCTCGCCACCGTCAGCAAGGTGGCGGTCTTTGCCGTGCTGCTGCGTTTCTATCTGGCGGTACCGGCGGCGAGCGATCCCATGATCCACTGGCTGCTGGCAGCCATGGCGGTCATCTCCATCCTGGTCGGCAACCTGCTGGCCCTGGTGCAGACCAACATCAAGCGGATGCTGGGTTACTCCTCCATCTCCCACTTCGGCTACCTGCTGGCGGTGATCGTGGCGAGCCGATTCGGCCAGATGCCGGTGGAAGCAGCCGGGGTCTACCTGCTGATGTATCTGTTCACCAGCCTGGGTGCCTTTGGGGTGGTGAGCATGATGTCGAGCCCCTATCGCGGCAAGGATGCCGACTCCCTGCACAGCTATCGTGGTCTGTTCTGGAAGCGCCCCTATCTGACTGCCGTACTGACGGTGATGATGTTGTCACTCGCGGGCATCCCGATGACCCTCGGCTTTATCGGCAAGTTCTACCTCATCGGCGTCACCGTCGAGGCGCAGCTCTGGTGGCTATCCGGTGCCATCGTGCTCGGCAGCGCACTGGGTCTCTACTACTACCTCAAGGTGATGGTGACCCTCTATCTGCGCGAACCGGGTATGCAGCAGCGGGATGCCAGCGCAGACTGGGCTCTCTCCTCCGGTGGTGTGGTAGTGCTGCTCTCTGCCGTGCTGGTGGTGTTGCTGGGGCTCTATCCCCAGCCGGTCATCAGCCTGGTACAAGGGTTCCAGCACGTGGTATTGCAGTAACCTTTACCGTCGCTACCCCTCATTACCCGCAAAACCGGCAGCCTTGGCTGCCGGTTTTCTATTTGCGGACCGACAGCATCGCGCACTCCGCGAGCCAGCAAATGACAGATCAATCAGCGAGGGTGATGCCCATCATGGTTTTTGCCATACAACCAGAACCGGGCGAGATCCTCATACCCTCTTGAATTCCTTATTGATATATTGGTTATATTCTGGAATGGAGTTCAGATTGATGAAGCAACACTACGTTTGCCAATTTAACCCGACAGAACTGGCTGCCACGCTGGCACCCTTGCAAGGAGGCAAGCTGACCATACTGCTGGCCGAACAGGATTGCGCTCAGGTCCCCCTGTTGCAGCAGTTGTGCCGCGACTTCAACATCGCCCTGGATGGCGCCATCTTCCCCCAGCTGATCGGTGCGCAAGGATTGTTGCCGCAAGGGGCCTGGCTACTGCCCAGAGCCAACCCCTATCACGCCACACTGCTGCCCCTGACACCGCAGGCCAGCGCAGCATCCCTTGCCCAACTGATTGCGGAACAGGTGGAGAGCATGCTGGCCACCTGGCCAACCCCTTCGCAGCCACCAACCCTGTTTCTGACCTTCGACAACCTCATTCCCAATATCGCCTCCATTCTGGATGAGCTTTATCTGCAACTGGCCAATCGCGTCAACTATGCCGGCGCCAATGCAGGCAGCAGCAGCTTCACCCCCCTTGCCTGCCTGTTCGACAATCAACGGCAACTTGCCTACGGGGTCACCTGCACGCTGCTGCCCAGCAACAGCTTTCCCTTTCTGGAACATGGTTATCAACTCTCAGCCCAACCAATGCTGGCCACCAGCAGTGAAGCGAACCAGATTGCCTACATCGACTGGCAACCGGCCTTTCAAAAATATCAGGGGCTGATCCGCCAGCAATTCCAGCACACTATTGTGCGCGAGGAGCTCTACCGTTTCGTGGTGCACATGCCACTGGGCCTGTTGCGGGCCAACGGGGATGTGATTGTCAGGATCCCCGTCGAGGCAAACGATGACGGCGCCCTGCTCTGCGCCGGCGAGGTCGCGGAGTACAGCATCCTCACCCTGCTGAAGGCGCCAGAGAGTGCCACCGAGCATGCCTGCTCACTGGCCAGGCGCCTCAACCAGCAACAAACCCTCACCCGGGCACACTTGCTGGAGGTCTACTACTGCGCGGGACGCCAGCTGCACTTCGACCAGCAGACGGTGACCGAGCTGCGCACCCTGCTGACCCACTCGGGGGCCGGCGATCTGGCAGGAGCCCTCTCCCTTGGCGAAATTGGCAGCGTGCGCCATGGGGATTACCCCCAATTTCATAACGGCGCCATTCTCTGTAACGGGGCATTGATATGAACAACGACCACGCCATGGCCATCGTCTGCGATCTGGCGCTCTGCATCGGGCGTGAAGTCACTCTGGATGCGCTGCTCACCAAGGTACTGCAACGTTTTATGCATCACTGCGCCACGCCGGTTGGCGCGGTATTGCAGCAACAACGGGAGGGATACAAGCTGCTCAAGGTGATCGGCGACGAGCAGCTGCGCCAGCACACCGGCACCACCCTGCCACTGCCTGGGTGGGTCAGCGAGGAGGAGCACTGCCTGCTGCAACAGACGCTCCCCCTGCCGGGCAGCCGCCCCTACCAGTTTGCCTATCGGCTCAAGGTTGAAGGGGGTTATCTCATCTTGCTGCTCGCCCCCCAGCCACATCAGCAGATCGTACCGGTCTGCCATCTGTTCAGCCCGGTGCTCGGCAACCTGGCCCGCGCCATTTCCCTGTGCAAGGACAGCGAGCTGCTCGCCCTGCGTCAGCAGGCCGAACTGAAGGATCTGAAACACTTCAACGAATCCCTGCTCAAGGCCATCCCGATCCCGGTGTTCTACAAAGATATCGAGGGGCGGTTTCTGGGCTGCAACCAGGCCTTCAATCAGGTGATCGGCCTCGGCAAGGAGGCGCTGCTGGGTCGACGGGTCGAGGAGCTGCTGCCAGTCGGGCTTGCCGAGGCCTACAGCATGCGGGAAGCCGAGTTGCTGCGAAGTCGCCAGCCCCAGTGCATCGAACAGCAGTTGCATGACCGCAATGGCATGCGCTATCAGGTCATCTGTTTCAAGGATCTCTTCTATGACCATCAGGGGATGGTTGCCGGCATCATCGGCACCCTGGTCGACATCACCCGCCTCAAGGAGAGCGAGCGCCACCAGCGTGACCTGCTGTTCCAGACCATCAGTGCCCTCGCCAGCGCCATCAGCCACAAGGATCGCAACAGTGCGGGCCATGAGCTGAGGGTGCGCGATTTGGCACTGGCCATCGGGCAGGCCATGCAACTGCGGCAAGAGCGGCTGGATGCGCTGGGACTGGCGGCCATGGTGCACAATATCGGCCTGCTGCAGATCCCCACCGAGATCATCACCCGCCCACGTGAATTACGGCCGGTGGAGTTCGAACTGATCAAGCAGCACCCCCTGGCCGGCCACGATATTCTCAAACAGATCGACTTCCCCTGGCCCATCGCCACCATAGTGCTGCAGCACCACGAAAACCTCGATGGCAGCGGCTATCCGCAGGGGCTGGCGGGCAACGCAATTATCCTGGAGGCGCGCATTATCCGGGTGGCCGACTCGCTGATCGCCATGACCTCCCATCGCCCGTTTCGCCGGGCCATGCCTCTGAGTGACGCCATTGCCGAACTGACCCGCTATGCCGGGATCCATTACGATGAAAAAGTGGTCAACAGCTGTATCGTACTCTGGCAGACCGGCTACCACTTCGGCCCTCCCATCAGTCAACTTGCAGACAAGGCGGGATAAGATGTCCGAACTCCTCACCTCCTGTACACACCCCCAGCCACTGACCGATGCGCTCCCCTCCTCGGCGCTGTTGCTGACCCAGGTGATGGATCAGCTTCCCTATCGGGTGCTGCTCAAAGACACCCGCTTCAGCTACATCGCGGGCAACCGCCTGCTGGCGGCGGATCTCGCCCTCTCCCCAGAGGCACTGGTGGGCAAGAATGACTGCGATTTCTTTCCTCCCGAACTGGTACAGCGCTATCGGGAGGATGACGCCCGAGTCATGCGCGAGGGGATACACCAGCACATCGAAGAGCCCTATCTGAAGGGGGGAGAAGCCCGCTGGCTCAGCACCACCAAGTTTCCCCTGCGTGATGAGGCGGGGGTCATCGTGGGGGTCGGCGTCTTCTTCGAAGACATTACCGAGCAGAAGTGGCAGCAGGAGAAACTGCAACAGTACAGCTGGACCCAGCAGGCGATCAGCCGCGCCCACCACGCCCTGCTCAAACCGGGCGATGAGCCACAACTGCTGCAGGATATCTGCGATGCCATCGCCGTCGATGACCGTTTTCCGCTGGTCGCAGTGCTGCAAGGCCAGCCCGAACTCGCCCAACCGCCGAGGATCGTGGCACAGGCAGGCAGTGCCGATGCCTCGGAGCAAACGCTGTGGTTGAACGATGAGGCCCTCACCCAGGCCATCCTCCACCAGCGGCGCCTCAATCAGGTGATCTTCCACGAGCGGCCCCATACCGGCCGCCACCCGTTGCGCTCCCGCCTGCTGATCCCCTTGCCACTGCAGGAGGATCAGGCCGGTGCGCTGATCATTCACAGCGACCAGCCACGGTTGTTCAGCCAGGAAGAGGAGCAGCTCTTCATCCAGCTGACCGACTACCTCACCTATGGCCTGCAGGCGCGCCATACCCAGCAGGCTTATCTGCGCTCGCAACAGGAGAAGATCTTCCATGCCCGCCAGCTGGAGCTGGCACTGGAAGATGCGCTGGGTGCCATCGCTGCCGTGCTGGAGCAGCGCGATCCCTATACCGCTGGCCATCAGAAACATGTGGCCAAGCTGGCCCAAGCCATCGGCCGGGAGCTCAGGCTGGAAGAGAAGCGGCTGCGGGGGATCTATCTGGGCGCCATGGTGCATGATATCGGCAAGATCCAGGTGCCGGCCGAGATTCTCACCAAACCGGAACGCCTCACGCCGCTGGAGTTCGAGCTGGTCAAGGAGCACCCCGCCATCGGCTATCTGGTGCTCAAGGATATCGACTTCCCCTGGCCCATCGCCCGGATGATCCACCAGCACCACGAGTATCTCGATGGCTCCGGCTATCCGCAGGGGCTCAAGGGAGATGAGATCCTGCTGGAGGCCCGCATCCTCACCGTCGCCGATATCGTCGAATCCATGTCCTCGGATCGCCCCTATCGCGCCGCCCTCGGCATTCCCCAGGCCCGTGAGCAGATCATCCAGATGCGCGGCCATCAGCTCGATGCGGATGTGGTGGATGCCTGTCTGCGGATCCTCGACCGGGGAGACTTTATCCCCCAACCGCTGGGCTAACCCAGCGCCACCTCCTGCATGATGCTCCGATTGATAAAGTAGCGATGGCAGAACAGCAGAAAGTCCTGCAGCGGCAAAGGCCTCGAGTAGAAATAGCCCTGAATTTCATCCACCCCGATGCTCAGCACCGCCTTCAGCTCATCGTTGTTTTCCACCCCTTCCGCCACCACCCGCACACCGAGTTGATGAGAGAGGCTGGTGATCGCCTCGACGAACAGGGCCTGACGGGTGTCATTGTCGATGGCCGTGATAAATGAGCGGTCGATCTTGAGCTTGTCGAAATAAAGTTCCCGCAAATAGGAGAACGATGACCAGCCGGTACCGAAATCATCAAGGGCCACCCGCACTCCGATCTGACGCAGGGTGTCGATGATTTGCTTGCTCAGCTCGATATCATCCAGAGCAATCGTTTCGGTCAGTTCGACGATCAGCTGTTGCAGGCTTAGCGGCCCCTCTCTCATGTTCTCATCCAGCTGGGCTGCCAACCCCATAGTGAACATGGAACTCGAGAGGTTGACCGAGATCTCCAGCGGTTCAATCAAGTCGCTCGGGAAAGTGGCGAGATCAAGCTGCAAGCGCCGGAAGATCCATAACCCGAGCGCCTCCCCCAGCCCGTTATCTTCCGCCAGCGAGATGATATCGAGGGGCGGAATAAACCCGTACTCCGGGTGATTCCAGCGGATCAGTACCTCAGCCCCCAGTCGCACCCTACCTTGACCACGGACAATGGGCTGATAGTAGAGGCTCAACTGCAAATTGCTGTGGTGCTGGATCAGCTCGCGCAACTCGGTCGACAAACGGCGGTTACGCAGATAGTGCTGATACATGCTGCTGGAGAAAACCACGTAACGATTCAGCCGCTTGCGCTTGGCACTGTCGAGGGCGATATCGGCAAACAGCAGCATCTCCTCCGGCGTGTGTACCGGTCGCACGTACTGGCTGATCCCCATAAAGACCCGCACCCGGTGGGCGGGATCGGTCGCCAAGGCGAGCCCGGCAAGTTCGTTACGCAGCTGCTCCAGAAATGGAAAGCGCAAATAGGTGGGCATGGCGCCGGAAATAATGATGGCAAACTCATCGCTACCGGTGCGGGCGGCAAAGATACCATCAACCGATACCACGCGGATCCGCTCTGCCAATTGTGTCAGCAATACATCCCCCACCTCGTAGCCCAGGCTGTCATTTACCTCCCTGAAATGGCCAAGATCCACCAGACAGACGGTCACGCTGCTGCGCCCCCCTTTATGTCCCGTCAGCTGCTTGAGGTGTTTGATCAGGGAGGCCCGATTCGGCAAGCGGGTTAGCGCATCATTCCACGCAAGAAAGTGCTGGTGGCGCACTTCGCGAAACAGCATCAGCAGCATCACCACGGTCGCCAACATCAAGAAAGCCAGAATGAAGAAGTTTTGGATACGCGACGAGTTGAGTACCTCCCGCTGGGCAATAGCGGATGGACCGGTGAAATTTTTCACCATCACATCGCGGATGGCAACCAGATCCCGAGCCAACTCCTCGGTGAAACGAGCAAGTTCTTTCGAATCTCGCTCTCCACTGACCACGGCCTGCTCATACTTCTCGAACAGGGCCATGATCTTCCCTACCGCTTGTTCAGCACCAAAGCGAGCTCGGACCTGCTTTGCCTCTTCACCGTGCAGGAAGACATCGAGGCGGTTCCAGGCAATATCAAAACGCTTGTTCATCTCTTTCTGACTGGTCGAACCGGTGCGATAGAGAGAGAGCGCCTCATCAAAGCCACGGATTTCCAGCTCCAGCTGCGCCAACGCCCAGGCGGAGAGCTGGGTATAGCGGGTCACAGCATTAAAAGCACGGTCATAGTTCCAGACCGACCAGATGGCGACCCCCAAAAAGGCAGTCACCATCAGGATCAAGCTCAGAAACTTGCCGCGCAGCATCTTATTTGCTCTCAATCGCCGTCAGTTGCCACACCATCCGGCTGTGATAGAGCTCCTTGTTCAGCTCCGGGTGATCAGAGAGGGGATAGATGATCCAGAGCGGCCCCTTGTTGCGCAGGGTCAACGCCTTGCCATCCTGCTTCTCGGCCAGCAGTACCGCATATTTATCTCCATCTTCCAGCGGCACAGCTGCCCAGTAGTCATTGATGGCGACTGCCTTGACCTCCCCGCTCTTGAGACCATACATCTTGACCAGATCTCGCAGCAGCACGCCACGATAGGTGTGATCCCCCTCGGTCCACGGGGTCTGGGTCTTGACCTCTGTCTGAGGTAAGGCCTCAAACTCGGCCCGGGTCAACACGACCTCCCCTTTACCATTGCAACAGCCATCCCCCTTGATCTTGAGGAAGGGATCATCAGCCAACACCATGCCAGAAACAAGACAGCCGGATAACAGCAGCATCCTGCCAAGCCATCCACCCATGATAGACCTCCGTATCGTACTGTTTGTTTTATTGGTTTCACTCTGCCCAGCTACATGGCAACGGCAGAGTCACAATGCAAAACAATGTTGCTGCAACCAGCTCACCACAACAGGCAACCAGCATCAGGCTGTACCCGAATGCCACCAAAAGCATGGCATCCTGGCTACGAATGTCACAACTGCATCGGAAAATATTCATGTCCCTTTGGCTCTCGACCTGGCTTGTGGAACAGAAATATGACCCCCACACAGGCAAACTGACGGTACAGTCCCTATCGCAGATACAAAAAAAGGCCGCTCAATGAGCGGCCTTCTTCATAACGGGATCAGCAATCAGCTTTCGCGACGCTTGCCACCGAATTTGCGATCTTTGTTGAAGCCACCTTCACGGCGCTCCCCGCTCTTGTTGAACGGACGGTCGCCCTGGGGACGGCGATCCTTGTTGAAAGGACGGTCGCCACGGAACGGACGATCACCACGGGGCGGACGGCTGCTGGTGTTGCCACCGGCCGGCACTTCGGTGTAGCGAGTGATCTGCAGCGGACGCTGGCAAACACGGGCTTTCTTGATCACTTCCAGTACATCGGCGGTCATGCCTTTCGGCAGATCGACGGTGGAGAAGTCATCAGCGATGTCGATGTTGCCGATGAAGCGGCTCTCGATATTCGCTTCGTTGGCGATGGCGCCCACGATCTGGCCCGGCTTGACGCCGTGATGGGCACCCACATCTACGCGGTAGCGCTCCATCTCCACATCCGGGTTGTCTTTCAGCGGACGCGGCTCCAGGGACGGCATGCGACGGGCAGGACGATCGCCACGGTCACCGAAGTCACGACCGCCACGGTCATTGAAGTCACGGCGCTCGAAGCCACCACGATCGTTGCTGTTGTTGAACAGCGGATCCGGAATGGAGTCATCCAGCAGCAGCGGTTGGTCACCCTGTACCAGCTTGGCCAGTGCAGCAGCCAGCTCCAGCGGATCGGCAGAATCTTCTTCAATCAGCTCGTTTACCAGGTTGTGGTAGATCTCGAGCTCTTCACCCATCATGGTTTCGCGGATGCGCTCTTTGAACTTGGCCAGACGATGCTGGTTGATGTCCTCAGTGCTTGGCATCTTCATCGGCTCGATGGCCTGACGAGTTGCGTGCTCGATGGCGCGCAGCATGCGACGCTCGCGGGGAGCCACGAACAGAATGGCTTCACCTTTACGACCGGCACGACCGGTACGACCGATACGGTGAACGTAAGATTCGGTGTCGTACGGAATGTCGTAGTTCACTACGTGAGTGATGCGCTCAACGTCCAGACCACGGGCGACAACGTCGGTGGCGATCAGGATATCCAGCTGGCCTTGACGCAGCTTGTCGACGGTACGCTCACGCAGTTTCTGCGGGATGTCGCCATGCAGCGCTTCACAGGCGTGACCACGGGCGGCCAGCTTGCCAGCCAGCTCTTCGGCAGCGTTCTTGGTTCGTACGAATACCAGCAGGGCTTCGTAGGATTCCACTTCCAGCAGACGGGTCATGGCGTCCAGCTTGTGCAGACCGGTTACCTGCCAGTAACGCTGGCGAATAGTGGTCGCGGTAGCAGTCTTGGAGGCGATCTTGATCTCTTTGGGCTGCTTCAGGTGCTTCTGGGCCACGCGACGGATCTGCTCCGGCATGGTGGCAGAGAACAGGGCAACCTGACGAGTGCTCGGGCACTGCTCCATGATCCAGTCCACGTCGTCGATGAAGCCCATACGCAGCATTTCATCAGCTTCGTCCAGTACCAGAGCTTTCAGGCCGGAGAGGTCCAGGTTCTTGCGACGGATCAGGTCCATCACGCGGCCCGGAGTACCGACGACAACCTGGGCACCGCGACGCAGGGCGCGGGTCTGGGTTTCGTAGGAGGCACCGCCGTAGATGGGCAGTACGTGGAAATCAGGCATGTGGTGGGCGTAGCGTTGGCACGCTTCAGCCACTTGCAGCGCCAGTTCGCGGGTAGGCGCCAGCACCAGGATCTGGGTGTTGCGGTTACCAGCTTCCAGACGAGACAACAGAGGCAAGGCAAAAGCAGCGGTCTTCCCTGTACCGGTTTGCGCCTGCCCCAGCAGATCGTGTCCCGCCATCAGGTGGGGAATTGCTGCGGCCTGGATCGGTGACGGGCGCTCATAGCCCACGTCCTGCAGCGCTTTCAATACAGGCGCGGCCAGTCCAAGCTCACTAAAAAGGGGCAGTTGTTCGGTATCAGACATAGATTCTTCCAGATTAAGGCAGGCGGCTAACACCGCGGAATAGCAAAAAGGCGGCGATTATAGCGCCACTTTGTTCTGCTGTCTTGAAAAATGTGATAAGCCTCTCAAGACGTTGGCAATTATAGAGGGATCTGACGAGTATGGCTTGCTTATTTTGCACTCATAGTGCGTTATTGCAGATCACTCCTCGCTGGAGTCCTTGCCCCGCTTGTGTTTGAGCACCGCCATGGTCAGCCGACTGGTGCATAATAAACGCTCACGTTCGTCCCGAATTTCAATCTGCCACACCTGGGTTGTTGCTCCCAGATGGAGCGGCGTGCAACGCCCGGTCACCACCCCTTCCCGCTTGGCTCGCAGATGGTTGGCATTCACCTCCAACCCCACACAGTAGCTATCTGGCCCGACCGCCATATTGGCGGCAATCGATCCCAAGGTTTCCGCCAGCACCACGGATGCACCGCCATGCAGCATGCCCAGGGGCTGGTGAGTGCGATGATCCACCGGCATGGTCGCTTCAAGCCAATCGGTGCCAAAAGCCGTGTAGACGATATCGAGATGGGCCATCAGGGTGTTGCGAGAGGTGGCGTTGAGCCCCTCCAGACTCATGGGTTTACGCCAGATGGGCGCAATATCGTGACTCATTGCGAGCAGACTCCTTTGTAAGCGATGAATGCGTACCGATATGGGTGAAACGCCCTCCATCGGCAAAATGGTTCGGTTATATGAGTTGTTGGTTACCGGGTGACGTGGTAACAACGCAGCCCCGCCCGGAGCTGCGTGTTACACAATCATGCCCTTAAGCGGGATGTCACCAGGGGTAGGTAACGCCGGGCCACTCGGACCAAGGCACTTCTCGCCCCGGCAGACGGGGTTCTGGCCACTGCCACACCCTGGCGAGCCAGTCGCGCAGCTGAATCTCCAACTCCTCATCCGTGATAGGCGCCTCGGCCACCTTCCAGAAGAAGAGCTCCACCGCTACCTCCGGCAACACCGAGGGGTAGAGATAAACCCCACCCCAAAATTGCGGCTCCCGATCCGGACTCCAGAGGCCATAGGCGAACGAGCGCTTGGCCAGAAACTCCGACTGCTGCCACTCCAGATCTCCTTCGTGCTGGCTCAGGCTGAAGTTAGCGGAGGGCCAGATATCGTTCGGCCGAAACAGCTGATGGAGCTGCTCGCGCTCGCGCAACATGGCAACAAACTCCACCACCGCCTGAGCGGGAGTGGCGGGTAACAGCAAGAAACGTGGGTGCCGATAGGCCTTCGGCACCCTAAACCGCTTGGGAAACGTCAGCATCAGAGCAGCTCCAGCAGGGCTTGCAATGGATGTTTGAGCTTTTCCCCCTCCATCCGCTTGACCTGACTGCGGCACGAATAGCCAGTTGCCAGACAGCGCGCTTTGGGTAGACGGGCTAGCGGGTCAGCCCAGCTCAACCCATAAATGCCCTTGGAGTTCTCCACCTGTTTGACATCGTGACCATAGGTGCCCGCCATACCGCAGCAACCCACAGAGACCGGCTGCAAGCTGGCCCCGAAACGGCCAAACAGGGTGCTCCAGTCACCGTGAGTGGAGGGCTTGGCGGTCTTCTCGGTGCAGTGGGCAAACAGATACCAGGGCTCGCACCCCTCCCCGCTCTTGGTCTTGTCGGTTCGAGCAGGCAACTGATCTGCCGGCAGCGAGAGCAGCCACTCCTGCGGCAACAACACCTGAAAATCGCCGCGAGCCGACCCCAGCACCTTGGCATACTCGTCGCGATAGCAGAGCACCATGGCCGGATCCACCCCCACCATGGGAATGCCAAGCGCCGCCACCTTGTTGAGGAACTGGGCGCTGTTGGCCGCGGTACGGGCAAAGGCGCGCAGGAACCCCTTGATATGCTGGGGTTTACCGTTGGGTTTAAAGGGCAGCAAGTAGGGCTGGAACCCGAGCTTGCTGGCGAGTTTCACCAGGTCGCGCACCACAGGGGCGTCGTAATAGCTGGTGAAGGGGTCCTGCACGATGAGCACAACCTGCTTGCGCTGCTCGGCACTCATCCGCTCCAGACCCGGCAGATCAAAATAGCGGGCGCGGTTGTCATGCAGGCTCTCGGCCAAGGTCGGCACCGAGAGCAGCGGCACATCGACCATGCCGATGCTCTTCTCGGTCGCCTTCTGGGCCCACTCTTTTTCGAGGAAAAAGTTGACCAGCTTCGGCGCCTTGGCAAGCAACGGCGCATAGCTCTCCACCGTGCCGACGAAGTAATCCTTGGGGGCGCGCAGGTAGCGGCCATGATAAAGCTGCATAAAGCGGGCGCGAAAATCGGGCACATCCACCTTGATCGGGCACTGGCTGGTGCACGCCTTGCAGGCCAGACAGCCAGCCATCGCCTCCATCACCTCGTGGGAGAAATCATACTCGCCGCGCTGTTTGGCCCAGCTGTTGCGCACCTTGTCCACCAGCTGTTTGAAGCGCACACCACCGGATTGCAGCGCCACCTCTTCCGCTAGCGGATCGAAGCCCTGCTCCGCCAGCTGACGCAACCATTCACGCATCAGACCCGCCCGCCCTTTGGGGGAGTGGCGGCGATCACGGCTGATCTTGACCGAGGGGCACATGGGGGAGTCGGTCTCGAAGGTGAAGCACAGACCGTTGCCGTTGCAATCCATGGCGCGGGTGTAGCTGGTGCGCACCGCGAGCGGGATCTGGCGGTCATACTTGCCACGCTTGGGGCCATCCACCGACACCAGCTCGGCGCCGCTACCGTAGGGGATACAGATCTTGCCCGGGTTGATGCGGTTGGCCGGGTCGAACGCCCCCTTGACCCGCTGCAGCTCTTCCCACAGCTCGCCAAAGAAGGCGGGGCTGTATTCGGAGCGAAAGCCCTTGCCGTGCTCCCCCCACATCAGGCCGCCATATTTGGCGGTGAGCGCCACCACCTGATCGGAGATACGCCGCAGCAGCACCTCCTGCTCGGGATCGCACAAATCCAGCGCCGGGCGCACGTGCAGCACACCGGCATCAACGTGGCCAAACATGCCGTAGTCGAGGCCGTGGGCGTCCAGCAGGGCACGAAACTCCATGATGAAATCGGCCAGTGACTCTGGCGGCACGGCGGTATCTTCAGTGAAGGCCACTGGCTTCTTGCGTCCTTCGGCGTTGCCAAGCAGCCCCACCGACTTCTTGCGCATGGTGTAGATGGTTTCGATGCTCGGCAGGTGGTCACACACCTGATAGCCGATAATCCCGGCCTCGCCCTTGGCCAGCAGCTCGTCGATACGACGGCACAGCTCTGCCACCTTGGCCTTGTGTTCTGCCTCGTCGGTATCGGCAAACTCGACGATGTTGAGCCCCTGCAGATCCTTGCCGGGCACATCCTGAATAAGTTCTTTCACCGAATGCCAGATGATGTCGGCGCGGGCCAGCCCGAGCACCCGGGAGTCCACCGTCTCCACCGACAGCGCTTGGGCCTCAACCATAAAGGGGGCGTTGCGCAGGGCGGAGGGGAAACTGTCGTACTTGACGTTGACCAGGGTGCGGTAGCGCGGGATTGGCGTGATATTGAGTTTGGCTTCGGTGATAAAGCCGAGAGACCCTTCAGATCCGCACAGCACCCGGCTGACATCCAGCGTGTCGGTATCGGGTTGATAGAGGTGCTTGAGATCGTAGCCGGTCAGAAAGCGGTTGAGCTTGGGGAAGGTCGCCTCGATGTCGGCGCGGCGCTCCTTGCCGATGCGATAGAGGGTGCGATAGATCTCCCCTTCTCGATTCTCCAGCGCCAGCTTGTCGGCCAGTCGCTCACCGGTCAGCGGCTCGGTGGCCATCAGGTCGCCGTTCTCCAGCACCGCCTTGAGCCCCAGCACGTGATCCGAGGTTTTGCCGTAGACCAGCGACCCCTGCCCCGAGGCGTCGGTGTTGATCATGCCGCCTAAGGTGGCGCGGTTGGAGGTGGAGAGATCCGGCGAGAAGAAGTAGCCGTGGGGCTTGAGATAGGCGTTGAGCTGGTCTTTCACCACCCCGGCCTGGGCGCGTACCCACCCCTCCTCCAGATTAATTTCCATGATCTGGTTCATATAACGGGAGAGATCGACGATAATGCCGCCGCCCAATGACTGGCCATTGGTGCCGGTACCGCCACCACGAGGGAAAAAACTCAGTGAGGCGAACGCCGGCTCTGCGGCCAGCTTGAGCATTGCTGCTATGTCGTCCGCACTGCGCGGATAGAGAACCGCCTGAGGTACTACCTGATAGACGCTGTTATCCGTCGCCATCGCCAACCGGCTTGCATAAGACTTTTCGATATCACCACGAAATGCGCTGCGCTCTAGCAACTCAAGAAACTGCAGGGTTGTGGGTGACAAACTGTCCTGGTAATCGAGTCTCGGGATCATGAATCCTTGTTCCCATCCTTTGCTTGATGCCGGCACGCCGGCGACAACGACTGGCCAGCCGCCTGTCAATGGCAGTCAGGCCAGTCCGCTCACATGTGAGCGGGCAGTATATCAGCTAGAAAACCGCTTGCGCTTGGCAATATTCACCATTTGAAAGGAGGACTTTTATGGCTCACCACAGCCATGTTATCAGTACGCTGGTCACCACCGAAAAACAGGCGCTTACCCTGTCGCTGTTCGGTTGTATCACCTTTGCCATCTTCGGCATCGGCTACGGCCTCTTCGTCGGTTCCAACGCCATCATGCTCGATGGTATCTTCACCCTGTTCAGCATGGGCATGACAGGCCTCGGTCTTGTTACCGCCTATCTCGTTACCCGCCCTTCCGATGCGCGCTTCCAGTATGGCTACGCCCACTTCGAGCCCATCACCAACGTCATCAATGGCACCATTATTCTGCTGCTCTGCCTTGGCGCTCTCTATAGCGGCATCACCACCCTGCTGGATGGCGGACGGGAGATCGATCTCGGCCACGCCCTCATCTATGCCGCCGTCTCCACCTTCTTCTGCGCCATCATCTATCGCATCGAAGCCCAGGTCGCCGAGCAGGTAGACTCCGAGCTGGTGCGGGTCGATTCCAAGGAGTGGCTGGTGGATACCCTGCTCAGCGCCACCCTGCTTATCGGTTTCGTGGTCGCCATCGGCCTCGATGCCATCGGCTACGGCCAATACAACCGCTACATAGACCCGGTGCTGGTCTCGCTGCTGGCCCTCTGCGCCACTCTCATTCCCATCAAGGTGCTCGGTCGCAACCTGCGGGAAGTGTTGAAGATCGCCCCCAAGGGAGATGTGCCACGGCAAGTCGAGCAGGAGATCGAGGCGCTGCGCCAGCGCCACGGCATCGAGTGCTACAGCCATCTGGCCAAAAGCGGTCGCCGCTTCGATCTGGAATTGAACATTCTGGTGGCGCCGGGTCAGGAGTGGCCCGTCGAACGTCAGGATGCCCTGCGTCAGGAGCTCTGGTCTCGCCTTGGCGACACCCTGGGGGATGCCTGGCTCTCGGTCTGTTTCACCCGCGAAAAGCGCTGGTTGTAACGACCGCACGGGGGAGAGCGGCACCGCCGCCTCCCCCTGTCGCATCACAACCCCATCACGCCCCACTGACACTGCTCTTGCCAAATTGGCGCCAGCCGCTATCATCAGGGCTCATTTTTCACCCGAGGTTTTATTGCCCATCATGGACAATCCCCGAAGTTGCCCTTCGTCTCTCTCTGTCAAAGCCTATCTTTTTCTGCTTAATCAGCGCCTCTGAATAACACCTTTGCCTTGCTGTTACTGCGGCCATCGCGCGCCGTGATTACTCTCTGCTCTGTCTGTTTTTATTGAGGTCATACAATGGAATTGCTGCTGGATCCCCATATCTGGATTGGTCTGTTTACCCTGATCATTCTGGAAATCGTGCTGGGGATCGACAACCTGGTCTTTATCGCCATCCTGGTGAAAAAACTGCCCCCCGCCCAACGAGACAAGGCGCGCGTCATCGGCCTGTCGCTGGCCCTGCTGATGCGACTTGGGCTCTTGAGTGTCATGTCATGGCTGGTCACCCTGACCACCCCGATTTTGCACCTGTGGGATCACCCCTTCTCCGGTCGGGACCTGATCCTGATGGGGGGCGGCCTGTTCCTGCTGTTCAAGGCCACCTCCGAGCTGCATGAGCGGCTGGAAGCCAAACCCCAGGATGATGGCCCGGTCGGCGCCTACGCCAGCTTCGGCGTGGTGATCGCCCAAATTCTGGTGCTAGATGCGGTCTTCTCGCTCGACTCCATCATCACTGCCGTCGGCATGGTGGAACACCTTGGCGTGATGATGGCCGCCGTGACCATCGCCATGGTGGTGATGGTGCTCGCCTCCAAGCCGCTGACCCGCTTCGTCAACGCCCACCCCACCGTGGTGGTGCTCTGTCTGAGCTTCCTGCTGATGATCGGCTTCAGCCTGGTGGCGGAAGGATTTGGCTTCCATATTCCGAAGGGCTACCTCTACGCAGCCATCGGCTTCTCGGTGCTGATCGAGTTTTTCAACCAGCTGGCCCAGCGCAGCGCCATGCGTCACGAATCCAAACAGCCCCTGCGTGAGCGCACCACCGCCGCCATCTTCAAATTGATGGGCAGCAAGGCCTATCAGGATCAGCCGGATGACGATCTGGATGCCCCGGCCGTAGCGCCGGTGAGCTTTGGCGAGGAAGAGCGCTATATGGTGACCGGCGTACTGTCGCTGGCCGAGCGCTCCATTCGCACCATCATGACCCCGCGCTCGGAGATGGCCTGGATCGATATCAACGACTCCAGCGACGAGATCCGCGCCCTGCTGCAGCGCGAGCCCCACAGCCTGTTCCCCATTTGCGACGGGGATCTGGACGAGGTGATCGGGGTGGTCAAGGCGCGCGATCTGCTGTTTGCTTTGAACGAAGGACAATCCTTAAGCGAACTGGCCAAGCAGAACGATCCCATTATCGTGCCGCAGACCATCAACGTGATCCGCCTGCTGGCGGAGCTGCGCAAAGCCAAGGGGAGCCTTATTCTGGTCTCCGACGAGTTTGGCGTGATCCAGGGGCTGGTCACCACCCACGATCTGCTGGAGGCCATCGTCGGCGAGCTGCCGGACGAGGACGAAACCCCGGATATCGTGCGCGATGGCGAAGGGTGGCTGATCAACGGCAGCACCAACATCCACCATGTGGAGCAGGTGCTGGAGCACGAGGGGCTGGTAAGCGAGAGCGATGAATACGTGACCCTGGCGGGCATGCTGCTCTCCCACTTCGGCACTCTGCCCACCCCGGGCCAGCAGTTGCAACTGCAGCAGCTCAACTTCGAGGTGATCGAGGTGAGCGAGCGGCGCATCGAGCGGGTGAAAGTGATGCCCGCCGCGGCTTGAACCTGCCACCAGCAGAAAACAGAAGAGGGCCAGACGGCCCTCTTTTTTATGCTTTAACTTTATGCCTCAACGCCTCCTTTCCCGGCGGTTTGTGCTGATTGCTGCATCAAGCACAATTCTCTTGTGCAATTACCCCTCTTTTTCACAACAAGATGGCGGCATAAAGTGGCCTCACTTCCACCATGAGGAACTCAAGATGAGCCACGATCACCTGTTCTGCCCGCTGCGCCTCGGCCAGCTGCACCTTGCCAACCGCATCGTCATGCCCCCCATGACCCGCTCCCGTGCTAGTCAGCCGGGTGATGTGGCCAACGCCATGATGGCGAGCTACTACGCCCAGCGCGCCGAGGCGGGCCTGATCATCAGCGAAGGCACCCAAATCGACCCCATGGGTAAGGGCTATGCCTGGACGCCGGGGATCTACAGCGCCGAGCAGATCGCTGGCTGGAAAGGGGTGACCGATGCCGTGCACACCAAGGGGGGCACCATCTTCGCCCAGCTCTGGCACGTGGGCCGGGTCACCCATCCGGACAACATCGGCGGCGCCCAACCCATCTCCGCTTCAGCCCTGCCCGCAGTGGGCGTCAAGGTGTTCGTCGATAACGGCAGCGATGCGCCGGGCTTTGTCGAGACCGTCACTCCGCGCACCATGACCCAGGCCGATATCGATGCGGTGGTGGGCCAGTTCCGCCAAGCGGCTCGCAACGCCATCAGCGCCGGTTTTGACGGCATCGAGCTGCACGCCGCCAACGGATACCTCATCAACCAGTTCCTCGACTCCGAATCCAACGCCCGCACCGACAGTTATGGCGGATCGCTGGAAAACCGGCTGCGCTTTCTCAAAGAGGTGACAGAAGCGGTTAGTAGCGAAATCGGGGCCGAACGTGTCGGGGTGCGTCTTGCGCCGCTCACCACCCTCAACGGCACAGTCGATGCCAATCCGCAGGAGACCTATCTGGCGGCCGCCCGTCTGCTGGGCCAGCTCAACGTGGTCTACCTGCACATTGCCGAAGCGGACTGGGACGATGCCCCCCTGATGCCGGGGAACTTCAAGCAGGATCTGCGGGATGCCTTCCCCAACACCCTGATCTACGCCGGTAAATATGATGGTGATCGTGCACGCGCCGCCCTCGACGCGGGCTGGGCCGACATGATTGGTTTTGGCCGCCCCTTCGTCGCCAACCCGGACCTGCCGAACCGGTTGCGCCACGGCTATCCGCTGGCCCCCCACGATCCGGCCACCCTGTTTGGCGGCGGCGAGAAGGGGCTGACAGACTACCCCGTCTACCAGGCCGAGGACGCAACCACCAGTTGCTGATTGCGAATGGCCAACCGGCCACGTGACGCAGGCCCCACTGGTTGGGGCCTGCCGTATTGTTGCCCATTCGCAGCAGTGGCAGTTTCTCTGTATTGCTGTTGCAATGACCTCGTTATTCTCTCCCCTCGCTTTCACAAGGAGTCATCATGAATCACACCCAAGCCTGGTGCTGGCATGCCCCCGGTGAACCGACCCAGCTTACCCTCGCCGATCTGCCCCTGGCACCGCTCGCCCCTGACGAGGTACTGGTGGCCAACCGGGTCATCGCCTTCAATCCGGTGGACTGGAAGCTGATCGAATATGGCCACTCAAACTGGCAGGATGGTCAGGTGCCCGGCGTCGATGGCATGGGCACTATCGTGGCCCTCGGCGCCAACGTCAGCCATCTGCGCCTCGGTGCCCGGGTCGCCTACCACACCGACCTGCGCCACCACGGCAGCTTTGCCCGCCACACCCGGGTACCAGCCCGTGCCCTACTGCCGGTGCCCGATGCCCTGAGTGACGAGGCAGCCGCCGCCCTGCCCTGTCCCGGCCTCACTGCGTGGCAGGCGCTGGCCAAGCTGCCGCGCCTGCACGGAGAAGCACTGCTCATCACCGGCGCCGGCAGCAGCGTCGGCCGCTTTGCGGTGCAGCTCGCCCTCCAGCAAGGAGCGCGAGTCTTTGCCAGTGCCAGCTCACGCCACCATCACTGGCTCAAGCAGATAGGTGTGCAGGGGGTGGCCGATTATCGGGATCCCGACTGGCTGGCCACCTTACAGGCCGCTAACGGCAACGAGCCGTTCGAGGGGATCATCGATCTGGTCTCCAGCCAACAGGCAGAGAGCCTGCTGCCTGCCCTTGGCTACTACGGTCACATGGTGACTGTGCTCGGGCGCATCCCGCACAACCCGCTACCCGCCTTTAGCCATTGCCACTCATTGCACGAGATTGCGCTGGGCGCCCAGCACGCCTTTGGCTCGGACAAACAGTGGAGCCGACTGGTGGCCGCCGGTGTCGCCATGATGGAGCAGATGGCGAGCGGCGAGCTAACCCTGCCGCCGCTGGTGGTCGGCGACTTTGAGGAACTACCCACCCTGCTCGAGCGCTTCAAGCGCGAAGGACAGGGAGAAAAGTTTTTGGTGCGAGTGGTGTAACGCTGACCTGCCCCGATAACCACACCGGCCATTGAAACGAGAGAGGCCCGCCAGTGATGGCGGGCCTCTCTTTATATAGTGCATGTCATCTCGACTTCATTGGCGCCTGACTCAATGCAGGATCACGCCGTGAGCCTCGGCATAACTGCGGATCTCCCGGGTCAGGCGCGCCTTGTCGGCCACAGAGAGCCAGCTCGCCTCAACGGCATTGAGCGACAAGCGGCAGAGCTGACTCATGGTCGCGCCGAGGCCATCGGACAGCGCCGCAAAGTTGGCATTCATATAGCCGCCGAAGTAGGCGGGATCATCGGAGTTGATGGTGACGCAGAGCCCCTGCTCCAGCAGTCGCAACACATTGTGCTGGGCCATATTGCCGAATACCTTGAGCCGGGTGTTGGAGAGGGGGCAGACGGTGAGCGGCAACCGGGTATCCGCCAGATAGCGCAGCAGCTCGGGATCGTCTGCCGAGCGCACCCCGTGATCGATGCGGCATACCTGCAGTTCGTTGATCGCCTGCCAGATGTAGTCGGCAGGGCCCTCTTCACCGGCGTGGGCCACCACCGGCAGCCCCAGCTCGCGGCATTTGGCAAAAATCCGGGCAAACTTGGTCGGCGGATTGCCCCTCTCCCCCGAGTCGAGGCCGATGCCGTGAATGCGCGACAGGAAGGGCATAGCCTCTTCCAACGTCGCAAAGGCATCCTCCTCGCTGAGGTGGCGCAAAAAGCTCATGATCAGCCGCCAGCTGATGCCAAACTCCTGCTCCCCGCGCTGCAGCGCCCGCTCGATACCGCCCAGCACAGTAGCAAAAGGAACGCCGCGGGCGGTGTGGGTCTGCGGGTCGAAGAAGATCTCCACATGCACCACCTTGTCGGCGGCGCAACGCTCAAGATAGGCCCAGGTGAGGTCGAAGAAGTCCTGCTCGGTCACCAGTACGCTGGCGCCGCGATAGTAGAGGTCGAGAAAGGATTGCAGGCAGTCAAAGTCATAGGCGGCGCGCACGCTGGCCACGTCGGGCCAGGGCAGCGGCACGCCGTTGCGGCGGCCCAGCTCAAACATCAGCTCGGGTTCGAGGCTGCCCTCGATATGCAGGTGCAGCTCCAGTTTCGGCAGTCCGGCGATAAATTGCGCGGCGGTGAGGTGTTCGGTTGTGACTGGCTTGGGAATCGGGGTGTCCATGGCAACGGCTCCATCAGCAAAGTGATCCGGCGTCAGCCCCTCCACCAGACTGACCCGACGGCAGCTTTATTGTGCACCGAAGTGGCAAGACAGGGGAGACTTGTCATCAAACAGACTTATAATGGCGTCACAAAAATCATAAATGATTGAACATCTTAACGATTGGCGGCTCGCCTGCGCCCTGACAAGGAGTTTTCATGAAGAAGAACGTCATCTGCGATATCGACGGTGTCATCCTGCACAATAACGATCTCATCCCCGGTGCTGACCGTTTCGTCCATCGCCTGCTGGAGCAGGGCAGCAAGCTCTTGTTCCTCACCAACTACCCGGCCCAGACCCAGAAAGATCTGCAAAACCGCTTCCGCTCCGCCGGGATCGAAGTGCCGGAAGAGTGCTTCTACACCTCCGCCATGGGCACCGCCGACTTCCTCAAGCGTCAGGATGGCAAGAAGGCTTATGTGATCGGCGAAGGGGCGCTGACCCACGAACTCTACAAGGCCGGTTTCACCATCACCGATATCGACCCGGACTTCGTGGTAGTGGGCGAGACCCGCAACTACAACTGGACCATGATGCAACAGGGCGCCAAGTTCGTCGATCAGGGGGCCCGCTTTATCGCCACCAACCCCGATACCCACGGCCCCATGATGCACCCGGCCTGCGGCGCCCTGTGCGCCCCCATCGAGCGGATGACAGGCAAGAAGCCGTTCTATGTCGGCAAACCGAGCGCCTGGATCATCCGTGCGGCGCTCAACCGGATGGAGGCCCACTCGGACGACACCATCATCATCGGCGACAACCTGCGCACCGACATTCTGGCGGGCTTTCAGGCCGGTCTCGAGACGGTGCTGGTGCTCTCCGGGGTGAGCAAGGTCGCCGATATCGACCGCATGCCGTTTCGCCCGAACCATATTTTCGACTCCGTGGTCGACATCGATATCGTCTAATCACCACCCAAGCGTTAAACAGGGCAGGTCTCTCCTGCCCTTGCAGGATCTGTTATGGAACCCATTCTGATCGCCGTGGCCTTTGGCTGCGGCATGCTGGTCAATCTGATTGGCCTGCCCCCCCTGCTCGGCTTTCTGGCCGCCGGTTTTATCCTCAACGGCATGGGATATGAAAATACCCCCGCCCTGAGCGAGGTGGCCGATCTCGGCGTCACCCTGCTGCTGTTCACCATCGGTCTCAAGCTCAATATCAAGACCCTGATGCGGCGCGATGTCTGGGGCACCACCAGCCTGCACCTGCTGCTCTCCACCCTGCTCTTTACCGTGGTTCTGTTGGTCTGCAAGGGACTGGGGCTTGAACTTGCCCTCTCGCTGGACTGGAAACTGGCGCTGCTGCTGGGCTTTGCCCTCTCCTTCTCCAGCACTGTCTTTGCGGTCAAGGTGCTGGAAGATCGCAGCGACATGAATGCCCTCTACGCCCGCATCGCCATCGGGGTGCTGGTCATGCAAGACGTGTTCGCCGTAGCATTTCTGGCCTTTTCCAGTGGCAAGTGGCCCAGCATCTGGGCGCTCTGGGTGCTGGGATTGCCGCTGCTGCGCCCGCTGCTGTTCAAGCTCTTGGAGCGGGCCGGTCATGGCGAGCTGCAGGTGCTGTTCGGGGTGTTTCTGGCGCTGGTGGTGGGGGCTGCCGGTTTTGAAGTGGTCGGCCTCAAGCCGGATCTGGGAGCCCTCATCATCGGCATGCTGCTCGCCTCTCATCCGGCTGCGGCAGGGCTGGCCAAGGCGCTCTTCAACCTCAAAGACCTCTTTCTGGTCTGCTTCTTTCTCACCATCGGCCTCAACGGTCTGCCGACCCACGACACCATGTTGCTGGCACTGGCGCTGGTGCTGGCCCTGCCGCTCAAAAGCGCCCTCTACTATCTGGTCTACAGCGGCGCTCACCTGAGGGTGCGCACCGCCCTGCTCTCGACCTTGGCGCTCACCAACTTCTCGGAGTTTGGCCTGATCGTCGCGGCCATTGCCGCCAAGGCGGGCTGGCTCTCCCACGAGTGGCTGGTGGCGGTCTCGCTGGCGCTGGCGGCGAGCTTTATGATCTCCGCCCCGCTCAATGCCCAGAGCGAGCGAATTTATCACCGCATCGGCCACTGGCTGCGGGGATTGCAGGCGAGCAACCTCCATCCGGAAGACAGGCCCATCGAGCTGGGCGATGCCGAGGTGATCATCCTCGGCATGGGGCGGATCGGTCAGGGGGCCTACTTCGAGCTGGAGAACAAGTACGGTAACGTCATCCTCGGGGTGGAGAACGACAGCGAGAAGCTGCCCACCCTGCGAGCCCAGGGGATGAACGTCATCGAGGGGGATGCCACCGATACCGACTTCTGGGACAAGGTGCTGCTCTCCAATCAGGTCAATCTGGTGCTGCTGGCGATGCCCCACCATTCGGGGAATCTCTACGCCATCGAGAAGCTGCGCAGCCACGGGTTCAACGGCAAGATCGCCGCCATCGTCCGCTTCGAGGATGATATCGCCTCCCTGCAAGAGCAGGGGGTGGATGCGGTGTTCAACGTCTACAACGAAGCGGGCAGCGGCTTTGCCCGTCATGTGATCCGCCGCTTGCAGCCGCTTTGAGTCGTCGGCCAGCAGCCCTTGGCAAGGGCTCTTGGCAAGGAGGAACGCATCGTTTAAGTTATGCACAACCTCGTTTAATAAAACGAACAAACGCGGGGCCGGGATGGCCCCGCGTTCCTATCTGCCGAAGCCAAGGAGGCACCATGAAGACCCTCAACGACTGGATTTTGCCGGGCCGCCACGAGGCGGCCCCTACCCCGCTGATGCCAGCCCCCGAGCGCATTAAAGCGGGCAACCCGGCGCAAACGGTGTGGAACCACTACTCCGACCCAAGCCAGCAGTTTCACGTGGGCTTCTGGGCTTGCGAGCCGGGCCGCTGGGCCATCCACTACACCGAGCACGAGTATTGCCAGCTGCTGGAGGGGGATGTGGTGATCCACGACAGTGAGGGCGGCCAGCTTGCTCTCAAACCCGGGGATCAATTCGTGATTCCGGCAGGCTTTGTCGGTGAGTGGGAGACCCTCACCCCCTGTCGCAAGGTCTACGTCATCTTCGAACCCGCCTCGGCTTGACGTTCACGTCACCCTGCCCCGTTGCAACAATCCTTATCCTGTTGATCTGCTTGACGCTTACGGCATGATTTTCTGCGGTTTTCCCGCTTGCAAAAGGTTTTTCCGCTAGGCATTGTGTCTGACGAGGAATGTAAATGGAATTTCGAGCCCAAACGTGGGGGGCTCATATAAAAATCAAGAGGATTACCGCCAATGTGTTCAATTTTCGGCATTCTGGATATCAAGTCCGATGCAGTAGCCCTGCGCAAATCGGCGCTGGAGATGTCCAAGCGACTGCGTCACCGCGGGCCTGACTGGTCCGGCGTCTATAGCTCCGACAAAGCCATTCTGGTGCACGAGCGTCTGGCCATCGTCGACCCGGGCAATGGCGCCCAGCCGCTCTACAACCCCGAGCGCACCCATGTGCTGGCGGTCAACGGCGAAATTTACAACCACAAAGAGCTGGAGAAAACCCTCAAGGTCGACTTCCAGTTCCAGACCAAATCCGACTGTGAAGTGCTGCTCGCTCTCTACAAGGAGAAGGGCCCGGCGTTTCTCGATGATCTCAACGGCATCTTTGCCTTCATTCTTTATGACGCCGAACAGGATGCCTACCTGATTGGTCGCGACCACATGGGGATCATCCCCCTCTATACCGGTCGCGACGAGCACGGCAACTTCTATGTCGCCTCCGAAATGAAGGCGCTGGTGCCGGTCTGCAAGAGCGTCGAAACCTTCCCGCCGGGACACTATCTGTGGAGCAAGGATGGCGAGCTCAAACAGTGGTACAAGCGCGACTGGATGGAGTACGCCGCGGTCGAGCACAACGTCAGCGACAAGGCCGAGCTGAAAGCCGCGCTGGAAGCGGCGGTCAAACGCCAACTGATGTGCGACGTGCCCTATGGCGTGCTGCTCTCCGGCGGGCTGGACTCCTCCGTCATCTCCGCCATCACCAAGCTCTATGCGGCGCGCCGCATCGAGGACGATGGCAAGAGCGAAGCCTGGTGGCCGCAACTGCACTCCTTCGCCGTCGGGCTGGAAGGGTCGCCGGATCTCGCCGCCGCCCGCAAGGTGGCCGATCATCTGGGCACCATCCACCACCAGATCCACTTCACCGTGCAGGAGGGTCTGGATGCCCTGCGCGACGTCATCTATCACCTCGAGACCTATGACGTCACCACCATCCGCGCCTCCACGCCCATGTATCTGATGGCCCGCTACATCAAGGCGATGGGGATCAAGATGGTGCTCTCAGGTGAAGGCTCTGACGAGCTGTTCGGCGGCTACCTCTACTTCCACAAGGCGCCCAACGCTAAAGAGTTCCACGAAGAGAACGTGCGCAAGCTCGCCTCTTTGCACCTCTATGACTGCCTGCGCGCCAACAAGTCGATGGCAGCCTGGGGGGTGGAGGGTCGCGTACCCTTCCTCGACAAGGAGTTCATGGACGTGGCGATGCGCTTGCAACCTGCCGACAAAATGTGCGGCAAGGGCAAGATCGAGAAGCATATCCTGCGCGAAGCGTTCGAGGATCTGCTGCCCCACGAAGTGGCATGGCGTCAGAAGGAGCAGTTCTCCGACGGCGTGGGTTATTCGTGGATCGACAGCCTGAAAGCCATGGTAGAACAAGAGGTGACGGATCAGATGTTCGAGGCGGCCGCATTCCGCTTCCCCATCAACACCCCGCTCACCAAGGAGGCCTACTTCTATCGCGCCATCTTCGACGAGCACTTCCCGCTGGAAGCCGCCGCCCGTACCGTGCCCTACGGCAAGTCGGTCGCCTGCTCCACCCCCACCGCGCTGGAGTGGGATGCCAAGTTCAAGGAGATGGCCGACCCGTCCGGCCGCGCCGTGATGGACGTGCACCAGCAGGGCTACTGAGCCTGCACGCCAAACCGAGCGGGTAACGTCAGATAGCAAAAAGCCCTTCATCATGGTGAAGGGCTTTTTCATGTCCCCATTGCCACGCCCGCCAAATCATATTTGGCCATGCAGATAGTTGATTTTTCATAAATATTAAATTTCTTTACCGAGTGGCCATGCATTGACAGGGAGCGCGTCGATTGACTATGCCTGAAGGGTGATCAACAGGATCACTAGGATGACAACAAGGATCGGGAGGGGGCATGGACGCTCACACTCTATCAAGGACCGCCCTGCTGACAGCACTGCTCGCCAGTCCGTCTGCAATGGCGAATGACAATATCGTGGTACTGCAGCTTTGCAAGGCCTTCAGCAATGAAAAGCTCGACATCAACATCGCCGACGCCAAGTTCCACCACATGTTCTGGCGCTGGGGAGACTCAGGCTGCCAATTTGGGCTGGGGGTACGTGGCGGGACGCTCAAGGTAGAAGATGAAGATAGCGCCAGACTGGGGGGCGGCGCCCGTATCGAATGCCAATGGGGTAACTGGGTAACCTGGCTCCCCGGCGAAATGGTCTGGCTCGATCAGTACCAATTTGGCACTCGCGGCCACGGCTACAAGGATTACGGCGGCCCCTTCCAGTTCACTCTGGGTATCGGCCTCGGTTACACCATCACCAAGAATTGGCTGATCGGCTATCAGTATGAGCACATGTCCAACGCCTATATGTATGACAAGAACCCGGGGCTGGACAGCCATACCCTCCATATCGAGTACCGTTTTTAGCCAAACAGCTGCCACTGCTATACGTACAACAATGTCTAGTCCTGAAATAGGTTTACACATTTTCGGCTAGCTTTGCTCCACTCAGAACCCCCGATGTACCGCATCGGGGGTTCTGTATTTCAACGCATGATGCGGCCGCTCCGCGTTGTAAATATCCACCGCTTCACGCACCATTTCCCGCGCTTGCGTCAAATCCTGCGGGCTTTGCAACAATAACTCTCCTTTCAAAATCCCGTTCACCCGCTCCGCCAACGC